>DASSOX010000001.1:0-19309 GCA_035700125.1 Gemmatimonadaceae bacterium
GTCGCGAAAGTCGGGAAGGTACGTGTACACCGGCGCGTCGAGCTGCACCTTCCCCTGGTCCACGAGCATCATCACCGCGAAGGTGGTAGCCATCACCTTCGTGACCGACGCAAGGTCGAACATCGTGGAGGTGTCCATCGCCGGCGGGTCGGCTACTCGGTGCATCTCGTAGTCGTAGAGCTGCGCGTAGCCGAAGGCGCGATGGTGCACTACCTGTCCGTCGCGCGAGACGAGGAACACTGCTCCCGGCACCTTCTCCGCGCTCACCCAGGCGTCGATGATCGAGTCCGCGGCCGCGAGCCGCGCCTGGAGCACACGCGTGGAATCGAGCGCGGCTCCCGGATTCGGCGTCGCCGGCTCTGAAACGACCACGGGCGGCATGCGCGTGGGCGCCGCCTTCTTCGTGGCCGAGCTGCAGCCGGCACACAGTGCCAGGGCGATGATAGCAGTCGAATTCTTCATGTTGCACAAGCTCACACTCTGTGCTCCCCGACGCGAGCCCTCGCCTCCCCAAGGCCGTCATCCCCGCGGAAGTGGGGATCCGGGTTCGGGTTCTGTAACAAGGATCCCCGCTTCCGCGGGGATGACAGCCTTGGAGGTTTTCACTGCTTTCTGCTTTCTGCTTTCTGCTTTCTCTCTCCCTCTACTTCCCCTCCCCCGGCCGATACTCCCTCACCGTATTCGCCTCGATGTCCTTCTCGCTCCACAACACCGGCTTCACTTCGCCGCGCGCGAACATCGCGGCCTGGTCGGAGTGGAAGGGGGAGTCCTCGCGCGGAGACTCGCCGTAGGCGAGAACCGACACGGCGCGGGGCTGGTCGCCGAATTCCACTCCCAGTATCCAGCCGTCGCCGCCTCGTACGCTGCGCTTCCCGTCGGGATCGTCCCTGTACCAGAGGACGCGGAAGCAGCCGATGTCGCCGCTGCAGCCGCCCACGGGGACGTCCACGTCACCCACGCGCGCGCGGTGCACGTCGCCCCAGGGGACGTCCACGCTTCCATATCTCCGGCGCGTATCGTTCACCGCCCAGGTGAACGCCTCCACCGCGCGATCGGGGAAGCGGATGCCGCGCGGCGTAGACGTGGGAGCGTCGGTGCTCCACTGCACCGCGTACATGGTGTCGGCACGCGTGTGGTCTATGTAGCGGCGCCACCAGCTCTCGAAGAGCGTCCCGCCCCTGCTCTCCGGCGCCACGGTCTTGTCCCACTTCGCTATCACATCTATCGCTGCGCTCACATCGGGCGGTGGATTGGATGCGCGCACGAGCTTCACGAGGTCGTCGCGCACGCGGTCGGCCAATAGCATGCGATACGAGTGCTTGAGCGCGATCACGTCCTGGAGACTCAACTTCTTCTTCGTGTCTACGAGCTGCAGCGAGAGCTGCGTCCTCAGGCCGAGCCGGGGCTCGGGGAAGTAGTCGGGGTAGCGATCCGGGTCGAGGATCTGGTGGAGATTGGTGTAGTACGGCGGATCGTTGGAATTCTGGACGTAGCCGCCCTTCGGGTTGAGAAGCTGCGGGAGCGAGTCGAAGGGGATGTAGCGCGTCCAGATGTCCGCCGTGGTGCTCACCGGGATGGCGAGCGTGTCGCCTCCACTCGGCAGCGGGAGCCGCGGCACCGCGCCGTTCCACACGTAGAAGATGTTCCCGTCGCGATCGGCGTAGGTGAAGTTGGATGAGAGACGTGCGCCCATTCGCATCGCGTCCTTCCACTCCTTCAGCGACTTCGCCTGCATCATGCGGAGGAACTGCTCGCCGGCACGATAGTCGTTGTCGAGCGCGAAGCGGAGGACGTAGACCTTCCCGTCGCCGCGGTAGATGACTGGCCCGTACGGCGTGCGCAGGATCTCGCGCGTCTCGCGCGCGAGCGCCCCGCCGTTTCGGAACTCCACGCTCACGAGCTCGCGTTGGAGCGGCACCGATGCGCCGTCGAGCATGTAGTGGTCCACCTGCGTGGTGTCGGCCTGGAAGGCGTAGATCTGGCCGAGCAGCGGCGCGTTGTTGGTGGTCGCAAAGCCGAGGTAGCGATTGAAGCCGCCGATGACTCCGAAGGGACCGCCGATGCGGAAGTCGCCGTAGAACTCGAGCTTCCCCGGCACCTTCACGTGCGCTTCGTAGTAGCCGGCGCTCCAGTCGAGGTGCGGGTTCCGAAGAAGGATGGCGTGCCCCGACTTTGTGCGGCTCGGCGCGAAAGCCCAGGCGTTGGAACCGACGTCGGGCTTGTCCTCGCCCGGCGCGAGCGGCGCGCTCGCGGTGCTGAACGGCGCCTCCGTCTCTTCCGCTCCCTCGCTCTCGTCGGCGACGGCGCGGGAGCGGCGGCGCAGGTCGGGATCCACTCGCATGAGAAAGCGGCGGGCGCGAGCGGGCGAGACCACGCTCACATCGCCCGCGAGGACGTCATACCCGGTGAAGTGGGGCGCGAATCCCTCCGGGAACTCCTCGGGGTGAAGCTCGATGTAGCGGTTCACGCCGACCGCGAAGCCCTCGTACACGTCGCGGAGGTCCTGGTCGAGGAGTGGGTACGCCTCCACGGCTCGGCGGTAGGCGAGCCGCGCGTTGAAGTCGCCCTCCATGCTGTCCTTCCCGAACCAGCGCCCCATCTGGCCACTCGCGCCGAGGAGCGAGAGGGGCACGCGATCGCCGTAGTCCTCGCACTGCACGTAGGCGAGCGCGTACGCCATGGCAGTGAGGTTCTCCGCCTCGATGTGCGGAACGCCGTGGGTGGTGCGGCGAACCTCGACCTGCGAGGCGAGCTCCCGCGCGGTGGGGATGCGCTTCGGGGAGAGCTGTGCCACCGCGCTCGACGCGCTCGTGCCCTGCGCGTGGAGCGCGGGAGTGGGGAGCGCGAGCGTCGCTACGGACATGAGCGAGATGACGCGCGCCGTTCGCGCGCGGCGGATGAAGGAGGGAGCTCCGATCATTTCCTGATTCTCCGACCCGGCCGTATCTCAGGCGGGGATGGGCTGGCAGCGGGCGAGGATGGCGAGTTCCGGAAAACGGGACCCGCTTGCAAAAGGTGCGACTGGGATAACGTGTATAGTAGGGGTTGGGACCGGCGACGCAAGGAAGAACCAGGCGGGAAGCGGGAACTGCGAGGGTTCAGGAGGCGGGGCGGGAACTGCCAGGGTTCAGGAGGCAGGGTTCAGGGTTCAGGTACTACCTACACAACTGTCATCCCCGCGAAAGCGGGGATCCATTGTACCCGGCCGAACATGGGTCCCCGCTTGCGCGGGGATGACTACGGCGTGCGGCCGCCCTCGCGGGGATGATGGGGGCTACGCGGTTTTCGCTGGCTCGGTGGCGCGGGGGGCGGAGTAGGATGCCGGGGTGTCGTGCAGCAGCGCCTCCAGGCGGAGCGCCAGCTGGTCGTTGAGGATGGAGATGTCGTGGTTCTCCTCCACGAACTTCCTCGCGGCGCGCGCCACGCGCGGCCACTCCGGCTCGTGCTCGGCCACGTAGCGCAGCTTCGCCGCAAGGGCGTCGGTGTCGCGCTCGGGGACCAGGTAGCCCGTGACTCCATCGGCGATCAGCTCGGGGATACCGCTGTGCAGCGTGCTCACCACCGGAAGGCCGCTCGCCATCGCTTCCATCATCGCTACCGGAATCCCCTCCATGTCGCCGTTGGCGGCCGTCACGCTCGGCGCCACCATCACGTGCGAGCGCGCGAGGAGCGCCGCGACCTCGGCGTGCGACATTGCACCCAGGATCTTCACCCTCGCCGAGAGCCCGAGTTCCTGCACGAGCTTCTCGAGCGAGCCGCGCAGCGGACCGTCGCCGACCACCGAATACTCCACGTCCACGCCATCCTCCACGAGACGCGCCACGGCACGGATGGCGTATTCGACTCCCTTCTTCTCCACCAGTCGCGCGACCGTGACGAGGTGGAGTCGCTCCCCATCCCGACGCTCGCGTACCGCGAAGTCGAAGAGCGAGCAGTCTATCCCCATCCGATGCACGGCGATGCGCGTGGGCGGACAACCGAGTGTGACGAGGCGTCGCCGCCAGTGATCGCTGATGGGGAGAAAGAGATCGCCGCTCCGGAAGAGCGGCGCGTACGAGTCCGAGCCAGCGCGCCGCACAAAGGCGCTCACATCGAAGCCGTGAAAGACGGTGACCACCCGACCGCGCACCACTCCCGCGTCACGCAGCCGCACCGCGCGCGCGCCGATCGGCCCGAAGTGGCAGAGGAGAACGTCGAAGGAGTCGAGCTCCTGAAAGGCGGCCGCGTCGGAGAGGATGTCGAGCGGCGCCCGAGTCTTCCCCAACGTGGCGGACGTGAGGAAGCGCGCGCCCTCGACGGGCTTGTGAAAGACGAAGCGTCCGAAGAGCGGCAGCGCCGCCATGAAGCGGCGCGGGTACTCGTCAGGCAGCGTGGCCGAGTAGCGAACCCGGTCCATCAACCCGTAGGTGACGATGTCGCTGTGGATCACCTCGGGATTGCCGGCCTTCTCGGCGAAGATCCGCACGTCGTGACCCCGATCCAGGAGGCCGGTCACCTGGTTGAGGATGAACGTCTCTGAAACAGTCGGGAACGCACCGACCAGCACGGCAATTCGCATCTCTACACCCGGGCACGCGGCATCGGTACGCGCACGCCGTATCACCCTTCGAAGGGTTCCGGTCCCCGTCTCGTCGGGACCCATGGCGCACCGCTCCATCGCGCCGCACCGTTTGCTGCACTGCTGATTCCCTGCGCTACTTCCCTTTCGATTTTCCGACCGCCAACTCGGCACAACGTATGAACCTGAAGGGACGAGCGCAACTGCGAGGGTTCGGGAGGGAGGGCGGGAACTACAAAGGGTTCAGGAGGCAGGGTTCAGGGTTCAGGTACTGCCCAGCAAGCGGGCTCATAGTCATCCCCGCGCAAGCGGGCTCATAGTCATCCCGCGAAACGGGGATGACGGACGGGGTCACGCGCGTAGCCAGGCGGCTTCCCCTTGCATGGTAAGGGGAGAGCGAAGAAATACAGCGTCCCTCCCTTGTTGGTGACCTTCGGTAGATCGGTCATGGCGGCGACGAAGCCGAGCGCCGCGGTGGAGTCGCGCGCATCGAGTCCGCCTGCGACGATCGCGCCCGACCAGCCGCCCACCCCGGACATGATCGCCACGTACTGCTTTCCATCGGGGAGGCGGTACGTGGTGGGCTGGCCGATGATCCCCGAGCCGGTCTTGTACTGCCAGCAGGAGCTTCCCGGTGTGCGCGTCCACCGCCTTGAACCACCCGTCCATCGTACCGTAGAACACGACGTCGCCCGCCGTGACGAGCGCGCCGCTCCAGACGGGAAAGTTCTCCTTTATCTCCCACGCCGGACGCGCACTCACCGGATCCCACGCTGTGAAGACTCCGCGGTTCCCGCCGGGACCTGCCTGCATGCGCACGTTCATCCCGACGTACGGAGTGCCGGCTATGTAGCTCGCCTCCAGACTCTCCGAATCCTGGCAGAGATTCTGGTGGGGGATGTAGAGGAGTCCCGTGCGCGGAGAGAATGCGGATGGCTGCCAATCCTTGACGCCGGGCGAGGCGGGGCAGATGTCGCGCACCACCTTTCCCACCAAGGGCTTCGTGAGGGGATTGGGATTCGGTCTTCCCGTGCGCAGATCCACGCCGAGCGGCGCCATGGTGATGGTCTCACCGATGTCGATGCTGCCTACTTTCGTCTTCCAGATTTCCTTTCCGGTTTTCGCGTCCACGGCCGCGACGTGATCGTCGAGCGTGCTGATGATCACCTTCCCATCGGCGTACACCGCGCCACGATTGACGACGTCGCAGCAGGCCACTCCCTGCGAGGACGCATCGGGTTTGGGCTCGTACTTCCACTCGAGCGGCGCGCCGGGCTTCGTGAGATCGAGCGCGTAGAGCACGTTGGGGTACGGCGTCACGATGTAGAGCGTGTTGTTCGCCACGATCGGCGCGGCTTCCTGGCCGCGCAGCACACCGGTCTCGAAGGTCCACGCGGGCTGGAGCTTCGCCACGTTGCTGGTGTCTATCTGGTCGAGGCCGCTGTAGCGGAGCGACGCGTAGTCCTTGGCGGGTCTGGTCCACTGGCCGTCGTCGGCTCCCACGCTGGCGCTGGTGCGTGCGCCGGTGGGTGCGGCGGCGGGCGCGGGCTGCGCGGTGGGAGGCCGGCGCTCCGGCGCGGGCTCCCGCCCGCACGACGCGAGAGCGAAGATGATCGCCCCCGCCACAGCCGCCTCGCGCCGCAACACGCTGCCCCCGCCGCCAGCCCGCTTCATCGCCGCGCCTCCGCTCGCTTCCGTGGAACTTCACGAAATCGTCGCGCGAAATCGCATGAAGTGTGCTACGGCGGAGTCGGGTCTGGTATACGTCTACGCCGGAACGACGGAGAGAATCGGGGAGTCGTTCGTCAGCGCCTCGAAGTGGCGGACGAGACGATCGTTGAGCTTGTCGATGTCGTGCCGCTGGACGATGAGGCGGCGTGCGGCGGCGCATACGCGCTGCGATGCGGCGAAGTCGCGCGCGAGAGATTCCAGCCGTGCGGCGAGAGCGGGCACGTCGCCCTCGGGAACGAGATAGCCGGTGACATCGTCGTCTATCAGCTCCGGGATTCCGCCATGCACGGTGCTCACCACCGGCAGTCCGCTCGCCATCGCTTCGAGCATCGCCACGGGAATCCCTTCCATGTCGCCGTCGGATGCGGTGATACTCGGTGCCACCATGGCGTGCGAGCGCTCGAGTATCGCCGCCGCCGCGCCGTGCGAAACGGAGCCGATGATCCGCACGCGCTCGGCGACGCCAAGCTCGCGCGCGAGGTGTACGAGCACGGCACTGAGCGGACCGTCACCGACGATCGTGTACTCCACTTCGACTCCCGACCGCGCCAGCTCCGCCACCGCGCGGATGGCGTTCGCTATGCCCTTGCGCTCCACGAGGCGCGCCACCGTCACGAGTCGGAGCGGCTCGCCAGCGTAACGCTCGCGACGCGCGAAGAAGAAACGATTGCAATCCACGCCCATCGCGTGCACGGCGATCCGCTCCGCGGGACATCCGAGCGCGATGAGCCGGCGCCGCCAGTGATCGCTCACGGGGAGGAAGAGATCGCCGCTGGCGAAGAGGTGTGCATACGCGTGCGACCCGGCGCGCCGCACGTACGCACTCACGTCGGAGCCGTGGAATACGGTGACCACGCGCCCGCTCACCACTCCGGCTTCCCTCAGCCGCGCCATGCGCGCGCCCATGGGCCCGTGATGACATAGTACGACGTCGAACGAATCGCTCCCGCGGAACGCGGCCGCGTCGGAGAGGAGCTCGAGCGGGGCGCTGCGGAAGCCGAAGCGCGCCGCGGAGAGGAGTCGCGCACCGTTGCCCTGGCGGCGGAAGAGTGCCTTCGCGACGAGTGGGAGCGCCACGAGGAGGCGGTGCGGGTGGTACTCCGGGAGCCACGCCGAGTGGCGAACGAGATCCATCAGCCGGTAGCTGATGATCTCGTCGTGGATCGCAGCAGGACGGCCCGAGCGGGCCGCGAAGATGCGAACGTCGTGTCCCCGATCGATCAGTCCCGTGACCTGATCGAGGACGAAGGTCTCGGAGACCGTGGGGAACGCTCCCACCACTACCGCGATGCGCATGGTACACTGGAACGTAGGGCGGAGCTCGCTCCGCGCGCAAGCGGCTCGAACCAGCGGGGTAAGACTCCTTCGATCGCCGTGGCGATCGAAGGAGTCTTACCCCGCTGGTTCAGGCTCCCGCCCCGGCCGGGTGGCGCGCGAGGCGTGGATGGCCGTGCGGACGATTCATCGTGGCGAGGAGATCCACGAGGCGGTCGTTCAGATCATCGAGGTCGTAGCCGCGCTCCACAGCGGTGCGCCCCGCGTTCCCCATTCTGCGGCGCAGACGCGGATCGTCCACCAGCCGCGTGAACGCGTGCGAGAGTGCGTAGCTGTCGCGCTCGGGGACGAGGAAGCCCGAAACCTTGTCGCGCACCAGCTCGGGGATTCCGCTGTGGAGCGTACTCACTACCGGGAGCCCGCACGCCATCGCCTCCATGATCGACACGGGTACTCCCTCCATGTCGCCATCCTCCGCCACCACGCTCGGCGCCACGAAGATGTCGGCGCCGCGCATCGCAGCGCGCACGCCGTCCTGGTTCGACTCACCCACCAGTTTCACCGAGTCGCCCGTGTCCAGCTCTCGCACCAGCTTCTCGAGGCGACCACGCAGCGGACCATCGCCGAGGATGCTGTACTCGATGCGCCTGCCCGTGACATCGCGCGACGACGCGACCGCGCGGATCGCGTACTCGATACCCTTCTTCTCTACAAGTCGCGCCACCGACAGGAGACGAACGGGCTCGTCATCGTCGCGAGTCGCCCGTCGCTCCCGCACCGGGAACTTCGAGAGATCGATGCCCATGTGGTGCACGGCGATCTTCCCGGGCGGGCAGCCAAGATCGATGAGCCGCGAGCGCCAGAATTCACTCACGGGGAGAAAGAGGTCGCCATCATCGAAGAGCTGCTGGTACGCGTTGGTGCCCCGGGTGATGAGGTAGCGACTCATGTCGTAGCCGTGAAAGACAGTGGCGATCTTCCCGTGCACGAGTCCCGCGCGACGAAGCCGCGCGATCCGCCGGCCGTTGGGACCGAAGTGACAGAGCACTGCGTCGTAGCGCCCTCTCCCCGCGAACGGAGCGCCGGCGCTGAGGAGTGAAAGTCGCGACGAATAGCCGAACTGCCGCTGCGGTCCCTTCACCACTCGCCACGCATTCCTCGGATCGCGCCACCAGTAGCGCGCGAGCACGTAGACCGACGCCGCGAAGCGCCGCACCCACGATGCACCCACCGCCCGCGCTGGCTGATACCGGGCCCTCTTCATGAGCCCATACTCCTTCACCACCGCGTGCTCCGCCCCGCCCACCTCCGGCTCCGACGCCGCCGCATAGATGTCCACCTCGTGCCCCCGATCAATGAGCCCGGTGATCTGCCCCAGGACGAAGGTCTGGGAGATGGAAGGGAAGGAGGTGACGACAACCGCGATTCGCATGCGACAACAAAGTGGGAGAGAGCAGAAAGCAGTGAACTACCCGGGAGGAGAGGGCATCACCGACAAGAGCAGTTCCTGCTTTCTGCTCTCTGCTCTCTCCTGCCGTCCTCTCATCAAGTCTCGCGCCAACCCTACCTTTCGATCAGGGATAGCAGAAAGTCCGCGAGAGTGGTGGGGGAGGTGGAGAGAGGGATGCGGACGTTCAGGACGGGGATGCCATCGAAGGCGCGTCGCAGAATGGCGCGCGTGGCGGAGACCACCTGGTCCTGCGTGGGAAGGAGCGGGGCGTGGTGGCCGCTGTGCAGCGCGCGGCTCACGAGGCCGAAGGGCTCGATCTCGTGCATCACCACCTCCGCCGCACGGTGCGAGAGCTCCTCGGTCGTCAGCTCCCGTGCCTCGAAGCCGCGCACGTCGCCGCGCTCGAGGCAGAAGACGCGCTTCAACGGCGCACGCTCGGCCACCGACTGAGCGCCGAAGAGCTCCTCGGCGGTCACCCTGCGACGCACGCCCTTGGGACCGCGGCGCTGGAGCTTCCACTCCCACGAGGCGCGGTCCAGCACCGAGCGGCCGTCGAGGAGCATCGAGCGGAGCCGCTCCTCGCCCTCGAGGTTGTAGGCATAGACCTGGAGACGCTTGGGCGTGCGCCAGATGGTGCCCGCCTCGTCCACCAGACCGAGATCGTCGCTCAGGAAGCTGAAGCCATGCTCGGTTATCAGCTTGAGAGCGGCGGAGGTCTTTCCTATCCCGCCCCAGGCCACGATGGCCGTCCCCTCGCCATCGCGCGCGAGACTGCTCGCGTGGATGTACGACTGCCCCAGCTCGAGCTGCGCCACATGCGTCAGGTAGTCGAAGACGCCGTACATGAAGTTCTTCGCGTGCGTCTCCTCGCTGGAGAGGAAGTTCCAGTCGCGCGCGCGGTAGAGCGTGGAGAACCAGCGGTGACGGCGGCCGTGGTCGTCGGGTTTGAGAGTGACGCGGAGGGGCCGTACTGCAGGGTTCAGGTGAGAGGTTTCAGCGTCCACGGAAGCGCCTTCGGGATCGTGTCCAGCGCTCGCACCGGCCGTCGCTTCCTCCAGGCGGCTCACCTGGTAGCTCAGGCTGTTGTAGGAGACGCGGAAGGCATCGGCCATCGCGTACACCGGCTTGGTGGCGGTGTAGTCGCGAAGGGGCGGAAGCGCGTGGACGAAGTCGAAGGCGAGGCGTGGAACGAACGGCGAGGGGGATGAGCCACCTGGCGTATCCGTCACCCGAAGCGAGGCCAGCTCGCCCTGGAGGTAGCTCGCGCACTCGCCGTCGCCCGAGAGCGTGAAGGGAAGACGTCCCAGCCGATAGGAGCGGACGGCGGGATAGTTCGACATCGAACTATTCGATCCCTCGAAGCCGGCCGGCGCTCCGAACTCCCGCGCTTCGACGGAACGCTCCGGCGGCGGTCCGGCGCTCATGCTTCTGCTCCGCGCGATGGACGGAGGTGGGCCAGCGAATGGATCATGTCGCGTATCGCGTTGCGTCCCGCGCGAGTGAGAGCCATGACGCCGAGTGCCACAGGAGCGGCGATGACGAAACTCACGATGAGACCGATGAGTGGATTGGAGGGTGCCGCCAGCCAGCGGAAAGCGAGCACCGCGAGCCCCGAGCAGATCGCCGCGAGCGCGAAGGGCGCCATGGTGACGTAGAAGTCGCGCGTACGAACCGGCCCTTCACGCCCCACGTACCAGAGATTGAGCGGGGTCCTGATGAAGAATCCGATCAGGCCGTACGACATGGCAACCCCCAGTGCGCCCCACGGAAGTCCGATCACGATCGAGATGATGGCAGCGGCCGAGCCGATGAAGCCCCAGCGCAGCATCGTGTCGGTGCGGTTCTGGCTCACGAAGAGCCAGCCCGTGGTGCTCCCCACCGGCTGCAGAAAGCCCGCGACGGCCAGCCAGGCGAAAATCTTCGCCGCCTCCGTCCACTGCGGACCGAGCACCACGTTCACCACCCAGTCGGCGGTGACCATGAGGAAGACGATCCCCGGCATCGTGACCATGAGGAGCTTCTCGAGCGCGCGCAGAAACGCGGCACGATAGCGCTCCGGCTCGTTGGCCAGCCGGCTCAGCGTCGGCACCAGGACGGCCGATACGGGGTAGTTGATCTGGTTGAGCGGAAGGAGGAGAAGCTGGTACGCCTTCTCGTAGAGTCCGAGCGAGGCCGATCCCCACATCTTCCCGATGAGGAGATTGTCGCCGTTGCGGGCGAAGTAGTTCACCACATTGAAGCCGGTGACGTTGCCGCCGAAGGCGAGGAGCTCCCGCACGCCGCTTCCGCGCGAGGGGAGCGCGGGACGCCAGCCGCAGAAGATCCAGACGGTGATGGCGGTGGCGAGGGCCACGGTGAGTTGCTGACCCACGAGGGCCCAGTACTGGGCACCGTGCCAGGCGAGGAAGATTCCCACGGCGAGCCCCGCGACCGCGGCGATGATGCTGCTGGCCGCGAGGAGGCCGAAGCGCATCTGCCGCCTGAGGAGCGCCTGGTGCTGCACGGTGAAGCCGCCGAAGATGAAGCCGCCGGCGAGGGCCATCGTGATATAGGCGAGCCGTGGCTCGTCGTAGAAACGGGCGATGAGCGGGGCGAGGAGGATCGTGACGAGCGCGATGAACGTACTGGCGGCGACGTTCACCCAGAAGAGGTTGCTCGTCTGGCCGTGCGTGAGCTCCTCGCGCTGGATGGTGGCCTGGGAGAGCCCCATGTCCTTGAACATGGTCAGGAATCCGGTGACCACGGTCACCATCCCGATGAGGCCGTAGTCGCGCGGCGTGAGGAGCCGGGCGAGAACGACGGTCCCGGCCATGGAAATGAGGAACTGGGCGCCCTGCGAGACGAGCGTTATCGCGCCGCCGCGAATGACGCGGCTCCCCACCCGTTCACGGAGGTGGTCAGTGCGGAAATATGAGTCTGAGTCGCTCTTGGCGGGTCGATTCAGCGCTCCGGCACCGGACTCGCCTGTCGAGGCGGGGGTATCGGAGGCAGGAGCCGTCGAGGAAGGCCCCGGCGGGAGAGGGTTCTGCGGAATGGTGTCTACTGCGGTAAAGGGAAGACTTAGGATACCCGAGCCCGCCGCATTGAGCAATGGACGGGCCAGCCCCGATGAGCCATCTTCATCATAGATGAGAAGTAACGTTCTGACCCTGCGGAAACCGATTCCGCTAGCGCGCGCCATTCGCTGGGTACCGGCGGGGCTTTTCACCCCGCCTCGTACCCTGGACGACCTGGCGCTCTTCGTCACGCAGAGCGCACTGCGCGAAGTGATGCGCCATCTGCGCTCCAACCCGGAGCAGGAGCTGCTCGGTTTCCTGCTCGGGGAGCTGTACGAGTGCCCGGAAACGGGTGCGCGCTACGTCGTCGTGAACTCCGCGGTGCGAACGGGCCACGCCATCGCCGAGTCGGACAGGATCCTGATTCCGGAAGAAGAGTGGCTCGGCGTTCAGCTCGAGGTACGGCGGCGACGGACGCAGCTCATCGGCTGGTATCACAGCGCGCCCTTCGTGGGGCCTCACCCCGCGCGCTCCGACCTGGAGACCCACAGGGCGCTCTTCACCGAGCCCTGGCAGTGCGGACTCGTGATAGCCACTTCCGGCGAGGCGCCCACCGGCGCCTTCTTCCGCTCGCTCATGGGCGAGCGCACTGGCGGCGGGGTTCTGATCCCCTTCTACGAGCTCCCCGACGACGACGAGCCGATCCCCGCCGACGGCCGCAAGCGCACGCTCATAGACTGGGTGAACTACGAGACTCGCGGCACCGTGGAGCGCGACGAGTCGGAGCGTAGACCCTTCGTACCCCCGCGCCAGCCCACGCCGCACGGTGCCCCGGTCATCCTCAGCGTGCCCAGCGCGCCCGAGGAGGAGGACGACGACGAAGCCACTCTCGAGAGTGGAGAGCAGGACGCGCGTGGCGAAGCGCCGAGAGTGATCCCTCTCAACGCCCTCCGCCCGGACCGCGCCACTCCGCCCCAGACAGCTCCCCAGCCCCAGCAGCCCCCTCCCTCCCCGCTCGCACGCCCGCCCGAGCGCGGGGAGCCCGAGCGTCCGCGCCCCACCACGCCCCCGCGCGGCGGGAGCGGTCTCGTGATGCTCCCGTCTACCGCCGAGCTCGAGGAACTGCTCGCCGGCCCCGGTCCCGCCGAGAGGCAGGGCGGCGGAGCGGGCAAGGCGCTCAGATATGTCCTTGCCGCACTGGTGGTGGCCCTCGTGGCCTATCTCTATCTATGGAACAGCGGCCGCGTGGCGCTCCCCGGCTTCCTGGCGAGCGTTCCGGTGCTCGACAACGCCGGCGCCCCCGCACCCGACCTCGGCTCGGCCGACAGCGAGAACCCCCCGGGAACCGGCAACCTCGCAGGCAACCCTTCGGTCCCCGCTCCGCCCGCGACCGAATCGGCGGGGGCCACCCTCTCACCCGACTCGCCGGCCGTGAGTCCCCCATCCGCCGCCGCGGGCGGCGCCACCTCCGCATCCACGGAGAACGCTCCTTCACCGACGTCGTCCACCGACCCCACCGTCCAGCGGTTCGTCACGATGGCCGACAGTCTGGAGGTATCGATCCGCAACTTCGAGGACCGCAACGACGACTTCACCGTCAAACGCATCGCCTGCGACGGTCTCGCCGTAGGCTACCGCGCCGCCGACGACGCCTTCATAGCCCTCGCCTCCGCCCACCGCGCCGCCCGCGAGTCGCTCGACTCCACCGGCGAAGCACGGTACAGGAGGTTGGTCGATAGGATGGGGAGGGTGAATGAAGAGTTTGGGGCGTCGGGTTGCCCGAGGCCGTGAACGTGGAAGAAAGCAGAGAGCAGAGAACAGGAAGCAGGAACCGCGATGGTCACGTCGAGCGCTCCGAACGAGAGCGCGGAGCGTGCACCGGACGGCGTCCGGTCCGCCTCCCTTGTACGGCGCGACGCAGACCGTGCAGCATCCGCTCGGTTTCGAGAGCTAGGCCGAGCGGGCACGCTAACTGCTCGGCGCTGCCGTAGCCGAGTCGCCCGACGAGGGCAAGCAATGTCTGCAGCTCGGCCAGCGAACCGGCCGCAATGGCCAGGTAGTGCAGAAATTCGCCAGGGTGAGCCCTGGCGTACCCCTCAGCGATGTTTGCCGGTACAGATACCGCACTCCGGCGGATCTGACTCCCCAATTCATACCTTTCCACCGCGGGAAGTAGCGCCACCACATCGTAGCTCGCCAGGGTCAGATCCATGGCCCGCTGCCATACCGTGAGAGAGCGATAGCCAGCCGCGCGCTGCATCAGATCCCCCGTCGATCCAAAGTGGTTGCCCCTGACCGAGAGTACGCTTTCCTCGAAGCAACGCATCATCTATCTACCGCCTGATCATCTCGAATCCGCACCCCTGCTGTCTGCTTTCTGCTCCCTCTTCTCTGACCTCTCCCGTGCTCTCCCCCTCCCTCATCCTCATCCTCGCCGTCGTGCTCGCGTATCTCGCGGCGCATGTGGCGTTCGATTGGCTGGCGAAGAGGTTCCTGCTGGTCAGCGGGGTGGAGTATCTGCTGCTCGGGATACTGCTCGGGCCGCACGTGAGCGGTGTGCTCTCGGAGCAGACGATGGCGGGGTTCGCGCCGTTCATCACGCTCGCGCTGGGGTGGATCGGGGCGATCGTGGGGACTCAGTTCTATCTCACGGCTCTCGTCAGGATACCGGGGCTCGCGTATCGGCTCGCCTTCATCGAGGCGCTGGCCACGGCGTTCGTGGTGGCGGGGCTCGAGGCATTTCTCATCTCGTACGTCTGGGGGCGGCCGGTGTCGCTGGTGGTGATTCCGGCGGTGGCGCTCGGCGCGATCGCGGCGGTGTCGGCGCCGGCGGGTATCGAAGTGGTGGCGCGGCGCATCGGCGGGCGGCGAGAACCGATACTCAGACAGCTACAGGTTGCGACCGCCATCGATGCGCTGGTCGGGATCGTGACGATGGGGATCCTCTTCTGCGTCTACCATCCGGCCAACGGGAACATGTCGCGTCCGATCACGCCCACCGAGTGGGCAGTGATAACGATCGCGATCGGCGTGGTCGGTGGAGTGCTCTTCCATCTCTTCCTCGGTGGTGAGACGGATCCGGACCGGCTTTTCATATCGCTCGCGGGCGCGATCATCCTCGCGAGCGGCGCGGCAGCGTACCTGCACCTCTCGCCAGTGCTCACATCCATGATCGTGGGTGCCACGCTGATCAACACGTCGCGCAGCCGCGAAGCGATCACGCAGACGCTCGCGCGCTCGGAGCAGCCATTCTACTTCGTGCTGCTCATCTTCGCCGGGGCGAGCTGGCAGCCGAGCGTGAGCGCGTGGTGGTGGGAGCTTGTTCTTCTCTTTCTTGCGGCGCGCGTGGCGGCGAAGATCGGGAGTGCGCGGCTTGGTGCGCGCTTCAACGGGGCGATCCCCACGCTCGGCCTCGACTGGGGCCGCGCGCTCATCGGTCAGGGCGGGCTCGCCCTCGCGCTCGCGCTCGATTACACCCGCTTCCAGGGCGCCATGCTGCAGAACGTGGTCTTCACCGCCGCGATCGCGAGCGTGCTCGTCACCGACGTGGCGCAAGCGCGCCTGCTGCACGGGGTGATGTCACGCCTCCTCCCCGGCCTCGTTGCGCGCGGGGAGGCGGCCGCGGCCGCGGAGCGCGCCAGCGCGAAGAGCGGCGACGGAAAGAACGCCGACGGAAAGAACGCCGACGGAAAGGACGGCGGCGATGGTACGACATCGAAGGATCGTCCGACGACATCGGCCAATGCCGAAGATGACGGACGAGTGGACGCGGACCATACCCCCGAGCAGCGTCCGGAACATCCCGCCGGGAGCAGCGAGAGATGAGACGCGTCCTGACGCTCGTACTCCTCTATGCCGGCATGCAGCTGGTGATCCCGCTCGACACCACGCACGGGCCGGGATCCATCACGCTGCTGATTTTCGGCTTTCTCGTGCTGGCCGCGTACACCTCCGGCGAGCTGGCCACGCTCGTGAAGCTTCCGAAGATCACCGGCTACCTCGTGGCCGGTCTGCTCTTCGGGCCAGCGGTAATGGGAATCGTCTCGTCGGCTTCCGTGACCGAGCTCGAGCCGGTGAGCCGGCTCGCGGTGGCCATCATCGCCTTCATGGCGGGCGCGGAGCTGCGCTGGGGAGAGCTGAAGGACAGAGCGCGTACGATCCTCACGCTTCTCACCAGCGAGATGATCTTCTCGTTCCTGGGAATCATGCTCGTGCTCTGGTTCCTGCGCGATCACGTCCCCTTTCTCGGATATGTGACCTCGGCACAGGCGCTCGTGCTCTGCGCGCTCTTCGCGTCGGTCATGATCGTACACTCGCCGGCGGTCACCATGGCGCTGCTCACCGAGACGCGCGCGCATGGACCGGTGGCGCGTACGACACTCGGCGTCGTGCTGGTGGCCGACGTGGTGGTGGTGCTCGTCTTCAGCGGGATGCTCACGCTCGCGCGCTCGGTGGTTCCCGCACCGGGCGGCGGCGAGTCGCTCTCGGCGGGGCTCATCGCCTGGGAGATACTCGGCTCGCTGCTCGTGGGCGCACTCCTCGGCGGCGGCGTCGCGCTCTACATGCGCTTCGTCCAGCGCGAGCTGATGCTCTTCGCGATCGTGGTCGCCTTCCTGGGTGCCGAGATCGCGCGGATGGCACACGTCGAGACTCTCCTCACGCTGCTCACCGCCGGCTTCATCACCGAAAACGCCACGCGTACCGGCGGACGCGAGCTCCTGCACGCGATGGAGCGATCGTCGGTCCCTATCTTCGTCGTCTTCTTCGCCCTCGCCGGCGCGTCGATTCACATCGGCGAGCTGGTGATGCTCTGGCCGCTCGCGCTGGCGGTAGTGGGTGTCCGCGCCGCCGCCATTTTCGGCGGCACGCGGATAGGCTCGCGCCTCATAAATGCCGCTCCCGTCGTGAAGCAGAACGTCTGGCTCGGCCTGATCTCCCAGGCCGGCGTCGCGATCGGCCTCGCCTCGATCCTCGCTAACGCCTACCCCTCGCGCGGCGGCGAGATGCAGACGCTCGTCCTCAGCGTTATCGCCATCAACGAGATCGCCGGCCAGATCCTCTTCAGCATAGCGCTGAGGAGGAGTGGGGAGGTGGAAGGAGAGGCGGAACTGCAGGGTTCAGGCGGCAGGGTTCAGGGTTCAGGTACTGCCTGATGGCCGCCATCACCCGCGCAAGCGGGGATCGGCACCACCGTCATTCCCGCGCAAGCGGGCCCGTAGTCATTCCCGCGTAAGCGGGAATCCATTTTACCCGGCCGAACATGGGTCCCCGCTTTCGCGGGGATGACAATTGTGTATGTAGTTCCTGAACCTGAACCCTGCCTCCTGAACCCTGGTACTACCGAGCTCCTTCCAGCACCGCGACCTCGCCACGATCGACGAGCACGCCGGGCGCAGAGTAGGCATCCCTCACATACTGCGTCACCATGCGCTGGGTGTTGAAGTAGGAGCCGTTGAGGGCGATGCAGTGGCGCATCACCTCGGCCCAGGCGAGGGGAGAGTTGTAAAACAGAGGGACGATGGTGCGCTCGAGCTTCGAGTATAGGTCGGCCGCCTCGGCGGCGGAGTCGGGGCGAGAGGCGTCCGCGGTACCGATGGACCAGCCGGTGACGCCCTCCACGTGGCCTTCGACCCACCAGCCATCGAGGACGCTGAGCGAGGGGACGCCGTTGATGGCGGCCTTCATCCCGCTGGTGCCGGATGCCTCGAGCGGTTTCATCGGGTTATTGAGCCAGAGATCCACGCCGGAAGTGAGCAGGGCGCCGAGGTCCATCTCGTAATTCTCTAGGTAGACGACGCGTAGCGCGCCATCCAGCTCGCGCGCGGCCCTGAAGATATTGCGGATCAGCTCCTTCCCGCCCTCGTCGCGCGGGTGCGCCTTGCCCGCGTACACTATCTGGAGCGCGCCGACTTTCTTCGAGATCGCGCGCAGTCGCTCGATATCCGTGAACACGAGGTCGGCGCGCTTGTACGGCGTGGCGCGGCGCGCGAAGCCGATGGTCAGGACGGCGGGATCGAGCTTCGTTCCCGTGCGTCTCACTATCTCGTCGAGCAGCGCCTGCTTCGCACGCGCATGCGCGGCGCGGATCTCCTCGAGCGGGATCCCCACGGCGTAGCGCAGGTAGAGATTGTCCTTACGCCAGTCGGGCGCGTACCTGTCGAACAGCTCGCGGAAGGGTGGCGACGTCCACGTGAGCGCGTGCACGCCGTTGGTGATCGCGTGGATGTCGTAGTCGGGGAACATCTCCCGCGACACTTCGCCGTGCCGCATCGCTACGCCGTTGGCGTAGTGCGAGAAGCGGAGCGCGAGGCGGGTCATGTTGAGCCACGTGTCGCCGGCTCCGTCGCAGCAGCCGCTCGCCGAGAGCAGCACGGTACGCGCATCGCCGAGTACGCCGCGCACGAGCGACTCGGGGAAGCAGTCGTGTCCCGCGGGCACCGGCGTGTGGGTAGTGAAGATGCAGCGGGCGCGTACGGCATCCACATCGAGCTCGCTCGGCGCGGCGTGACCGCTCGCGGCGAGCTGCCGCTCGAGGAGCGAGAGCGTGAGGAGCGAAGCGTGCCCCTCGTTGATGTGGAACTGGGTTCTCGCGTCGCCGTCGAGCGCGAGTATCAGCTCGGCGCCGCCCATCCCGAGCACCACTTCCTGACAGAGACGGTAGCGTGAGTCGCCGCCGTAGAGGAAGTCGGTGAGCGTACGATCCCAGTCGGAGTTCTCGGGAAGATCGGTGTCGAGGAGGTAGACGGGCACGACATGCCCTTCGACGCCGACTACCGGGTAGCGCCAGGCGCGCACCACCACTTCGCGTCCTTCGACGGTGACGATGACTTTCTCGGGAACGAGCTCGAGGACATCCTCGGGACGCCAGGGCGCCGGCGTCTCGCTCTGATTCCCCCGCTGGTCCAGGTGCTGGTGGAAGTAGCCCTTGCGGTGGATGAGCGTGACGGCGGCCATCGGCACGCCGAGGTCCGCGGCGGCGCGGATGGTATCACCGGCCAGGACGCCGAGTCCGCCGCTATACGTAGGGATCGCCTGCTCGAGGCAGATCTCCATGGAGAAGTACGCGACTCTCGATTTGGTGTCGTCGAGCATGCTGGGGTCGGTATGTGTATCGTGGCGTGGCATACGGCTGATGCCGGAAGGAACCACATGGTTGGCAAGAGCCCGGCCGGGCCCTCGCGGAGGGAGGCAATGGTTGAAATGTAAGGGGCGTGGGTGGGGGGAAGAAAGCAGAGAGGAGAAAGCAGAGAGCAGAGAGCAGAAAGCAGGGAACGGCTCGTAGGGGTAGGCCCTCACCTC
>DASSOX010000002.1:0-60172 GCA_035700125.1 Gemmatimonadaceae bacterium
GGGTATGTAGACTTATACCGGTGGCGGGTATATGTCCCGCGTCCCGATGAATCTCTTCGAGGAGTGGAAAGATGACGTCACTGGATCTCCAGATTTCCGGTATGTCGTGCGGCCACTGCGTGAGCGCGGTGAAGAACGCGCTGCAGGAGCTCGATGGCGTGCAGGTGAAGAAGGTGGAAATCGGATCGGCCAGCGTGGATTACGACCCCGCGCGCAGCTCGCCGAGCGCGATCGAGAACGCGATCGAAGATGCCGGCTACCAGGTGGGGCCGGCCTCGCCAGTACAGCTCGGACGTGCCGCACCGAAGAACGATTGACTCGGGTGTCGAAATGAACATGATCGATTGGGTGGTGGTGGTGATGGGCGTCGCCGCTATCACCTGGGTGAACTGGTACTTCTTTCTCGCCGAGCGGAGGGCCGCGCCGGCGAAGGGAGTGGGTACGGAGGGCGACGCGGCTGACGACGCGACGAACGGCCTGGCGAGCGACGCAGCTGGTGAGACGTGCGAGCTCATCACCATCCCCGTGAGCGGGATGACCTGCGCGGCCTGCCAGGCACGTGTTCAGCGCTCGCTGGCGAAGCAGCCGGGTGTGAATGACGCGTCGGTCAACCTCATGATGCAGAGCGCGTCCGTGAAGTACGATCCTTCGGTGATCACCCCAGAGGGTCTGGTACAGGTCATCCGCAAGACCGGATACGGGGCGGAGCTCGCATCGCCCGGCCAGACAGCGTTCGAGGAGCAGGAGGAGCGCGATCGCGAGCAGGCGGAAGAAGCCCGGGCTCTGCGTGTGAAGGCAATTCTCAGCGGCGTGGCCGGTATCATCGCGATGGTGATCTCGATGCCGCTCATGTCGGCGATTCACCATGGCAGCGGCGTAGTGGCCGATCCGTTCATGCGCTGGTCGATGGAGACCTTCACGCCGGCTATGCGCGTCGCGCTGCCATGGCTGTACGACGTACCGGCATCGGTGCTCTCGTACATCCTCCTTGCCCTCACCGTGGGCGTGATGGCGTGGGCCGGACGGCACTTCTACACGCGCGCCTGGGCCGCCTTCCGCCACCACTCGGCGGATATGAACACGCTCGTGGCTGTGGGCACCGGAGCGGCGTTTCTGTACTCGCTTGTCGCTACCCTGGCGCCCGGGATCTTCGTGTCGCGCGGAATCGCACCCGACGTGTACTACGAAGCCGTAATAATCATCATCGCGCTCATCCTCACCGGCAACATGTTCGAGGCGCGCGCGAAGTCGAGCACCTCATCTGCCCTCCGCGCGCTCGTGCAGCTGCAGCCGAAGATGGCGCGCGTGCTCCGCGACGACTCCGAAGTGGACATCCCCGCCGAACAGGTGGTGCGCGGCGATACCGTCGTGCTGCGTCCGGGCGAGCGAGTACCCGTGGACGGCCGGATCATCGCCGGGCGGAGCGCCGTGGACGAGTCGATGCTGACTGGCGAATCGCTTCCGGTGGAGAAGGGGATCGGCGACGCGGTCATAGGCGGCACCATTAACGGCACGGGCAGCGTGCGCTATACCGCGACTACCGTGGGCGCCGACTCGATGCTCGCGCGCATCGTGAAGCTCATGCGCGACGCGCAGAGCTCGCGCGCGCCGATCCAGCGGCTGGCAGACCGGGTGAGCGGGGTCTTCGTTCCGGTGGTGATATCGATTGCCATCGCGACGTTCGCGGTCTGGTTCGTCGCCGCGGATGCGGCGCCCGGGGTGCGCGCGTTCGCGGCGGCGGTGGCCGTGCTCATTATCGCCTGCCCGTGCGCCATGGGGCTTGCCGTGCCCACCGCGGTCATGGTAGCAACGGGAAAGGGCGCCGAATTGGGGGTGCTGATCAAGGGTGGCGAGGCGCTCCAGCGCGCCGGCGACGTCACCACGGTGGTTCTCGACAAAACGGGGACCGTGACCGAGGGAAAGCCAGCGGTGACGGATGTGGCACTGGCGCCGGCGCTCGTCGCGAGCGGCGTCGGCGCTACGGGCGCGATGCTGGACGAGTCGCGTCTGTTGCAGCTCGTAGCTTCGCTGGAGACGGCGAGCGAGCACCCGCTGGCGGCGGCCATTGTGCAACACGCGCGCGAGGGCGGCCTCGATGTTCGGGCGCCCTCCACCTTCGACTCGCTCACGGGCAGGGGAGCGGTGGGTGTCGTGGAGGGAGTGGCGATCGCCGTCGGGAATCCCGCCCTGATGGCAGAGCGGGGAGTGGATGTGGCGCCGCTGGCTACGACCGCCGAAGAGCTGGCGTCGCTCGGTCGAACGCCGATGTACGCGGCCGTGGCGCCACTCGGGTCCCACGATTACGAGCTGGCGGGGCTCGTGGCGGTGGCCGATCCGATCAAGGCGACATCGCGCGAGGCGATCCAGCGCTTCCATGCGATGGGCCTCGAGACCGTGATGCTCACCGGCGACAACGAGCGCACTGCGCGCGCGATCGCTCGAGAAGCAGGGATAGACCGCGTGGTAGCTGGCGTGCTCCCGGCCGGGAAGGTGGCGGAAGTGCGTCGGCTGCAGGACGCCGGCGCGGTCGTGGCCATGGTGGGCGACGGGATCAACGATGCCCCCGCGCTCGCGCAGGCCGACATCGGAATGGCGATCGGTACCGGTACCGACATCGCTGCGGAGGCGGGCGACGTGGTCCTCATGCGCGGCGATCTGCGCAGCGCGGCGCAGGCCATATATCTGTCGCGCCGCACCATGCGCACCATGAAGCAGAACCTCTTCTGGGCGTTCATCTACAATGTGATCGGGATCCCGATAGCGGCCGGCGTGCTCTACCCGGCGTTCGGAATCCTCCTCAGCCCCATCCTCGCGAGCGCGGCGATGGCATTCAGCTCGGTGAGCGTGGTGACGAACAGCCTGCGGCTGCGCAGGGCTCATATAGCGTGAACGGCGCCGTCACACGGCGAAGGAGCTTGGAAAGATGGTAAGCAAGACGACACGATCAACGAAGGAGAGCGACCGGCTCGATCTGCCGGTGACAGCTGCGTGCGGTTGTGCACTGGATGACGCGGCCACCGGCAACGGTCGAAAAGCGGTGGGTGTGGACGCCGATATCAAGGATCGTAACCTGAAGCGGCTGCGCCGCATCGAGGGGCAGATACGCGGGTTGCAGAAGATGGTCGAATCAGATCGCTATTGCGCCGACATCCTCACGCAGATCTCCTCCGTGCACGAGGCGCTTCGCGCGGTGGGGCGCGAGTTGATGCGCAACCATCTCAAGCACTGCGCGGCGTCCGCGATTCGCTCCGACGATCCGGCCGAGGCCGACGCGATGTACGACGAGTTGGTGGACATGATGTACAAGCACAGCAGGTAGGGCCGCGCCTCGATGCAATCGCAGGTTCTGCTCGCGCTCGCGACGCTGCTCCACGAGGCCATGCCGAGCGCCAACGTGTGGGACACACCCGCGGGGGCGTTCTCGCTCGCTAATCGATGAGCGTGCGCACGGCCTGGAGCAGCGCGCGTGGGAGCTGCTCCGGGTGGCGGATGGTGACGTAGCCGACCGGCCCGAAGATGCGCGCGAGGTAGTCGGGCCCCTCGGGGTCCACGTTCAGACAGAAGGGGTGGATGCCTCGCGCGCGCGCCTCGTTGACTGCCTGCCGCGAGTCTTCCACGCCGTAGTCTGCCATGTAGTGCCCGAGGTCGTTCGGCCGCCCGTCGGACAGTATCAGCAGGAGGCGATGGCGAACGCGCTCGCGGGTCAGCTCCGCGGTTGCATGGCGCAACGCGGCGCCGAGACGCGTGAAGCCACCGGGGTGAAGCCCCGCGATGCGACGGCGCACTCCGTCACCGTTGGAATCCCCGAAATCCTTCACCGTATGCACGCGCACATCGTGCGCCCCGCGACCCGTGAAAGTGAGTATCGCGTAGCGATCGCCGAGTGCGGCGAGCGCCTCGCTCGCGAGGAGAAGAGCGGTCTTTTCGATGTCTATCATCCGCTGGCCATCGCCAACCGGGGATCCAGTAGATCCGCTCACATCCACCAGCAGCGCGATCGCCAGCGGCTGGCGCGTGGAGCGGGTGGCCATGTACAACCTGTCGTCGCCGGAGCGTCCCATGCGACGGTCCACCAGCGCACTGACACACGCGGTGATATCCAGCTCCTCTCCATCCAGTTGCTGGCGCAGCCGCACGCGCCGAGCCCGGAGGCGCTCGAAGCGCTTACGGATGCTGCTGATGGCGGCCGCGTGCTCGCTCATACGCGAACGCGCCCATTGCGCGGTCCCCTCCGCGACGCGCCCACCATGCACGCTCACCGCGCGCTCGCGATAGCGCTCGGTGACGTAGTCCCATTCGGCATATTGATGACCGGGCGTGGCCAGCGGCGCTGACCGTGCCTTCCTGTCAGCCAGGGCGCTTCCGAAATCGTTGCGCGAGAGTCCGCGTTCGTCGAGGCCCGGGTTCGGATGCGCTCGCTGCGTGGCTTGCGAATTCGCATCCGCCGCTGCACCAGAGCCCTCTCCGCCGTCCGCGGTGCCGTTACGGGTTCCGTCCACCGCCACGTCGCCTTGCCGCTTCGGCGCCAGCTGCGCACCGTCTCCCTTACCGTCGCCTCCGTACGCCTCGATGCTCATCATGGGGAGCGCCGGCATGCGCTCCACGAGACCACGAAGCACCTCGTCCGTCTCGGGCATGCCTGCGGGATCCCAGCGGGGCGGCGGATTTACCGTGCCCCAATGGGCGACAGGAAGCACGCGCTCGTAACGCCTGCTTCCTCCGAGGCGACTCGCCATGGACTCGGCCCAGACGAGTGACTCGGCCGGCGTTCGAGCGTGCGGCAGCTCGGCGATCGTGGCCTCCGGCGCAGCGCGGAGCGACGCGCGTACGAGCGCCTCGACGGCTCGTTGGGTCGAGAGAAGGTGCGGGAAGCGGGGGCGCAGCAGCAGCGACGCCGAGCGTGCGGCGAGCAGCGTTTCTCGAATGCCGCCGACATCGCGCGCGAGACGAGCGTCTATCGCCGCTCCCTCGGAAAGCAGATACAACTCGCGCAGTAGCGGATGCGCGTCGGGACCGGGGAGTGCCGCCACCGTTCCTCGCACTATGCGCTCCGCCTGCTCCATGGCGAGAAGCTTGTAACGCGCGATCGTCGCCTCCTGGCCGGCCGCGGCGTCGAGCGCTCTGGGAAGCAGGATCCGCTCCCCGTCGGTGCGGGGGAGCGCGTCGCTCGCGGCGCGCTCGCCGTGCGCCCTCAGAACGTAACGGCGGAGCCATCCCACGTGCCGCGCGCTGTCCGCCGCTTCCACCGCTATCGCCCTGCCGTAGTAGGCGGCCATCAGCAGCTCGAGACGGCGGCGTATCTGCTCGAGCTCCACCACCGCTGGCGTGATGCGCAAGAGCCAGCGGTCCCACTGCTCCTCGGCGTCGGCCCTCGAGCGGAGAATGACGCGCCGCACGCGGCGCGCGCCCGGCGACGTTGCCAGAGCGCGACCGATCGCGCTGTTGCTGCGACCCTTTCGGATTCTGGCGCGTGGCATCGAGTGGGCTTCCCGCGCTCGTCGTGCGGCCAGCGCTCTCAGAGCGTCGCTGCGACGAGGTCGGAGATCGCCGCAACGAGATCGGGATCGTCGGTGAGTGGGCCCACCAGCGCCACCGCGCACGCTTCATCGGCCGCCACGCCGCTCGCTATGAGTCGCGCGGTGGAAACGAGAAGCCGCGTTCCGGGCGCTTCCGCCAGTCCCTGGTCGCGCAGCGCCCGGATCTTTCGTGCGAGTTCCACCAGCTCCCTCGCGGTCCGCTTCTCCACGCCTCCTTCATGCATCACGATCTCCGCTTCGAGCGCGGGAGGAGGAAAGTCGAACTCCAACGTCACGAAGCGCTGGCGCGTGCTCGGCTTCAGGTCCTTCGTGGCGTGCTGATAGCCGGGGTTGTACGAGATCACCAGCTGAAAACCCGGCGCGGCGCTCACCAGCTCGCCCGTCTTGTCGAGGGGGAGGATGCGGCGGTCGTCGGTGAGTGGATGGATCACCACTACCGTGTCCTGGCGTGCCTCGACGATTTCGTCGAGGTAGCAGATGGCGCCGATGCGCGCGGCCACGGTGAGCGGACCATCCACCCACAACGTCTCGCCTCCGCGAATGAGGTAGCGGCCCGTGAGGTCGCTCGCCGTGAGGTCCTCGTGACAGGCGATGGTGACCAGCGGCCGACCCAGGCGCCACGCCATGTGCTCCACGAATCTGCTCTTCCCGCAGCCCGTCGGTCCCTTGAGCATCGCCGGCAGACCGCGGGCGTGGCATACCGAGAACACCTCGATCTCGTTGGACGTGGGCAGGTAGTACGGCTCCGTCGCCGGTGGCGGGCGCACGCCATGTTCGGCGGCGGCGGCCGCGATGGCGTCGTGCTCGCGCGCGAGGTCAGTGGAGATGGACTCGGTCATGGTGAGCCTTGAATCGTGCTCCGGAATGAGGCCGATGATGGCTGGTCGTCCGTGCGTTCAATGGCGCACGGCTGCCGCGGGCGCTAGTCTTGGGCGTGACCACTCCGCACCAATCTAAACACCGGTCGAAGCCCGGCGTGCCATCTGTCTACCATCGTTCCTGGCGCCGCTTCCGTGTGCCTGGATTCTCATCTCCTGCTCGCCACGGCATGTGGCGCGCCCTCTCCTCGACCGGACTGCTCGTCGCTCCGCTGCTCGCGGCACCGGCCATCGTGGCGCAGGGGAGCGGGGGAGCGATGTCGCCGGCCGAGGTGAGAGAGCTCGGCAGGCTCGAGCGAGTGGACATGGTGCCGGTGATCCTCCCTTCGCTCGACTCCGAATCGGCCGACTCGCGCGCCGAGGCGGCGAACGCATTGGCGCAGTCGCTCTGGCCGATAGTGAAGGGGGCAGCGAACGGTGCAAGGATCGAGAACGCGGACAGCGTTGCGCTGATGGTAGCGCGTACGCTCGCCTCACGTCTGAGGGGGGAGCGTGAACCGGCGGTGGCCGCCGCGATCGCCCAGTCGCTGGGGCGGCTCCCCTACGCGAACGCGCGCGCACGCCGTACCAGCGAGACCGTTCTCGCACGCACACTGGCGGAGGGCCACGATGCGCGCGTGGCAGCGGGAGCGGCGAGAGGACTCCTCTCGCTCCTGAGCAGCGCTGACCGCGACTACGAGGCCTCGGCGAGCACGCTCGACGTACTCCGTTCGCGAGTGAGCCGCGCGCCAGGTGCCGTTGCGGCCGCGAGCGAACACTCGTCGGACAGCACCATTGCATGGTCGCGCCGGCTCGCGATGCTGGCACTGATTGCGGCACGGTCCGCCGATACGGCGACGGTGCGCATGGCCGCGAAGTCGAGCGACGCGCAGCTACGAATGCTGGCGGCGCGCGCCGCAGCCGTCCTCGATGGCCGCGCGGCCGCCGACACTTTGTTGCGCGTGCTGGCTCGCGACAGCGCCCCGATGGTGCGCACCGAGGTCGCGAGGGCGTGGTCGCGACCCGGCCGCACGGCATGCCTGCCACTGCTTCCGCTCGCGCACGACAGCTCGCCGCAAACATCGGTGAGCGCCATAGATGCAATCGGTATCGCATGCGTCGGGAAGCCGGCTGGCACGGCGGGGAGCTCTTCTGGCGAAGCCGAGGGCACGCTCGCCGCGCTCGTTCGCGAAGGCGCCACCGAAGCGGCAGAGGGCCAGCCACGCGCGAGCGCGGACAGGCTGGCGATGCACCGCGCTGCGCACGCGATCGTGGCGCTCGCGCACCTCGCACCAGCGAGAGCGACCGCGCTCCTTCCCGCCGTAGCCGCGTCTGACGCGTGGCAGGCTCGCATGTATGCTGCACGTGCGGCGGCCATCCTGGGAGATACGGCACGCCTCCTCTCGCTGGCCGCGGATCCAGCTCCCAACGTCCGAACCGAAGCGGTCGCCGGCCTCTCGCGCGTCGCGGGCCATGCGTCAGACAGCGTGTACATCGAAGCGCTTTCCGCGGGTGATTACCAGCTCGTCTTGATGGCTGCCCAGGCGCTGCGCGATACACCTCGCCCGGATGCAGCGATCCCCGCGCTGGAGCGATCGCTGGCGCGCATCAGCGCCGAGAAGCGCGAGACGTCGCGCGACCCGCGCATCGCGTTGCTCGTGACGCTTCGCGATCTCGGCTCTGCGCAGCTCGCCGAAGCGCTCCTCCCGTATCTGGTGGACTTCGACCCCGCCGTCGCGGACACCGCCGCGGCCATGGTGTCGGCCTGGACCGGTCGCCCGTACCGGAGCGCACCGCGTCCACTTCCTCCCGTGGACGAGCCGCCCCGCGACGTAGCGGCGCTGCGCGCTGCTCGCGTTCGCGTGACCATGGCGCCCGGCTCCGGAGGGGGAAGCTTCGAGCTGAGGCTCTTCCCCGACGATGCACCGATCACTGTGAGTCGCTTCGTGCGCCTCGTGCGAAGCGGCTACTACAACGGCCTCACCTGGCATCGGGTGGTGCCGAACTTCGTGGTGCAGGGCGGCAGTCCAGGTGCGAACGAGTACGTCGGCGACGGCCCCTTCCTGCGTGATGAAGTGGGACTGCGCTCGCACCGCCGCGGCTCCGTGGGCATCTCGACTCGCGGCCGCAATACCGGCGACGCGCAGATCTTCATCGACCTCGTGGACCTGCCGCGTCTCGATCACGACTATACGGTGTTCGCCGAAGTCGTGAGCGGGATGGCGACCGTGGACCGCCTCCTCGAAGGCGATGTCATGGCGAAGGTGGAGCTCATTGCACCGCGCTGAGGCCGGTCGCAAGAGAAAGCCGGGGGCCAGCCAGTAATCCGTCGCCGGGCGGCGCGAGCGCTTCGCCCCGTCTTCCCGGCGCTCTACCTCGAATCGCTTTCATTCCCCGCAGCCGTCGCCAACACTTCAGCGCTCCTCGACTCTTCAACCACGAGGTACGCGATGCTGTCACATCGAATGGGAATGGGTTGCCGCGTGCGTATTCCACGCGGCCTGGCAGGCTGGGTAGCGTTGCTCTCGCTCTCCGCCTGTATGAGCGCGCCGGCGTCCGGGGATGCCGGCACTACCCGGAACAGACTGGCAAGCATGCAGCCGGTGGTCATCACCGCCGCGCCGCCAGAGGTGGTGCAGGCATCGGACGGCGACGAGACGCGCGCCGAATTCCGGAATGTAGACTTTCACATGACGCCCGATGTCGTACTCGACATCCATTATCTGGACGGCGCCATGCGCAGCGTCGTGACGGGTCAGCCCGTGGTGTTCGATCAGAAGTCATCGTTCGTCATCGAGATAGACACGGCGGTCGTGGGACTGACGCCGGCCAATCTCGCTACGCTCATGAACCACCATGTCTTCGGCTACGACGGCGCACCGCTGCGGAAGCTGCGGTTCGAGGTGAAGAATGGCCAGCTCGTGCAGTCGGGAGTTCTGCACAAGGTGGTGGACATCCCATTCCAGATCACGGCGTCGTTGAGCGTGACCGACAATGGGCGTATCCGTATCCATCCAACCGCCATGCGCATCTTCGGGGTGGACGGGAAAGGGCCCATGGAGGCGCTGCGTATTCAGCTTCAGGGACTTCTCGATCTGAGCCGGGCGCGCGGGATGAGCGTGGAGGGGAACGATCTTCTTCTCGAACCTGACAAGCTGCTCCCTCCACCAGCGATCGCCGGGCGAGTCGTGGCGGCGCGCGTCGAAAATGGCGAGGTGGTTCAGATCTTCGGGCGCGACACCACGAGCCAGAGCGACCGTGCCGACGGCGCGTCCGCCACTTACGCGGCAGCCGGCACCTTGATAGAGAACGCGAAGCCGACAGCCGCCGAGCTCCCGACGCTCGATTCCTCGGCGGTAAACTTCATGCGCTTCCGCGGCGGTACGCTCAGGTTCGGAAAGCTGTTCATGGTGCACGCCGACATGCAGATCATTGACGCCGACGCGCACGATCCGTTCGACTTCGGCATCGACGATTACAATCGCCAGCTCGTGGCCGGGTACTCCCGCAACACTCTCGACGGCGCGCTCAAGGTCTACATGCCCGACCTGGATGACACGGGGGCGACGCTATCGAACTGATCTCCCATGTATTGCTCGGCTCGCCAGCGCGCGCCCCGGGGATCACGGGCAGGATTCCTGCTCATGGATGTATGATTCGCGCAGAGGCGCGAAGCCGGACACACTCTAGCGAGAGGAAGCGAGCATGAGCACTACCCAGGCCAGTGGCAAGGTGAACACGCGGGAGCAGCTGATCGAGGGACTGCAGGCGGACCTCGCTCGTGAATACAAGGCAATCATCCAGTATGTCATCTTCAGTCAGAAGCTCGACGGCGCGAAGTACATGAACATTGCCGACCAGCTCCAGCAGCACGCGCATCAGGAGCTGGACCATGCGCTGCAGATCGCGCGGCAGCTCGACTACCTCGGCGAGTACCCGGTGCACCAGCCCGAGAAGGTAGAGGTGTCCGAGGACAACGACGAGATGCTCTGGATAGACCTGCGCGCCGAAGACGAGACGGTCAAGAACTACCGCGAGCGCATTCAGCAGGCGGAGTCTATCGGGGAGTATGCGCTGGCCGAGGTACTCCAGGAGATCGTGCGGCAGGAACAGGATCATCAGATCGACCTGGCCACCGCGCTCGAGGTGGTACCCGACGACCGGAAGCGCAAGGCGAAAGGTGGCAAGTCCAGGTGACGCACCGGCCGTGAGGCCGGGAGTGCCATGACCGCGACAAGTCGAGGCGACGCCTGGCCTCCGCTGCCGCTCGACGAGTGGCGCGACAGCTATGCCACGCTCCACCTCTATTCCCAGATCGTGGGAAAGACGCGACTCGCGCTCGCGCCGATCGAGAACCATTGGTGGGAGGTGGTGTTGTATGTGACCTCGCGCGGTCTCACCACCTCGCCCATGCCACTCGATCGGCGAGCCGTACAGGTCGACTTCGACTTCGTGGATCACCAGTTGCTGGCGCGTACGAGCGACGGCGCTTCGGCTTCCTTCGCGCTGGTGCCGCGCACGGTCGCGGACTTCTACGACGAGTACATGAAGCTGCTGGACGGACTCGGAGTCGCTGTGAAGATCTGGCCGGTGCCGGTGGAACTTCCCGAGGTCATTCCGTTCGCGAAGGATCGCGAGCACCGATCTTACGACCCCGATGCCGTGAACCGCTTCTGGCGCGTGCTGGTGCAGTCGGAGCGCGTGATGCGTGCCTTCCGGGCGAAGTTCATGGGGAAGGCGAGCCCGGTGCAGTTCTTCTGGGGTAGCTTCGATCTGGCCGCCACGCGGTTCTCCGGCCGCTCGGCGCCGCCACACCCGGGAGGCGCACCGAACGTCGGCGACTGGGTGATGCGCGAGGCGTACTCGCGCGAGCTGAGCAGCGCCGGATTCTGGCCAGGGAGCGGTCCGGTGGAGGAGCCGGCGTACTACTCGTACGCGTATCCGGAACCTGCGGGGTTCGCCGACGCGTTAGTAACACCGGAGGCGGCCTACTACGATGGCACCATGCGAGAGTTCATCCTGCCGTACGAGGCGGTGCGCCTCGCGGCGTCGCCGGATGAAACGCTCATGGAGTTTCTCCAGAGCACGTACGATGCCGCCGCCAACCTGGGGAAGTGGGACCGCGCCGCACTCGAGCGCTCTCCCGCCGAGCTGAAAGAGCTGAATGAACGAGAGAAGCATGGAGGTTGATGGATGAGCATACCTGCAGTCGGGGCCCATGACATCGTGACGCCCACACGGCACGAGCGACGCGAGCCGTGGTCGGAGATCTACCTCGGCCCTCTCGCGGACAGCTACCGGCAGGTGCGCGCATGGACCCACGCGCTCACTGAGCCGCTGACTACCGAAGACTACGTGGTCAGCTCGATGCCGGACGTGAGCCCTACCAAGTGGCACCTGGCGCACACGAGCTGGTTCTTCGAGACCTTCGTGCTGGGGCCGCACGTCGAAGGGTATCGTCCGCTCGATCCGCGCTACGCGTACCTCTTCAACTCGTACTACGTGCAGGCCGGCGAGCGCCACTGTCGCGCGCAGCGCGGGCTGGTGACACGACCCACGGTGGAGCAGGTGTTCGAGTATCGCGCCCACGTGGACGAAAACATGCTGCGCCTCATCGCCTCGCTCGATGCGGCGTCCGCATCGCGCGATGACGATGAAGTCGCGGCCAGCGGTGTCGGTGCGCGCGAGCTTCGCGAGCTCATCACGCTCGGCCTGAACCACGAGCAGCAGCACCAGGAGTTGATGCTCACCGACATCAAGCATGTCCTCTGGATGAACCCTCTGCGCCCGACGTACCGCGCGCGCAATGACGCAGCGGCTGCCGCCGCCCCGTCGGGGCGTAGTGCGGAGGTCTGGACGGAGTTTCCGGAGGGAGTCTACCGAATCGGCTTCGAGGGCGGCGGCTTCGCGTATGACAACGAGGGGCCGGCGCACCGCGTCTTTCTCGAGCCATTCAGGATGGCCGCGCGTCTTTCCACGAACGCGGAGTATCTGGATTTCATGCGCGACGGTGGCTACTCCCGTCCCGAGCTCTGGCTCTCGTCGGGCTGGGATGCGGTGCGTTCGCAGGGGTGGGAGGCGCCGCTCTACTGGGAGCGCAGCGGCGACGAATGGAGCATCTTCACGCTGCACGGGACGGAGCCGGTAAACGGGAACGAGCCCGTGAGCCATGTAAGCTTCTTCGAGGCGGATGCTTTCGCTCGCTGGGCGGGAGCGCGGCTTCCAACGGAAGCGGAGTGGGAGGTCGCCGCCACATCGTCGCCGGTGGATGGCGCATTCGCGGAGTCGCGTCGCTTCCATCCTCATGCCGCCGCCGGTGAACCAACCGACGCCCTCCAGCAGGCATACGGAGACGTGTGGCAGTGGACGGGCAGCCAGTACACGCCTTATCCGGGGTATCGCCCCGCCGCCGGCGCGATAGGCGAATACAACGGAAAGTGGATGGCGGATCAATGGGTGTTGCGCGGCGCCTCGATCGCTACTCCTCGCTCGCACGCGCGGCGCACGTACCGGAACTTCTTTCACGCGCCCACGCGCTGGCAGTTCAGCGGGATCCGGCTGGCGAACGATCGCTGATGCAATCCGCGAACACGTATCCGACAGAGAAGTTCATCGTGACACGCCCCGCTTCGCTAGTTGACGAAGTACTCGCGGGCCTGCGCCAGTCGCCACGTACACTCCCGGCACGGTTGTTCTACGACTCGCGCGGCGCGGCGCTCTTCGACGCGATCACCCGCTTGAGCGAGTACTACCTCACGCGCACCGAGCGCGCGATCCTGCACGACAACGCCGAGGAGATCGCCGCGAGCATCGGGCCCGGCTCGGTGCTACTGGAGTACGGAAGTGGCGAGGCGGAGAAGGTACGGCTCATTCTCGGCCACATGCGTGGCAGCGCTGCACCAGCCGCCTATGTACCGATAGACGTTTCGTCTGCCCAGCTGGAGCGCGTCGCTGTGGAGCTGAGCGAGGCGTACCCGGAGATCCCTGTCATCCCGGTGGCCGCGGACTACACCGCTCTCGAAGAGTTGCCGCTTCCACCAGCACTGCGCGGTGCGCGCCGCGTCGCCTTCTTCCCCGGCTCCACCATCGGCAACCTCCACCCATCCGAGGCGCGCGACTTCCTCGAGCGCCTCGCCAGGGTGTGCGGTCGTGATGGCGCCATCATACTCGGTGCCGACCTTCGCAAGGACCCGGCGATCCTGCACGCTGCCTATAACGACAGCGAGGGCGTCACCGCCGAATTCAACCTCAACATGCTGGTGCGCCTCAACCGGGAGCTCGGTGCGTCTTTCGATACGGGGAGTTTCCGGCACTACGCGTACTACAACCCCGTTGCCGGCCGCGTCGAGATGCATCTCGTGAGCCTCCGCCGGCAGCTCGTGGACGTAGCCGGCGAGTGCATCTCCTTCGAGCGTGGGGAGAGCATCTGGACGGAATCCTCCTACAAATACAGCTGGTCCGGCCTCGCCGAACTCGCCCGCTCCTCCGGCCTCACCATTGCCGATCGCTGGTCCGATCCCGATGACATGTTCGCGGTCATGAGGCTGGTGCGGGCTCGCTGATGCTCCTCGCCTACGGCTCGGGATCTGTCAGCGGGGAGAAAGGGAGAAGCACCCCCGCGATGCACCAGGATAGTCACGGCTAGGAAATCCAGGTCCCGAGACACATCCCGAAGGCGCCGAGCAGAAGAACGAGAAGCGAGACGAGTCCGACGATGCCGGCCATGAAGCGTGTCGCGGCTACGATGGGACCAGGCAGCGCGCGACCGCGCAGCGAAGGAGACTCCTCGCTTCTATCGAGGATTCCCCAGATGCCGGCGCCGAGGAGGACGCCGCATGCGGCGACGGCAGCCCAGGGCCAGTGCCGGAAGAGGCCGAGCGCCACGAGACCGAGCACGCCGAGAGAGGCGGCGACGGCAAGCTGACCATCCGACGCGGCGCGAACGCGGTCGCGAAGGATGTCGAAGATATTCTGGGAACGGCGCTCGACCGGGGCGTTCATGGGGCTCCTACATTACCGGCCCGCACTTTCCGGCAGCGTCGGGGACGGTGGGGTAGGAGATCCCGAGCTGCTCCATGTACGTCGAGTATCTGGACGGGTCGAAGTAGTACTTCTTCATCTCCGGACGGTAGCGCTCGAGGATGTCGGCGTTGAGGAACGTGGCGGGCTGCTCGTTGGGGCGCATGAGCGGCTCGTACTTCGTCTCCTTCGTCTGCACGTTCCTGAAGTACGACCACGCGCTGTCTACCAGGGCCGGTTTGCCGAGGATGTCGAGCATCGTCAGCGCCATGGCTTTCGCGCCGGCGGTCGCGCCCTTGTGCGCGATAGGAGTGGCCGAGGCGATCGCGCTCGACCAGTGGTGGCCGGGGAGGCCAGGGATGTTGGATGGGTAGTTGAGCGTGATGGTCGGCACGTTCCAGCTCACGTCGCCGATGTCGTCGGAGCCGCCACCCATGTTCGGCGTGTCGCGCGGCGCGGCGGTGGTGTCGACTGCCGAGGCGAGTCCGCGCGGCTCGGCACCCATCTCCTTCTGCACGGCCTTCGCGAGCGACTGGTCGGCCTCGCTCCACGTCGGAAGCCCGACCTTGCGTATGTTCGCGACCATCGCCTCGGCGATCGGGCGATTGAAGTGGCGCGGCCAGGCGGAGCCGAGCACGCGCTCTCCCACGAGCTTCGTCCCCGTCATCAACGCAGCACCGTGCGCTACCGAATCGCCAACTGCCCAGAGCTCCTTGATCTCGGGATAGGTGAGCTCGCGGAAGTAGTACCAGACGCTGGCCGTGGTAGGGACGACGTTGGGCTGGTCGCCACCGTCGGGGATCACGTAGTGCGAGCGCTGCTGCAGGCGCAGGTGCTCGCGACGGTAGTTCCACCCCACGTTCATCAACTCCACGGCATCGAGCGCGCTCCTGCCGCGCCATGGCGCACCAGCGGCGTGTGCTGCCGAGCCTTCGAAGGAATAGAGAACCGACACGAGACCCGAGCCGCCACCGGGGCCCCAGGAGGTGGCCAGGTTGCTCCCCACGTGCGAGAAGAGCGCTATATCCACGTCCTTGAAAACACCGGCGCGCACGAGATACGCCTTGCTCCCGAGCTGCTCCTCCGCGACGCCCGGCCAGATCTTGATCGTGCCGGGCAGCTTTTCGCGCTCCATGATCCTCTTCACCGCGAGCGCGGCGGTGATGTTCACCGGCTGACCGGTGTTGTGCCCCTCGCCGTGGCCGGGCGCGCCGGGAATGATCGGTGCGTGGCACGCGACGCCCGGCTTCTGCGATGCCTGCGGGATGCCGTCTATGTCGGAGCCGAGCGCGATCACCGGCTTGCCGCTTCCCCATGTTGCAACCCACGCCGTGGGAATTCCGGCCACTCCCTCCTGCACCTCGAAGCCGTTGCGCTTCAGGACGTCAACGAGGTAGCGCGAGGTTTCCACCTCCTGGAACCCGAGCTCGCCGTAGCTGAAGATCTGATCGATCATCTGCTGCGTGAAGCTGGCGCGCGATTCCACATCAGCCACCGCCTCGCGCCCGAGCGCATCGATGCGCGACCGCGAGAGCTGCTTGCGCGGCGAGCTCTGTTGGGCGGAGAGGGCGAGATAGCGTGGCGAGACGACCGAGGCGCCGACGGCAAGGAACGCGAGGGCGACGGTGGCCGCGATCCCGCCGAGGATGCTGCGAAGCGTCGAAGTATGCACGTGCCGGACTCCGAGGTGGGTGAGGGGCGTTCCAGCCGCCTGGCGCGGCTCGGGGAGTGCGTGCTACCTGCAGCGTGGGGAGAATCCCGCGACCCTCCGTGCACGAACGGACGGAGGGTCGGGGATGGGAGGTGAGATCTCGAGAGCGATGCTACGGGCGCGTCTCTCTCTCGGCACGAAGCCAGTCGTCGAGCTCGTGTCCCGATCGGGCGCCGCGCTCGAGAAAGAGGTAATAAGCGCGCGTACGGATGGCTTCCTCGCTCGTGCCACTCGGAGCTGCCGCCCGTTCACCGAAGCTCGGCTGCTGCTCCGCCGAGCTCGCGACAGCGACGGCCTCAGCGTTCGCGCTCTTCACTCGCCTCCGCGCGGGTCCGCCCGAGCGGCTCCGCTGTTTCTTCTGCTCCATACTGCACCTTCATTCTCTGTCCGCGACCTGCATTTCCACGGGTGCGATCGGCGTCGCCGCGGAGTGGCGCCGGCGCATCTTTACGAGTCCAACTTCGTAATCATACAACTTCGGGAGCTCGATATCGACCACCGAAGCGAGGCGGTCGCCGTGGAGGGCCGGAATCATGGCGCAAGGACCGCTGCCGCGAACTCACATGCGGAAGAGGTAGCTGATCTTGAGAAAGACGCCGTCGGATTCGCGACGCAGGTCGGAGAAGCGGAAGGCGCGCGGCTCCGCGAGCGCTGCGCCGTAGCCGAGCAGCAACAGCGTGCCTGGCGTAGGCTTGTACGAGAAGAGAACGTCGTTGGTGAACTCGTGGATCACCGAGGCTGCCGCGCCGGAAGCGAGCACGGGGTCCACCAGCAGTGGTCCTCCGGTGCGCGGATCTAGCGGCGCCTCCTGCTCCTGCGCGAAGTACTGCCCCACGTACCGCACGAAGATCGAACGTGAGAGCTGGTACTCCAGCTTGAGGCGTGGGATGTCGGCGGTGGCAAAGCGGCTTCCGTCGCGCGCGCGGGCGAGCGTCCTGTGAGTCCAGAGTGCGTTCACACGCAGCGCGGTGGTCGGGCGCCAGTTGATCTCCGTCTCGACCGAGAGCTGCCTTCCTTCGGACGCCTCGGCGAAGATCGGGGCTGCTCCGTAGTTGACGCTCACGTTGGCCGTTAGCGGCCGGCTGGGCGTCGTGACCTCGGCGCTTCCCGACCAGAGGTTGTACAGGCCGTGCGGCACCACGAACGCCACCGTATCGGTGACGCCTGGAACGCCATAGCCAACGTAGTCGGATTGCTCGAACACCTGCTGCTGGTTCTTCGCGCTGAGCTGCAACTGCCAGCCGCCACGCAGAGTGGCGTTCCAGCTGTTGGATATCTCCGTTTCGATCGTCCCGCGCCCGTTCAGGAAATCATCGTAGCGCCAGAGCGGATTCACGCTGACGAAGGTCGTGAGCTGTTCCAGGAGCGCGCCCGGCGCGCCGTACCAGCTGAAGCGATTCATCATCCGGCCGGTGACCACGTCGGTTCGATTCACGAAGCCGCTCGCCGCGACGAAGTCGGGGCTGATCCCGGTAAACTCGAAGTGGTTTCCGTACGCCCGGCCGGTCCTGTCGGCGAGCGTGACATCCCACAGAGCGCCGTCGTTCGCGATGCCGCCGCTTCGAGTGCGCGATCCGACGATCTGGAGTTGCGAGAACCACACCTTTCCCCACACGATGCGAGCATCGCTGCCGAGCACTCGGTTGTAGTCGCTCGATACGATCCTGTCAGTGTAGGCGAGACCGAGCGTGGAGCTGGGACCCAGGTCGCGGCGGAGACGAACGAGGTTGTACACCGGGTTGCTCCCGCTCGCGTCGTCCTTCGCGTCCACGGCGCCGAGGTAGGCGATGCTGGTCGCCCCGATCTTCCCCGTGAGCTTCGCTCCGGCCACCGGCTGCGTGATGCGCCTTGTGTAGATGAGCCGGTTCGGCGTGTCGTACTGCTCGAGCGCCTCGAGGAAAAAGGGCCGCTTCTCGGGATAGAAGAGCGCGAAACGCTCGTTCGCGGTAACCTGCCCCACGTCGGCCTCCACCTGTGAGAAGTCGGGATGGGCGGTGCCAACGGCGGTGAGATTCGGCGTGAGGCCCCAGCGCAGCGTGCCGCCGATGTCGGCGTCCGCCTTGTAGTCGTACCCGGAGGCGGTGGGTGCACCATCGAGCCGGGTGGTGAACTCCGGCGTGAAGTCCATCACCAGTCCGCGATGCATGTCCCTCATTCCCACCAGCGTACCCGACTGGATGAGGAAGCTCGCGTTGGCGCGCACCGCGGGAGTCCAAGTATCCTCGTAGCCGGAGTGCTGCACGGTGCGCACTATCTGCAGTCCCCAGTTCTGTGGATTGGCGCTCTGGTAGCGAAGACTCTTGAACGGAATCCGAACTTCCACCTCGTACCCGTCGTCCAGCACGCGACCGCGCGACTGGTAGACGTAGTCGGGGTTGAGATCCACCGACGAATCGAAGCGTCCGCCCGAGCTGGCGCCCCCTGCGCCGCCGCTGAAGCCATCGCTCCACACTCCGTCTTCCTGGACGCCGAGTGGGTTCACCGAGAAGAGCAACGCGCGACGGTGGTCGTCGTACGTATCGAGGAGAATCTGAACCTTGTCGTCGGCGTCGATGTTGTCGCGATCGGCGAGCGTTGCCCGGACCGCGCCGTGCGGCTCGCTGGCCCTGATGCCGAAGTAGATGGCATCGGACGCATACCACACCAGCACTTCCGTCGCCTCCTCGGCGGGTCTGCCATCGGAGGGGCGGTATTGCGAAAAGCCGGTGAGGCGCGCGGCGCGCTTCCACACGGCCTCATCGAGTTGCCCGTCTATTACGACGGAGGTGTCCACGCGCGGAATGGCCACGTCGAGCTGTCGCGCGCGGCCGTCATAAACGAGTTGTGTATCGGCGGGCGCAGAGACCAGCGCAGCCGCCAGCAGGAGAGCGTCGAGCAAGCGTATCCGGGTGGGTGTAGATCGGGCCTGGGATATACGGAGCGCGGAGGGAAGCCGTTGCGCGTGAACAATCTAAATGGCGGGGACCACGATGCGCTCGGGGTAGCGTCGCGCCGGGCCGTGGGGCAAGTTGTGAAGATTCGTTATTCCGGAGCGCTCGCCAGCATGCCGAGCGCGCCCCGGCAGCCGAGGACACTCAACATCCGCCCACGTGCACCAGACTCTCCTCATGGTTCGGAGATCTTCAGTCGCCTCGCTGGCGGCGAGCGCGTTTCTCTTCGCCGCCGTCGCGGGTTCGCTTCGCGCCCAGGGCTCCTCCAGCTCGGGCGACCCCACAGCCAGCTTCTCCGACGCGCTCCAGATCGCGAAGCGATACAAGGTGAAGGGCCTCGACAGCCGTCGCTTCACGCACGACACGTTCTGGCGGCTGGTAGCTCCGTCGTTGAACTCGCCGGCTCTCCAGAGCGAGGAGATCGGGAAGTCGCTGCAGGGACGCTCCATCCGGAGCGTGACCTTCGGCGACGGAAAGACGAAGGTCCTGCTCTGGTCGCAGATGCACGGCGACGAGTCCACCGCCACGATGGCGCTGGCCGACATCTTCAACTACCTCGCCGCACCCGGGAGCGATCCGATTCGCGATCGCCTGAAGAAGGGTCTGACCATCGTCTTCATCCCGATGCTCAACCCCGACGGTGCCCAGCTCTTTCAGCGCAGAAACGCCGCGGCCATAGATATCAACCGCGATGCTCGGCGCCTCTCGACGCCCGAGGCCCGGACCCTCAAGGCCGAGCGCGACCGGCTGCAGCCCGACTTCGGCTTCAATCTGCACGATCAGAACGCCCGGACGCGCGTCGGCCCCGACGGGAAGCAGGCGGGAATAGCACTCGAGGTTCCCGCGTACTCCGCCGAGGGATCCTACAACGAGGTGAGAACGCGCGGCCGCCTCGTTGCGGCAACGCTGGCCGACATGTTTCAGTCGCAGATCCCCGGCCGCGTGGCCAAGTATGACGAAACGTTCAACCCCCGCGCCTTCGGCGACAACATGCAGAAGTGGGGCGTGAGCACCGTGCTCATCGAGAGTGGTGCACTCCCCGACGATCCGGAGAAGCAGCGGCTCAGGACTCTGAACGCGGCTGCCATCCTCGGCGTGCTCGACGCGATCGCCACCGGGAGCTACGCCAACGCGAATCCGGCCTCTTACGAATCGCTCGAGACCAACGAGGGCGGCGCGCACAACCTCCTCATCACCAATGGGAAGCTCGTGCTACCCGGTGAGGAGCCGATAGTCATGGACCTGGCCATCGACTACGACGATGCAGTGGCCCATCGCGGCCCGCGGCTGCGCGATGCGGGCGACCTGCGGGAGGAAGTCGCAATTGACACCATCGATGCGAGCGGGCTCTTCGTCCACCCGAGGGGAGCAGCGCTGGCACGTGGCGTGGGAGGGGCGCGGTTGGTGCTCGGTGCACCCGCGTCCTTCGACATCCGTCGCGGCGCCGATCCGACGAGCGCTCTCGTGAAGCACGTGGGCGAGCCGGCTTCCGACTCGGGAGGGAAGCGGCAGTGAAGTCGGTGCAGTGGACGGCGTTCCAGCGGTTCTACGCGACAGTCGCATCGAGCGTCGTCGTCCTCGTTTTCGCGGTCCTCACCTACGCCGGAATTTCGAGGCAGCAGGAAATACAGCAGAGAGCCGACAGGTCGGGGAAGGTCATCCGTACTCTTGAGCTGACGCTCAGCCGCGTCGCCGACGGCGAAACCAGGCAGCGCGGGTATCTGCTCACCGGGAACGAGGGCTATCTCGAGCCCTACCAGGCCGCTGAGCGCGACGTCGAGAAGTACCTCGCCGTCCTCGACACGCTGACAGTGAAGGGCTCCCCGCAGCACGCGCGGCTCGATACTCTCGCCACGCTCGCGAGGGCCAAGTTCCAGGAGCTCGAGGGCACGCTGGCGCTGCGTCGCGATGAGGGACTGCGCGCGGCGCTGGCCGCCGTGAACAGCGATAGCGGCAAGCACCTGATGGAGGAAGCGCGCCGCATCACCAACGCCATGGAGGAAACCGAGACTACGTTGCTGCAGGCGCGGCTGGACAGGGAGGAGCGGTACTCGCGGCAGGTCCGCATGATTCTCGTGGTGGGATCTATCGTGGCGATAGCCGCCGCACTCCTCACCAACTTTCTCCTCACACGCTACGCCCGCGAGCGCGAGCAAGCGGCGCGTGAGCTCGACGCGCAGAACGCCCGACTGCGCGAACAGTCGCTCGAGCTGGAGCTGCAGAACCAGCAGCTGCACGAGCAGGCACTCGAGATGGAGCTTCAGCAGCAGCACCTGCAGGATCAGGCGAGCGAGATGGAGGCTCAGACGGAGCAGCTCGAGGAATCCAACGTCGCGCTGCACACCGCCGTTCACGATCTGGAGCTGGAGCGCAGTGCGGCGAACGAGGCCCGCGCGCAGGCGGAGGCGGCCAATCAGGCGAAAAGCGAGTTTCTCACCACAATGAGCCACGAGCTGCGCACACCCCTCAACGCGATCGCCGGCTACGTGGATATCCTGGCGATGGGAATACGAGGCCCGGTCACGGATTCGCAGCTCGAGGACCTCGACCGCATTCGCAAGAACGGCCGCTACCTCCTCGCGCTGATCAACGACATCCTCAACTTCGCGCGTCTCGAGGCAGGCCAGGTGCAGTTCGCCACTACGAGTCTCGACGTACGAGAGTTGCTGCTCGGGCTCGAGCCGATAGTGGGCCCGCAGCTCGCCGCGGGGGGAGTCGGCTACTCCTGTCTCCATGGCGAGCCGGGCGTGCTCGTGCGGGCCGATCAGGAGCGCGTTCGCCAGATCCTTCTCAACCTTCTCACCAACGCCATCAAGTTCACCTGTGCCGGAGGGAGTGTGACGGTGGCATGTGGCTGCTCGGCGGAAACCGTATGGCTGAGTGTCGCGGACACCGGCCGTGGCATAGAGCCCGACAAACTGGAGCGAATATTCGAGCCTTTCGTGCAGGTGGATCGCCACCTGACGAACGACAGTCAGCAGGGAGTGGGACTCGGGCTTGCCATATCGCGCGACCTCGCGAGGCGGATGGATGGCGACATCACCGCGGAGAGCGAGGTGGGGAAGGGGTCCACCTTCATCCTCAGTTTGCCGCGCGCCGATCGAAGCGGCGGTGCAGCGGTGCCTCGCGGTGCGGGTGTGGACGCGCTGGCCGGAGAAGTGCAAGGAGCGGAGAGAATAACAGGTTGATGTAGCGGTGATGAATATCTGACCGAGACCAGGGATCGTTCCCCGGAGGCGGGGACACGGCTTTCCGCCCGAGAGATACACGACAACGTTCTCGACACGGCGGACGACGAGCTGCGGCGACCTGCCCGCGCTCTGTTCTGGTCGTCGCTGGCGGCCGGGCTCGTGATCGGCTGGAGCTTCGTCGCCAGCGCTTACGCGGCCACCGTGGCATCGCCGGCGATGGCGAGCGCCGCATCCGCGGCCGCTTATCCGATCGGCTTCGCCCTGGTCATCATCGGCCGCAATCAACTCTTCACCGAGAACACCCTCGAGCCGGTCATACCGCTCCTCGAGGATCACGATCTCAGGACGCTCCGCCTCGTGCTGCGGCTGTGGGGAATCGTCCTCTTCGGAAACCTCGTGGGGGCGCTCTTCTTCGCGCTCCTCGCGGCGCACACTCCGATGCTCCAGTCCAAGCTCGAGCCAGCGATGCTGCGCATCGGCCAGGAAGCGATGGCGGGCGGCTTCGCGCGCGTCTTCTACCTCGGCATCTTCGCCGGCTGGCTCATCGCTCTGACCGCCTGGCTGGTGCAGGCCACCGAGCGGACCCTGGCGCAGATCGTGCTCATATGGCTCACGATCGCACCGATCAGTGCGTTCGGATTTCGCCACTCGATCGCGGGCGCGGTCGAGGCGTTCTACCTAGCGGCGAAGATGGGAACGGGATGGGGGTACGCTCTGGGGGGATTCGTGATCCCGGCCGTTCTCGGTAACATCGTTGGCGGAGTCATATTCGTCGCCCTGCTCAACCATGGGCAGGTTGCTGCGGAGCGTGGACACGGGTAGCGGCGGCTCCGGCCGGCGTTACCGCCGGGAGACATCGCATGCGGGAAGCATTTCGCAAGTTCGCAGCTGCAACGGCGCGCTTCGTTGGATCGCCATGGATCTTCGTCCTGGCGGTTCTGCTCATCGTGGGCTGGGCGCTGAGCGGCCCGATCTTCGGATTCTCGGATACCTGGCAACTGGTGATCAACACCACCACCACCATCGTCACGTTCCTGATGGTGTTCCTCATCCAGAACACCCAGAATCGCGATTCCGAAGCCATCCACCTCAAGCTCGACGAGCTGATCCGCGCGGTACAAACCGCGCGTACACGCCTGGTGGACCTCGAGGATCTCTCGGACGATCAACTGGAGAAGCTGCGCGCCGAATTCCAGCGGCTGCGGGAGCTGCACTCCGGCGATGGTGACGAGGCCGACTCCGACCACAGCGGGAAGCAGGGAGACCGGCGCGTCGCCGGCTCGCCGGAGGGGAGCGGGACACCGGGCCGCCGCGTGGGCGACCGTCGACCTACAGTGGAACGGTAGCCGACCGGCTGGCTACCAGGATGGCCGTGAGCGGAGGAGCGCGGTCATCGCCTCGGAATCGAGCGGAGCGGAGAAGAGATAACCCTGCGCGTAGCCACAGTGGAGAGAACGAAGGCGACGCATCTGCTCCACCGTCGTCACCCCCTCGGCTATCGCTTCGAGGCCGAGATTGGCGCTCATCTGCAGGATGGTCTGTACGAGCTGGAAGGTGCGCTCGGAGCTTTCGATCTGGCTCACGAAGGCACGGTCTATCTTGAGCGCGTCGAGCGGGAGCTGGTGCAGATAGCTGAGCGATGAGTAGCCAGTTCCGAAATCATCGAGGAAGATCTGGACGCCGAGGTCCTTCATCTCGTGCAGCATCCTCACCACCGGCTCCGGCTTGTCCAGGATTGCGCTCTCGGTGATCTCCAGCCGAAGCCGGGTGGGGTGCACGCCGTTCTGCACGAGCGTTCTCTCGACGGATCTGAGCAGCTCCTGCTGGATGAGCTGGCGCCCGGCTATGTTGACCGCGATCGACAGCTCGGGTGCGCGCTCTTCGTGATTGCCGCCGGCGCCGCCGTTTCGCGATGCACGCACCTCGGGGAGGTCGTCCCAGCGGCGCAGCTGTCGACACGCTTCCTCCAGCACCCAGAGCCCGATCGGGATTATCAGCCCGGTCTCCTCCGCCTCCGCGATGAACGAGTCGGGCTGGATCATCCCGCGCTGCGGATGGCGCCAGCGGAGCAGCGCCTCCACGCCCGTGATCGTGCCGGACGCGAGATGCACCACCGGCTGGAAGTGCAGGTCGAATTCCCTTCGTTCCACCGCGCGCCGGAGATCTGTCTCGAGCTGGAGACGAATGAGCGCCGCCGCGTGCATGGCCGGGTCGAAGATCTCGAAGCGTGCGCGCCCGCTCATCTTGGCGCGGTACATCGCCATGTCGGCGCTGCGCAGCAGGTGCTCCGGCTGCTCGTGCGCGGAGGAGCTGAGTACTATTCCGAGGCTCGCGGTGGTGAACACATCATAGCCGCCCACGTTGACCGGCGCCGATAGAGTCGCCTGGATCCGTTCCGCGACGTGAGCCGCGTCGCTCCCATCCTGCACGCGCTCGAGAAGGAGCGCGAACTCGTCGCCGCCGAGTCGCGCAACCATGTCGCCGCCGCGCAGGCAGCCTTCCAGCCGGCGCGCCACGGCCACCAGCAGCTCGTCGCCCGCGTGATGCCCCACGCTGTCGTTGACTACCTTGAAGTGGTCGAGGTCGAGGAAGATCAGTGCGAAGAGATGCCCCTGCGCGCCGCGCGCCCGCGACACCGCCTGTGCCAGACGCTCCGTGAAGAAGCTCCTGTTGGGAAGGCCCGTGAGCGGATCGTGCCGCGACGCGTGGCGCAACTGCCGCTCAATCCGCTCGCGCTGGATGATCCGATGTCGCAGCGCCAGTTCGGTGGAAGCGCTCGCGGCGAGATCGGTGAGGATGGAGATCTCTCGCGCGCTCCACGCTCGCGGAATCACGTCGGTGACGCAGAAGATTCCCAGCAGCTCCCCGTCGTCGCCAGTGAGCGGCGCGCCCATGTAGCTCGCGATACCGAGCCGCTCGGCGATCTCGGACTCGTGCCAGCTGCCGTTGTGTCGCACCGGCGAGCGCCCGCGCGCGTCGGTCACCGTCACGACTCCATTCGCATCGCCGATGCGCGTGCCGAGTCCGGAGCGAATCAGCACGCCCTGGTCGTGGAAGAACCAGGCGGGGAGCTCCGAGCCGCCGCCGAAGCAGCGGCGGTCCGAGCCTACGAGCGCGATGAACGCGGCCGGCGCCTGGAGTACGGTCGCGGCAAGGCGAGACGTGCGCTCCAATGAAGCGGCGAGTGTTCCGTCGAGGGCAGTGCTTTCATCTGGCGCCGGCGCCACGTCCGCGTTGCGGCGAACGGGCGTGGCGCCGGTTCGTGGGGGCGCAGCCATACACAAAGGACGGGCTTCCCTCGCGCTGGTCACATCATCCGCACCGCCATGCGGAGTCGCGCCAGACGGATATGGTGGGCCGCCGGCTGCCGGCGCTTCTAGTGCAGGCGTGCCGCGAGCTCGGAGATGGCATCGGCGCACGCTTCGAGACATCCACGAAGAGTCGTGGTGTCGTGGTCGCCCATGTGCCCTATGCGAATCGTGCGCTCCTTCAACTTGCCGTAGCCCGCACCTATCGTGAACCCGCGTTCGGCAACAGCCGCCACCACCTCTGGCCCGCGCAGAGAATCCGGGAGCACGATGGTGGAAACGGTGGGCGAACGACTCCCCTCCGGTGCCAGGACCTCGAGCTTCACCCCATGCAGTTCCTCGAACGAGCCCGCCCACTCCCACGTCTCACGCGCCATGGCGGCGTGCCGCGCCCAGCGCCGCTCCAGCCCTTCCGCGGCGAGCGACGCGAGCTGCACTTCGAGCGCGTACAGGAGCGAGATCGCTGGTGTGTTGGGCGTCTGGTCGCGCTCCACGTAGCGCGCGAATTCCACGACATCGAAGTACTTGCCACGGGAGGGAGCTGCCGCTGCCTGCTCCACGTACGCCGCCGATGCCACACCGAACGCGAGCCCCGGTGGAAGGGCAAGCGCCTTCTGCGAACCGGTGAGCGCGAAGTCGAGCTGCCACTCGTCTGTGCGAAGCGGCGCACCACCCACGCCAGAAACGCTGTCCACCAGACAGATCGCTCCGTGCCGGTGAGCGATCTCCGTGATGGCGCGCACATCGGTGAGCACGCCCGTGGAGGTCTCCGAGTGCACCACAGTGACGGATGCGTAGCGCTTCGCGGCGAGTCGCCGCTCCAACTCGTCCACATCCACGGTCGAGCCCCAGGGGGACTCGATGAGGTCCGTCTCGTGGCCGCAGCTCGCCGAGATCTCCGCGAATCGCGCGGAGAACGCACCATTGACCAGCGAGAGTACCGCGCCCGGTGGAGCGCAGCGCACTGCCGCTTCCATGAGGCCGGTGGCCGATGAGCTGCTCACGAGTACCGGGCGTTCGGTGAGGAAGACTCGTTGCAGCCCCGCCTGCAGCCGGGCGAACATCGCCTCGAACTCGGCGCCGCGGTGTGGAATCATCGGTCGGAGCATCCCCGAGAGAACCTCCTTGCGCACCTCCGTGGGGCCAGGGAGAAAGAAGCGACCGAAGCCAGCTTGGACTCTCATGCGAGAACCAGTTCGAGAAGGTCGTGGAAGGAGCGCAGCTCGCTGTCGGCAACGGCTACCACCGGCTCGCGGCGCACGAAACCGGTGAACGCGGCGAAAGCATCTACGATGGGGAGGAGCGCCGCATCTGTAGAGCCATCACCTACGGCGAGGAGCGGCCGTGGAAGGGAGAGGGCACGCACCACGGTCATCTTCCCGTGCTGCGTCACGAGCGGTGACGCGCTGTCGAAGCCCGCGTATTCGCCGCGCGCATCGAACTCGACGCGCACGGCGTGTACATCGGCATCGGCGAATCCGAGCGCGCGCGCGGCCGGGAGGATGGCCTGGAGAATGCCGCCACTCACGATGACGAGTTGCACTCCCTCCGCACGCATACGCGCGACCGCGTCGGGGGCACCGGGCGCCAGCGTGCTTTCGTAGCGCAGCGCTAGCTCATCGATCTCGAGCTCGGACGGACGAATGAGTGCGAGGCGCTCGCCGTAGATGTCGTCGAGCGCCAGTTCGCCATCCATGGCGCGAGCGGTGAGCGCCTCGATCTTCCGCGCCACCGCTGGCGCTCGCCGTCGCGCGAGCCAGTCTATCCCCTCCATGGAGGAGAGCGTGGAGTCCATGTCGAGCACCACGCCGGCGTATGCGCTCACGGAAAGACGTTCCCGGGCGCGAGTATCCCGAGCGGGTCGAGCTCCCGCTTGAGCGAGCGCATCGCGCGGATCTGCAGAACGCTCATCTGGAGAGGGAGCCAGCGGCGCTTGAGCTTCCCGATCCCGTGCTCGGCCGCCACCGTCCCGCCCGCGGCCAACACGTGGGTCAGCGTCTCGGTCACCGCACGCTCCACCGCCTCCAGCTCCGCCGTGTCGCGCGCGATGAAGTTCTCGTGGGGGTGGCCATTGCCCGCGTGTCCGTAGATGACCGGCTGAGCGATCTTCTGCCGGCCCGCGGCGGCGCGGGCAGCGACTATCGCGTGGTGCAGCGAGCGATAGGGAACCGCCCAGTCGGTTGACACTTTGCGCCCGCCGTCGGCGCGGAAGGCGGAGCCGCGCTCGTTCATGCAGGCGGGCACAGCGTGGCGCAGCCGGCGTGCCTCGCGCAGCTCCGCCTCGCTCTCGAAGACGCGTGCATCGGCCACCCGCGCTCCGTGGCGCTCGGCCAGCTCCACCCAACGCTCGAGCACCGACTCGTCGCCGCTTCCCGCCTCCTCGCCGTACACGAGCGTCGAGCCGATGCCGCCCAGATTCCAGTCGGCCGTGCCGGCCGCATCGCGCACGATCTCCACCGCCCCATGGTCGAAGTACTCCAGACAGCGCGCGCCGATCTCGCGCGACTCACGCGCGGACGCTACGAAGGCGAGTGCATCTGCCTCACCCTCGAAGGGTATGGCGAGTCCGATCACCGACTCCGGGAGTGGGAGCAGCGCGAACTCTGCCTCCACTATCACGCCGAGCGTCCCCTCGCTCCCGATGAACCAGTCTATGGGGTTCTGCGCCATCGCGTACCCCACCGTGTTCTTCTCAAGGCGGGCGCGGCGCAGCTCGACGATCTCGCCGTTCGCGAGCGCCACGCGCAGCGCGAGCGCGTGATCGCGCGTCGTGCCGTAACGCAGTGATCGCGCGCCCGATGCGTTGCACGCGAGCGCCCCGCCGATGGTTGCCTCTTCCTCGCTGGTGGGATCCGGCGCGAAGAGCAGCCCGTGCTCCGCCGCAGCTCTGCGAACATCGGCAACCGAAGCACCGGGCTGCACGCGCACCGTGCGGCCAGCGACATCGATGTCCACTATCCGATCCAGCGCGCGCAGGGAGAGGAGGGTTCCACGGTCCGTGATGGATGCGGCCGTGGTGCTCGACTGTCCGCCCGCGGGGGTGACGGGGGTGCGGGTGGCGGAGGCGCCACGCAGGATCTCGGAGACTTCTTCCGCCGACTCGGGGCGTGCGACCGATTCGGGGAGCAGCTCGAGCCCGGATGCATCGCGCGCGAAGGCGAGACGCACCGACTCGTCGCTGTTCGGGATCGTGCTCACCGACGATCGCCTCCCGACCACCGGCGCGGGGCGAGCGTCATGAATCGCGGAAGCGTACGATGGTGGCCGAGAGCACGTCGGGGAGATCGAGCAGCTGCTTGCGCAGCGGCTCGCCGATCGCGTCGTCTACCGAGATCGCCGCAAGCGCCTCGCCACCCTGGAGGAGGCGGGCCTGGTGGTACTCGGCGATGTTGACGCCGGCGCCGCCCAGCACCGTCCCCACACGGCCGATGACGCCCGGTACGTCGTGATTCGTGAGCACCACCAGCGAGCGGCGCGGCGTGATGTCTATGTGAAAGTCACCGATGCGGGTGATGCGCGGTGGAGCGTCGGGAGCGGCCACGCCGGAAACGGCGATCCCCTGCACGCCGCCGCCCAGTCCGACCTCGAGCGCGTTGGCGTGCGAGAGCTGCGACGATTCGCCTACCATGAGCTCCAGGCCGTGTGCCTCGGCCAGCGCTCGCGCGTTGATCAGATTGAGGCGCTCCACATCGAGCACACCCTCGAGGGCGCCCATCGCCGCGGCCGAGAGGATGGCGCCGCTCCCACCGCTCAACGCGGAGCCGCAGCGGAGCGTGAGACGACTCAGCGCGCGCACTCCTCGGTCGGTGAGGAGCGCACGCGCGATCGCCGCGGCACGCCGCGCCACCAGGAGCGCCGGCTGCACCTCGTCCCATCGGAGGCCGTTCACCGAAGCCACGTTCAGCGATCGTGACAGCTCGCCCGAGAGAAGTGCGTCACGCACGGCCAGGCATACGTCCACAGCGACGTTGCGCTGCGCTTCAGCGGTGGACGCGCCGATGTGCGGCGTGAGCATCACGTTGTTCATCGCGCGCAGCGGGTGGTCCGACGCGAGCGGCTCCGCGGAATACACGTCTATCACCGCGCCGTGAAGCGCGCCCGAACGGAGCGCATCGATGAGCGCCTCTTCATCCACGATCCCGCCGCGCGCGAGATTGGCCACGATGGACCCGCCGGGGAGCCGCGCCAGTTCGCGGCGGCCTATCATGCCGGTGGTCTCCTCGTTCAGCGGGGTGTGCACGGTGAGAACGTCCGCCACCGAGAGGAGCTCGTCGAGTGAGCTGGCCCTGCGCACCTTGAGGGAGGTGAAGCGATCCTCGCTCACGTACGGGTCGTAGCCCACCAGCGACATTCCGAAGGCACGCGCGCGCCTGGCCACCTCCCCGCCGATACGTCCGACACCCACGATGCCGAGAGTTCGCCCGCGAAGCTCCCTTCCGAGGAGGAGACTGCGGTCCCAGCGGCCGGCGTGCATGGAGCTGTCGGCGGCGGGGAGATGGCGGAGAAGAGAGATGAGCTCGCCGAAGAAAAGCTCCGCGACGGCAACGGTATTGCCTGCTGGAGCATTTATGACCGCGACTCCGAGCTCGGTGGCGGCGCTCAGGGCGATGTTGTCTATCCCCACTCCGGCGCGACCGACGACGCGCAGCTTGCCGGCGCGTCTGAGGAGCTCCTCGGAGATTCTCGTGGCGCTGCGGCCGATGAGCGCATCGTAGTCTGCGATTTTTTCGATCAGCTCGGCGGCGGGCAGCGTGGGAACGGAGTCCACCTGAAGGCCGGGCTCGCTCGCGAGGAGGTCCACGCCCTCGCGATCGATGTCGTCGGTCACTAGGATGCGATATCGAGTTGTCATTGGGGAGCGGGAGAGTGGGTGTGACGTGGGTGAGGAAGTTAGCACTGGCGGCGGCGCGGGCGCCATACCGGTATGCCTTTTTGAATCCCATAGAATGGGCCTTGGTTCCACAATCTGAAACAGCGCCGAGGGGCGCCGCGTGGGCAATCGCGCGGCGCGGCGCGGGCGAATGAACGAGATGGAGCTGGTGCTCGGCCTCCTCGTGGTGGCCGTCGCGCTCGCTCGGCTCGGCAAGGGAATCTCCACCCCCACACCCGTCCTCCTGGTGGTCGCGGGGCTGCTGCTCGGCGTGGCGTGGCGCTTCATACCGGGGCTCCCCCGGGTAGTCCTCGACCCCGACATCGTATTCTTCGTTTTCCTCCCGCCGCTGCTCGCCTCGGCGGCACTCGACATCCCCTTCGGCCCCTTTCGCGCCAACATCCGGCCGATAGCGCTGCTGGCCGTGGGACTCGTGCTCGCCACGATGGCCGCGGTGGGGTTCGTGGTACATGCGGTGGCGCCGTCCATTCCGCTGGCGGCCGCGCTCGCCCTCGGAGCAATCGTGGCACCGCCCGACCCGGTGGCCGCCACGTCCATTGCCCGCAAGCTTGGCCTGCCGAACCGGCTCGTGACGATCCTCGAGGGGGAGGGGCTCGTCAATGACGCCACTGCCCTGGTGAGCTACCAGATGGCGGTGACCGCCATGAGCACCGGCTACTTCTCGTGGGGCGCGGCCGGCGCGCGCTTCATCTTCAGCGCGTCGGTCGGGATCGCGGCTGGACTGCTGGTGGGGTGGGCGGCTGGCCTCGCGCTGCGCACCCTCCACGACGAAGTTCTCGAGGCGGTGACGGCACTCCTCGCGCCGTACCTCGCTTATCTGCTGGCAGACAGGGTATCGGCATCTGGCGTGCTCGCCGCGGTGACCGTGGGATTCTTCCTTCAGCGTCGCAGCTCGGTATTCGGCGACGCATCGGCGCGACTCGTGAGCCGCAGCGTGTGGGAGACGCTCATATTTCTCATCAACGGCGCGGTGTTCATTCTGGTAGGACTGGAGATCGGTGAGATCGCCTCGGCCGGGATGCCAGCAGGAACGCTGCGCGCGGCCGCACTGGTGAGCGCGGTGGTCATCTGGGTGCGGCTCGGGTGGATGTTCCTGGTGCCGCTGTTCCTGCGCATCGCACTACCTGGCCGCGGCGATCACGACATCCCTTCGGTCCGTGGGCTGGCGGTGCTCGGTTGGGCGGGAATGCGCGGCGTGGTATCGCTGGCCGCGGCGCTTTCGCTACCGCTGCAGACCGCGAGGGGCGAGCCCTTCCCGGCACGCGCGGAGCTGATACTTCTGGCGTTCGGCGTGATCTTCGCCACGCTCGTGCTGCAGGGGCTCACGCTGCGGCCCCTGGTGAGCGCACTCGGAATGGCCGATCCAGCATCGCGAAAGCGCGAGCGTCTCATCGCGCGTCGCGCGGCGGTCGAGGCGGCCACGCGCCATATCCGCAAAATGCTCTCGCAGGGCGAGATATCGAAACGCGAGGCGCGCCAGTTGCGACGCTCCCTGACGCCGGTAAGTCCCGAAGACATGAACGAGCACGAAGCGCTGCGGCGCGCTCGCTCGGAAGTACTGGAAGTGGAACGACGCGTGATTCATCATCTCGTTCAGTCCGGCGAGATCGGCGACCCCGCGGGACAGGAGCTGGAGGCAGCGCTGGACATACGAGCCATGGGCCTGCATCTCGAGGGCGAGCGCGAGAAGGATTGGCAGCGGCGTAACGAGGTGGAGCAGAAGGAATCATGAACGACGACGGGGTGGACGACATGATGTCTGTGGCGATGATGAGACCGGAGCGGGTCGTCGTCCGCGACGGCGACGCATTCGTGGACGCTGCCGCCGCGTGGGTGGCGGACGCGATCGCGGTCGTACTGGCGGAGCGGGAACGCTGCTCTCTCGCCCTCTCGGGCGGACACACTCCACGCGCGATTTACGCTCATCTGGCCGACCGGTACGTGAACGTGCCCTGGACACTGCTGGACATCTACTTCGGTGACGAACGCCGTGTGCCGCCCGAGAGCCCGCTTAGCAACTTCCGGATGGCGTGGGAGTCGCTCCTCCGCCGCGTGCCGATCGAGCCGGCGCGCGTCCACCGCATGATTGGAGAGTTGGACGATGCGAACGAGGCGGCACGCGAGTACGAGCGCGTCCTCCCGCATTCGCTCGACGTCGTGCTACTCGGCGTCGGCGCCGACGGGCACACCGCCTCGCTCTTCCCGGGGGCGCCACAACTGCACGAACGCGAGCGGCGGGTAGTGCCATCTACCAGTCCTGCCCCGCCCGCGGAGAGGCTCACGGTCACGCCGCCCGTGATCGCCGCCGCCCATCACATCGGGGTCATCGCCGCGGGGGCATCCAAGGCGCACGCGGTGGCGCGCGCGCTCGAGGGGAGCTTCGATCCGTACGCGCTCCCGGTGCAGTTCGCGCTCCGCGGAAGCTGGATCCTGGACGGCGATGCGGCTTCGCTCCTTCGCGCGGTGCCCGCGTGAGGGTGCTCGCCGGCGACGTGGGCGGTACGCACGCGCGACTCGCAAGTGTGGAAGTGGATGGCACGATGGTCAGCGTGGGTCGCTTCCGGCAGTACGACAGCCGTGCCTACCCCGGTCTCGCGCCGATCGCGCTGGACTTCGTTTCGAGTGGCGATGAGAGCTTCGAGCGGGCGGCCTTCGGAGTGGCGTGTCCCGTGACCGACGGCGAATGCGTGACGCCCAACCTCCCCTGGAAGGTGAGCGCGCACAGCATCGCCAGCGAAACGGGGATCGCGGCCACCGCGGTGATCAACGACCTGCACGCCATGGCGTACGGCGTGACGCGCATGCTCCCGGCGGATCTCGTGTCGCTGCAGAAGGGCGAAGCGCTGCCGCAGGGAGTGATCGCGCTCATCGGCGCCGGCACGGGGCTGGGGCAGGCATTCCTCGCATGGGACGGGACGCGCTACCGCCCATTCGCCTCCGAGGGCGGCCACGCTACCTTCGCGCCACGTACCGAGGAGGAGTGGGCGTTGCACAACGCGATCGCGAGCGAGCACGGACACGTTTCGTACGAGCGCGTGGTGTCGGGGCAGGGGATCGAGAACATCTACCGCTTCCTCGTTCGGGCCCGAGGAGAGCGCGAGAGGCCCGACGTGGCCTCCGCGGTGAGGGCCGAGGGCGCTCCGGCCATCTCGCGCTTCGGCCTCGAGGGGAGCGACCCCGTCTGCGCCCGCGCCGTGGACATGTTCGTCGCGGCGTACGGAGCGCAGGCGGGAAACCTCGCGCTGCACGTGCTGGCCACGGGGGGGGTCTACCTGGTGGGCGGGATCGCCAAGGCGATGGCCGCCAAGTTGCGCGATGGTATCTTCATCACGGCGTTCCGTGACAAGGGACGCATGGGAGAACTCTTGCGGAAGATTCCGGTGAACGTGGTGGTGAACCCGCACATCGGTCTGATCGGCGCGGCCGTGGCTGCCTGCGAGCATTCTCCGCACGATGCAGACTCCGGCGCCGCCGCGCCCAACGAATAACGGACACTCGGAGCAAGCTGAGATGCAAGAAGCCACAACGCTCGCTGGAACTGAGCTCGACGAGCTGTGCATCAACACGATTCGCACCCTCTCGATGGACGCGGTGCAGAAGGCAGACTCGGGGCACCCGGGAACGCCCATGGCTCTCGCGCCCCTCGCGTACGTGCTCTGGACTCGCCATCTGCGCTACGATCCCACCCACCCGAAGTGGCCGGGCCGCGATCGCTTCATCCTCTCGGCGGGCCACGCGTCGATGCTGCTCTACAGCGTCCTCTACCTCACCGGCTACGACCTCCCGCTCGAGCAGATCGAGCAGTTCCGCCAGTGGGGGAGTGCGACGCCCGGGCATCCCGAGTACGGTCACACGCCCGGTGTAGAGGTCACCACCGGTCCCCTGGGCCAGGGAATCGGCAACGCCGTCGGGATGGCGATTGCCGAAGCGCACCTCGCCGCAGTGTTCAACAAGGATGGCGAGCAGCCGCTGATCGACCACCGCACCTATTTCATCGCCAGCGATGGCGACCTGATGGAAGGGATCTCGCACGAGGCCGCGTCGCTCGCCGGCCATCTGGGGCTCGGCAAACTGATCGGCTTCTACGACGACAACCACATCACCATCGAGGGAAGCACCGACCTCGCGTACAGCGATGACGCGGCCGCGCGCTTCGAGGCCTACCACTGGCACGTGCAGCGCGTGGAGGACGTCAACGACCTCGACGCGCTCGACAGGGCGATCACCGCGGCTCAGGCGGTCACCGACCGCCCCTCGCTGATCATCGTGCGCAGCACGATCGCCTTCGGAAGCCCGAACAAGCACGACACCGCCGAGGCACACGGCGCCCCGCTCGGCGACCACGAGATCCAGCTCACCAAGGAGAATCTCGGCTGGCCGCGTCCCCACGATCAATTCTTCGTTCCCGATGAAGCGCTGCGAGTGTGGCGCGAGGCGGGCGCGCGCGGGAAGGAACCGCGCGAAGCGTACGAGAAGCGGCTGAAGGCGTACACCGCGAAGCACCCCGACGAGGCGCGCGAGCTGGAGCGCCGTCTGAGCGGCCAGCTCCCGGCCGACTGGCGGAGCGCCATGCCCACCTTCGAGGCGAGTGCGAAGGGGATGGCCACGCGCGCGGCATCGTCCAAGGTGCTCAACGCATTCGCCGCGCGCATCCCCGAGCTGATGGGCGGCGCCGCGGATCTCGCTCCTTCCACCAAGACTCTCCTCGACGACAGCGGCGCCTTCGAGCGCGACAACTTCCGCGGGCGCAACATGCACTTCGGCATCCGCGAGCATGCCATGGGCGCGGCGATGAACGGGATCGCGCTGCACGGCGGGATCATTCCCTACGGCGGCACCTTTCTGATCTTCTCCGATTACATGCGGCCGCCAATGCGTCTCGCGGCGCTCATGAAGCAGCACGTGATCTACGTCTTCACACACGATTCAATCGGGCTAGGGGAGGACGGTCCCACGCATCAGCCGATCGAACAGCTCGCGGCGCTGCGCGCGATCCCCGGCTTCACGCTGTTCCGTCCGGCCGATGCAAACGAGACCGCGGAGGCGTGGGCCACGGCGATCGGGATGACCCACGCGCCGGTGGCTCTCGTGTTCACGAGGCAGAACGTCCCCACGCTCGACCGCTCGAAGCTGGGTGCAGCCAGCGGCCTCACGAAGGGTGGTTACATCCTGGCGGACGCCGAGGGAGGGAAGCCGGAGGTCGTGCTCATCGCGAGTGGCTCCGAAGTGCACATAGTTCTCGAGGCACGCGACCAGCTCGAGAAGCAGGGAGTTCGCGCGCGCGTCGTGAGCATGCCGAGCATCGAGCTCTTCGAGGCGCAGCCGCGTGAGTACCGCGACTCGGTGCTGCCGCCGCACGTGAGGAAGCGTATCGCGATGGAGGCAGCCGCCACCATGCCCTGGTATCGCGTTGTCGGCGACGAAGGGGCCGTAATCGGGCTCGATCACTTCGGTGCGTCGGCTCCGTATCAGAAGCTGTACGAGGAGTTCGGCCTCACGCCGGAGCACGCTGTGCAGAAGGCGCACGATATGCTCGGTCGCTGAGAAGCGGTCGAGCGGGAGTCCATTCATCGAGAGCGGTAGCTCATTGGAGACGGGAACGCGCGGAAAGGGGGAGTGCGATGCGATTAGGGATGGTCGGTCTGGGAAGGATGGGTGGGAACATGACGCTCCGGCTCCTGCGCGCCGGACACGAGGTGGTGGGTTACGACCGCGATCCCGATGCGATCACGAGGGTGACCGAGGAGGGGAAGGGGAGCGCGAAGGCGGATGCGATCGGGGCCAGGGACCTCGCCGCGCTGTGCGCCGCGCTCCCCACGCCGCGCGTGGTGTGGCTCATGGTGCCGGCAGGCAAGCCGGTGGACGATACCATAGCCGCACTCCTCCCGCACCTCGCGCGCGGCGACATGATCATCGACGGTGGCAACTCGAACTTCCACGATACGCTGCGGCGGGGCGGCGAGCTGCGCGCGCGGGGGATCGAGCTCGTGGACTCCGGAACGAGCGGCGGGGTGTGGGGGCTGGAGAACGGCTACTGCCTCATGGTGGGCGGTGACGATGCCGCGGTGAAGCACTGCGAGCCGATCTTCCTCGCACTCGCGCCCGAGGATGGCTACGCGCACGTAGGGCCAACGGGCGCCGGCCATTACGTGAAGATGGTGCACAACGGCATCGAGTACGGGATGCTGCAGGCGTACGCCGAGGGCTACGAGATCCTGCACGAGTCGAAGGACTTCGACGTTGACCTGCACCAGGTGGCGGCGGTGTGGAATCACGGAAGCGTTGTGCGATCCTGGCTCAACGAGCTCGCCGAGCGCGCGTTCGCCAGCGACCCGGGCCTCGCCGATCTGCGCGGTTATGTGGAGGATTCGGGTGAAGGGCGCTGGACGGTGCAGGAGGCGATAGACATAAACGTTCCCGCACCCGTCATCACACTCTCGCTCCTCGCGCGCCTCCGCTCGCGGCAGAGCGAGTCGTTCGGCGCCAAGGTCATCGCCGCGCTCCGCCACGAGTTCGGCGGCCACGCGGTGAAGAAGGAGAAGTGAGCCAGATGCCGGCTACGCTGACTGCCCACTACGAGCTGGGCGAGGCGCAGCGCACGGGGCGCGAGCTTCGCGGCGCGGGCCCATGCACCGTGATCATCATGGGCGCTTGCGGCGATCTCACGAGCCGCAAGCTCATGCCCGCGCTGGCGCACCTCGACGTCGATGGCCTCCTCGATCCGAGCTTCGCCGCAATCGGCGTGGGTCGCGAGGCCATAGACGACGAGTCGTTCCGGCAGAAGATGGACGACGCGATCCAGAGCTCCTCGGAGACCGGTGATACCGACGCCTCCGTGCGCGCGAAGTTCCTCGACAAGCTGCGCTTCGTATCCGGCGATCTCCTCGATGCTGGAACGTACACGCGCGTCGCGGAGTGCCTCGCCGCCATCGAAGGCGACGACGTCGAGAAGCGCGGGCGGCTCTTCTACTTCGCCATTCCGCCGAGTCTATATCCGGACGTGCTCAGGCATCTCTCCGCGAGCGGCCTGGCGCCGCGTGCCAGCGAGGCGAAGTCGGCGTGGGTGCGTCTCATCATCGAGAAGCCCTTCGGCCACGACCTGGCGAGCGCGCGCAAGCTCAACACGCTGGTGCGCAGCATCTTCTCCGAGCGGCAGATCTATCGCATAGATCACTACCTGGGGAAGGAGACCGTCCAGAACCTTCTGGTGCTCCGCTTCGCCAACTCGATCTTCGAACCGATCTGGAACCGCGAGCACGTGCAGCACGTGCAGATCACCGCCGCGGAGACCGTGGGAGTGGGGCACCGCGCCTCGTACTACGAGGAGGCGGGAGTGCTGCGCGACATGTTCCAGAACCATCTCCTGCAGCTCCTCTCGCTTACCACCATGGAGCCGCCCAGCTCCTTCGCGGCGGACATGGTGCGTGACGAGAAGGTGAAGGTTCTGCGCTCGGTGCGATCCATGACGCCGATGGAGGCGCGCACGGCGTCAGTGGTAGGGCAGTACGGTCCGGGTATCGTGGACGGGAAGCGCGTGCCCGGCTATCGCGAGGAACCGAGGATCGCGCCCGATTCGCGTGTCCCCACCTTCGCGGCGCTCCGGCTCATGATAGACAACTGGCGCTGGGAAGGCGTCCCTTTCTTTTTGCGATCCGGGAAGCGGATGGCCGAGCGCGTGACCGAGATCGCCGTCCAGTTCCGCCGGCCGCCGCACCTGCTCTTTCCCATTGACCGTGACGACGAGGTAGCCCCCAATGTGCTGGCGATTCGCATCCAGCCGGAAGAGGGGATCTCACTACGCTTTCAGGTGAAAGCTCCGGGAGTGGACTTGCGACTCACGCCGGTGCGCATGGTCTTCTCGTACGACGCCGCGTTCGGAGCGGGCACACACTCCGCGTACGAGACGCTCCTGCTGGATGCGATGCAGGGCGACGCGACGCTCTTCGCTCGCGGTGATCAGGTTGAGGCGGCGTGGCGCGTCATAGACCCCGTGGTCGCTGCCTGGGAGGAGGGAATCCCCACCGGGATCCCGAACTACGATGCCGGTTCGTGGGGGCCGAGCGTGGCGGGCGCGCTCACCGCGCGCGACGACGCGGCATGGCGCATCCCATGACGGACGTGTTGCAGCGGGAGAAGCGCGCGGCCGCCGAGGGGGCTGTGGCGCTCGTGGGGTCGCGCTCCATCGTGGGGCTGGGTACCGGATCCACCGCCGCCATCGCGATCGAGGAGCTGGGCCGGCGCATCCGCGCTGGTGATCTGGAGGAAATCGTGGGCGTTCCCACCTCCAACGCCTCGCACCGGCTCGGGATCGAGTGCGGAATTCGCATCGTGGACATCGAGAGCACGCCGGTGATAGACATCACCATCGATGGCGCCGACGAGATAGATCCGCTGCAGCGTGTGCTCAAGGGCGGCGGCGGCGCGTTGCTGCGTGAGAAGATCGTGGCGGCGCGCTCACGCCGCTGGGTGATAATCGGAGACTCGACTAAAATCGTGGACCGCCTCGGAAGCAGGTATTCCGTGCCGGTCGAGGTCGTCAAGTTTGGCTGGTCGGGACACGCCGAGGCGCTTCGCGAGATGGGTGCGGCGGCCGTTCTGCGGCTGGGCACTGGCGAGTCGCCGTTCGTGACCGACGAGGGTCACTACATCATCGACGCCCGCTTCCCGCACGGACTCGACGACCCCGACGGGCTGGCGCGCACCCTGCGTAACCGTCCCGGTGTAGTGGAAACCGGTCTTTTTCTCGGCTTCCGTCCCGAGGTCATCATAGGCCGCGCGGCCGCGGAATGAGCGAGGTGCCACCGAGAGGCAACCCTGTTTCGGTGTAGCTACTGCCCTTTGTGCAGAGGGCTGGCCGCGAAGCAGTCCCTCGCGCCGCGCACCAACGGGGAGTAGTCAATGGATTCATCGGTGAATTGCCGGTTGGCTTCCGTCATGGCGGCGCGGCTGAGAGAAGCGCAGACCGAGTTGACGACGCGGTGGCTCGACCGAATCAGCGAACGGGTCTCGATCAATCCCAATCGAATCTTCCCCACCGAAGAGCTTCTCGATCACGCGCCGAGGCTCGTCAGCGGGGTAGCCGATTACATCGAGGACCCGTCGCGCGCCCTGGCCGCCGACACCGATGTGATCTCGAAGGCGCGCGAGCTGGGTGCGCTGCGCCACGAACAGGGCTTCGACGAATTCGAGATCCTCAAGGAATACGAGATTTTCGGTGGGATCCTCTTCAACTTCCTCGCTCGGATAGTTGGCGAGGAAGGGGACGACTGCTCGCGCGCCGAGATGGCTTTGGTCGCGCACCGTCTCTTCCAGGCGATTTCTCTCGTCCAGCAGGCCACGGCCACTCAGTACCTGCAGCTCATGATGGCGCAGCTCGGGGAGCGCGAGGAGCGTCTGCGCTCGTTCAACCGCGCGCTCACACACGAGCTGCGCAACCGGATGGGCGCGATCTCGGGAGCGGCGCAACTTCTCGAGATCCCGGAGCTCTCCGACCCCAAGCGCCGCGAGCTGGGAAGTCTGATCGTACGCAACGCAACCGGAATGCGCGTGGTGCTCGAGGATCTGCTCGAGCTATCCCGCGTGAGCGATGATGCGCGCCAGCAGCGTCACGTCCGTCTGACCAGCGCCGCGTCGGAGGTGAGGCGGCACCTTCGCGATGCCGCGAAGTCCGCCGGTGTGCAGATCTCCATCGCCAGCGATCTCCCGGACGTGGAGGTGAGCGCGGCTGCCGTGGAGCTCTGTTTGATGAATCTCATCTCCAACGCCATCAAGTACGCCGATCCGGCGAAGAAGTCGCGGATAGCGGAGGTGCGCGGCTACGTGATGGTGAGCGAGGCGGACCGGCCGAGCGAGGTGGTGGTAGAGGTTCACGACAATGGCATCGGAGTTCCGCCGGCGCTGCGTACCAAGCTCTTCGAGCGCTTCTTCCGCGCGCACAAGGACAGCGTCCCGGCGGTGGACGGCACTGGTCTGGGTCTCAGCATAGTGCGCGAAACGGTGGAGGCGCTCGGCGGTCGCGTCTGGGCGGAGTTTCCGCAGGAGGGTTCTGTGTTCGCGTTCGCGATTCCGTGCCGGCGCACCTCTGATATGGCGTCGATTGGCGAGTACGCGCGGTTGCGTCGCGAGTCCGAGGAGAGGCATCCCTGAGTATTCGCGGCATGTGCCATGCACTTTCAGTTGTTTGGGCAGGCCGCGGTCGAGGGGTGGCGGGCTCACCCGGCTAGCGGCCGGCGCCTGAGCCAAAATTCATAGCACCCGCCACGTCGAGGAGGCTCACGTGGAAATGCGAACTGCAAACACCGACACGAGCCAGGTGAAAGTGGCCAGCGGGTTGAACTTTCTGGCAGGCATCTGGATCATCATCTCCGCCTGGGTTTACGGCGCCATCTATACCAGTGGGAGCGCGTGGAACAGCATCATTGTGGGAATCGTCATAGCGGTATTTGCCGCTATCCGCTTCTTCTCCCCGCGCTCCGCGGTAGGTCTGAGCTGGATCAACGCGCTCCTGGGAATCTGGATGATCATCTCCCCCTGGATCTACGGCTACGCCAGCACGAACACGGCGCGGATGTGGAACAGCGTGATCTTCGGAATCATCGCACTGATTCTGGGAGTGTGGAGTGCGGCAGCGACGAGGAATACCAGGGCGGTAGTGTAGGAGTAGGGAGCAGAAAGCAGAAAGCAGTGAACTACCAGGGATGAGGTCCTACCCGTAGAACAGTCATCCCCACCCGAGCGGGGATCCATGTCGAGTCGGACAAAATGGATTCCCGCTTTCGCGGGAATGACGGCGGAAAGGGTGGCACCTGAATCACGAACCCTGCTTCCTGGCCGCTGGCGGTTCCTGCTTTCTGCCTTCTGCTTTTTGCTTTCTGCCTTCTGCTTTCACCCGGACGGGCGCATCTAACTTTATTGAGCAAAGTACTTGACGGGCACCCACCAACCCAATATCATCCCCCCATGTCACCCCGATCTCTTCGCCTCGAGAATGGCGAGCCGCCGGCGCTTCACGCGCGGGCGATGGAGGATCTGCGCTTCATCAGGCGCACGATGGAGAATGCTTCGTCCTTTACCGCCGTGTCGGGGTGGGGGCAGGTCGTGGTTGGAGTCACGGCTATCGGAGCGGGGCTTATCGCCATGCGGCAGAGTACCACCACGCGCTGGCTGGCCGTGTGGCTCGCCGAGGCGGTGATCTCCATGCTGATTGGGCTCGTCAGCTCGGTGTGGAAGGCGCGTGCGGCGCGCCTTCCAGTGCTCAACGGGCCGCTCAGAAAGTTCGTGCTCGGCTTCGCGCCGCCAGTACTCGTCGGCGCCGTCATCACGCTGGCGCACGCGCACCTTGGCATCTCGAGCGCACTCCCGGGGCTCTGGCTCCTTCTGTACGGCGCGGCGGTGATCACCGGTGGAGTCTTCTCGGTGAGGGTGGTCCCGGTGATGGGAGCGTGCTTCATGCTCCTGGGCGCGGTGGCGCTCTTCACGGCTCCCTTGTGGAGCTCTGCGCTCCTCATCGCCGGGTTCGGCGGCCTTCACATCGGGTTCGGCTGGGTAATCGCACGGAGGTACGGTGGCTAAATCGGGAGCGGCGCCCAAGAGGCGCCCTGAAGCAACGCACGAGCGCAAGCGAGGCCTCGAAGCAGTGAGTCGCATCACATCCACGGCGCCGGCGGAGTCGCGCGAGCTGGACAATCTCATCCATCACCGGATGCGGCTCGGGATCGTGAGCGCGCTGGCCACCAACGAGACGCTTACCTTCAACGAGCTCAAATCGTTGATGGATACGACGGACGGAAACCTCAGCGTGCACGCGCGCAAGCTCGAGGAGGCCGATTACATCGCCTGCACCAAACGCTTCGAGGGGCGGCGTCCGCGCACCGAATACCGCATCACCGCAGCGGGGCTCGACGCCCTCCAACGCTACCTCGATCACATGGAAGCGCTCATTCAGGCCACGCGCGATACTCTCGACCGCTGAGCGTCCTCTCTCTCCCCTTTCTCTCGACTACATGACCACGAGTGCTTCGTTCGCGCCCACGCCCGGCGCCGCTCTTCACGTGGCGATCATCATGGACGGCAACGGCCGGTGGGCCGCGGCTCGCGGGCTGACGCGAGCCGCCGGGCACCGGCAGGGTGCGGAAGCAGTGAGGCGTGCGGTCGAAGCCGCGCCGGGACTCGGGATCGGGACGCTCACGCTCTACGCCTTCAGCTCCGACAACTGGCGAAGGCCACCGCGCGAGGTCGCTGCGTTGATGCGACTCTTCCGCAGCTACCTGCGCGGCGAGACCGACCGGCTCATCGAGAACGGTGTTCGCCTCACCATGATAGGTCGGCGCGACCGGCTCCCGGCCGGACTCCGCGGCGCCATGGAAGAAGCGGAGAACCGCACGCGAGAGGGGAGGCGACTGCACCTCCGCCTCGCCATAGACTACTCGGCGCGCGACGCCATTATCCGCGCGGCACAGCTCGCGGGTCCCGACGTCGCCCACACGCGCGAGAGCTTCGCCGAGCTCATAGCGCGCTCCTGCTCTCCCGCCGCGGCGGGGCGAGCGAGCGATGTGGACCTGCTGGTGCGCACCGGTGGCGAGCGGCGGCTCAGCGACTTCCTCCTCTGGGAGTGTGCATACGCCGAGCTGTACTTCACGGACATCATGTGGCCCGACTTCGACGGCGACGCGCTCGGCGAGGCGGTGTCGTACTTCTGCACGCGCGAGCGCAGATTCGGCGGTCTCTCCGTAGCCGCTGGCTGACGCGCCCCGCTCGGGCGCGCTCCAACAATCCATTGCACCCGGATAGATTGCGCATCGCAACCCAACGAGACGCGATGCCATGGAAACCGTAGCACACCCCCCAGCAACCATCGAGGGCTGGTACGCCTCGCACCAGCTCCTGGCTCTCCCTCGCGGGAGCACCATTTCGGAATCCGAGCTCGCCACCGCGCGCGAGACGCTCGCTGAAATCGCCTGCGGCGCCGACGGAAGCTGGAGTCTCGCGGTGCCGCTCGTGGGTTCGGCGGCTGACGTGATGGTGATGCACTTCCGCCCCACGCTCGACGAGCTCGCTGCCGCCGAGCGCCGCGTGCGCCGCGACCCGTTCCTGGGCCGGCTAGAGCCGGTGTACACTTTCCTGAGCGTCACCGAGGCCGGCCTCTATCACATCACGGCGCAGCTCGCGAAAGCCGCCAACGCGCGCGGCGGCAGCGTGGGCGACGAGGAATTCGAGAAGGCACTCGCCGAGCGCAGCGCCGCCGAGCAGGCCACGCCGCACGTCCGCCGGCGCCTCTACCCGCAGCCGCCGGCCGACATGCCGTACGTCTGCTTCTACCCGATGTCCAAGCGCCGCGCCCCCGATCAGAACTGGTACGCGCTGACCCTCGAAGAGCGCAGCCGCATGATGTACTCGCACGGCCTCATCGGCCGTCGCTACGCCGGCCGCGTCATGCAGATAATCACCGGCGCCGTCGGCTTCGATGCCTGGGAGTGGGGCGTCACCCTCTTCGCCAAGGACCCCCTCGACTTCAAGAAGCTGATCACCGACATGCGCTTCGACGAAACCTCCGCCCGCTACGCCGACTTCGGAAACTTCTACGTCGGAAAAAGGGCGGAAGCGGGAGAGTGGCCGGGGGAGGGGTGAAATGAAGGGTTCAGGAGGCAGGGTTCAGGGTTCAGGTACTACCTACGCAACTGTCATCCCCGCGAAAGCGGGGATCCATGCTTGGCCGGGTAAAATGGATTCCCGCTTACGCGGGAATGACGGTCGCATAAGCAGTTCCTGAACCCTGAACCCTGCCTCCTGAACCCTCGTAGTTCTCGCCCCGCCTCCTGAACCCTGGGCAGTTACCTGTTCCCTTTTCCTTCCTGTCTCCTCTCCCCTGGCCCCTGTTCCCTCGCAGCCCCACCTCCCCTCCTGTTCCGCAGGAATCCGAGACTCCAGCGGGAACGTGCCTCGCGGCGGTCATCGGTGAGTATGGATCCAAGGTCGGGCCAGCAGCGGTCGGCGCTGTCGAAAAGAGCGAGCAGCGAACGCGATAGCTCGTGCCAATGGAGAACGCGTTCCGCGTCGGGAGAGGTGGCCAGGCGTTCCTCGGCTGCGTCGAGGTCGGCGAAGCGCGCCAGGAGTGGGGCTACGCACTCGAAGAGCTCGGCTTCCAGCGCTCGGCGCTCGGGCGCGTCGTTGGGATAGCGCTCGGCGGCGAAGGCACGAAGGCGCAGCTCGATCGCATCGCGGAGAGCGCGCGAATCGAGCGCTGTGCGGCGAGCGGCGAAGGTGGATGCGCGCTCCGCCCGGCCGCGCGCCGCGATCAGCGGGGCGAAGAAGGCATCGTGCTCTGGACGGCGTGCGCCGGCTGTGGCGCGCCGGGTACCGAGCACGCGGAGCGAGCGCGTGAACTCGGGAAGCGCGAACGCCCAGCGCTCCAGGCCGAGCACGATACCACGGGGATCGGTTCCGGCGATACTCAATACATCCCCACCCTCCAGGTGGACGTGCAGCTCCTCGGACCGTACTTCCCATCCTTCGAGCAAGCGGAGCTCGATGGGAAGTCGCGCGCGCCCAACGTGCACCACCAGCACGTCACGCTCGAACACGAGCGCCGCATCGCCATCGAGGTCGTGACCCCGAAAGAGTCCGCGCACTCGCACCTCGATCGCCGTGGACGCGTCAGGCTTCTTCATCGCGCTCATGCAATGCGCGCCGATCGGAACGCTGGAGGTCGGCGTCGCAGATCGCCGCTCTGCGGCCGGTTCGCTCCTCGAAGCGTCGGACGAATCTCGGGAGTCGCTCCGCGGTGAATTCCGAGCGCGGGATGCCGAGCACCGCAACCGCGCGCTCGATACCGGTGGGCGACCCTTCCACCTCGACCAGATCGTCCATTCGTGGATATCGCTCGAAGCGGATGGTGGTGCCATTGAGATTGTACTGCACGATCTCGCGGTCTATCGCCTGAGTCACGAGGTAGCCGAGCTGGCGTAGAATGAGCGCCATCGACGCCGCATCGGGCGTGGATGCGCCGAGCTCCTCGCGCACCTTGTAGCCGCTCTCCTGCGATGTGGGCCCCTTCCATCCGATCTCGGCCCGCTCGCCGCCGTCGCTCCGGTACACGCGCACGCGGAGCACCTCGCCTCGAGCGGAGAGATCGCGCGCCGGAGTATCGTAGCGGCGATCCTCGAGCCGGCCAGCGAAGGAGAGCTCGGCGCCGGCTTCGACGACCCGGTCGCGCCTCGCGTCCCAGTCGTCAACCACCGCCTTGATCTCCACCTCACGCATCGACGATCGCTCGCATCACCGCGGCCGTGTCGGCGAGGTTGGGGAAGACCGCCATGGGCGAGTGGCTCGCGAGCTCGGCCACCGTATAACGGCCCGTGGCGACGCCTACGGCACGCGCACCGATCGCCCTGCCGCACTCGATGTCGGCGGGCGTATCGCCTATCACCACCATCGCTGCACCGGGAATCTCGAGTCCCAGCTCCTCGCGCGCGCGACGCTGCGCGATTGCAGGGAGCTCCGGACGGTGATGATGGTCCGAGCCGAACGCGCCGATCCGAAATCGGGACATGTCGATGCCGGCAGAACGCAGCTTCAGTGCCGCCCCCGCGCGCAGATTGCCCGTCAGGAGGCCAAGCACCATGTCATCCCGCGCCTCGAGCGCGTCGAGCAACTCCGGGATTCCATCGAAAAGATGCGTATGCAGCCCCTCGGCCAGCTCCGTCTCGAGGCCTTGCAGGTAGCGCTCGATGAGCGGCGCCATACGCTCGTCTATCGCTTCCTCGCCGTGTCCCTCGAGACGCATCAGATCGCGCACGATCTGCGGGTCGGTCTTGCCGTCGTAGCGGTAGCCGGTGGGACCGGCGCTGCCGAATACGTGCGTGAGAGCAGCCGTCATCGCGCGGCGTCCGGCGCCGTCGCTCCAGAGGATGGTTCCGTCTATGTCGAAGAGAACTAGCTTCACGATCGTGTGAGTATCACTCCGGCTATGATCGTCGCCGCTCCTACGCCCTGCCACGCGGTGGGGACTTCCGCGAGGAGCATCCACGAGACGAGGAGCGCGATCACCGGCTGAAGGTTCGAGTAGATCGCCGTGCGCGTGGGTCCTATGACACGCACGCCGCGATACCAGAAAAGATAGGCGATTACCAGCGAGGCGATTCCGCTGTACGCAATCGCGAGCCAGGTGAGCGGCTTCACGGTGGTCCAGCGGGTAGCGAGCATGGCTGGCGTCGAGAAGGCGACGAGCGGTACCGCACCACCCACGAGTGTGAACGCCGAGATGTCCACCAGACTCACGCGGTGCGTGAACGGCTCGAGGAGCACGGTGAAGAGCGCCCAGCAGAATGCGCCCGCCAGCACGATCAGGTTGCCGTAGAGCGTGGCGCCGCCCGTCTCTCGTCCGGCGCCGCCCATGATCACGAGCGCGATCCCGACAATCGAGAGCAGCACGCCGCCGTAACCGCGGAGCCCGACTCGTTCTACTCCCAGGAACCTGCCCAGCAGCGCGATGAATACGGGAGCGGATGCGAGCACTATCGCGGCGCTCCCTGCCCGAGTATGTGCGACGCCCACGGCGAACAGGAGCTGATAGAGGCCGTTGCCAAGCACCCCGAGCCCGAGCAGAGCCCACATGTCGCGCCGACCCACCGGCGGCCCGCCTCTGCGCCACGCTATGTACGCGAACACCACCGCGGCGAGGGCTACCCGCGCGCCGTTGTACGCCAGCGGATCCATCACGCCGGTGCCGTACTTCACGACGGTGTAGTTGACGCCCCAGATGATGCTCGTGACGAGCAGGAGGAGATCGGTGAGCGATGGCCCCGGACTCGGAGAGTCGGAGCGCGTATCCGACGGGTGCGAGGGTGATGATGCGGCCGCTGGCGATTCCACGGATGAAGCCATGGCGACAAAGCTAGACCGGCCGGGAGCGCCGCCGCTACTGCGCGTCGCTGCACTGGCCCACCTCCGCCGCCGGGGCTAGACTTCCGCCGATGCACATCTCCTTCGCGCTCTTCGCCGACGCCGCCAATCTCTCGCAGGAAGGAAAGTTGAACGTGCTCGGCGTTTTCGACGCCGTGCAGGTGGGCGGCCTTCCAACTGTGCACCCGCGCGCGCACTTCGTGGTGCGGCTCAAGGGTGATCTCGAGGACGTGGGAACGCACGTCATCACGCTCACCTGGCTGAACCCCTCGGGCGATGAGCTCTGGTCGTCGAACGGCGAGCTGAATATCGGCTCGCCTCCGCCCGGCGTGACGGAGATGGACTTCCCCCTGATCGCCGCACTCGATCTCCCCCTCGACGCCGCCGGCTCGTACTCGATGCAAGTCACCCTCGACGGCGTCCTCCACGGCGACGTAACACTCCACGTGAGGAGTGAGATGAATCCGGTGGGGGGAGGGTTGGTGAGCTGACGCAGGAGAGGGAGGACAGGGGACGGGAAACAGGAACTGCGAGGGTTCAGGAGGCAGGGTTCAGGGTTCAGGTACTACCTCGGCGGCTCGATCTCACCGCTTGGGTAGTTCCTGATCCCTTTAGTTGCTGAACCCTCGCAGTTCCTGCTTCCCGTCCCCTGTCCCCGTCCCCTCTCTACCGCCGCCGCTGAGCCCTGCCAGTCAGTACCGCCTCACCCCCACCACCATCCCCATCAACTCCCTCACGTAGTCATCGGCGGGCGGGGAGAGCTGCTCCACGGAGTGGCCGCCGCGGCCGAGGGCGAGGTGGGCCATGCCTGTGGGAGAGAGGGCGATCGCGACGTGCGTGATGCGGAGGTCGGGACGCTCGGAGAAGAAAATCAGGTCGGCGGCCTGGAGGGCGGATAGGCCGCCTTCCACCGGAGTGCCGAGCGTGGCCTGCTGGTGGGCGTCGCGAGGGAGCGCGATGCCGTGCAGGCCGAAGATCGCCTGCACGAAACCGGAGCAGTCGGCGCCCCATGGAGTGATCCCGCCCCACTCGTAGGGAGTGCCGGCGAAGAGCGAGAGCGCGCTCGATGCGATCGAGTCGGGCTCGCGCGGGAAGCGGCGCGGCAGCTCATCGGGCGTGAGCGCGCGACCGCTCTCCACCGCCGCATCGTCGGGAGCCATAGCGCCGAGTGGAAGCGCGCGCGCCGGTGCACCGGGCTCGCGTATGACGCAGCCGAGCGAGATCCGGCGCGCGGAGAAGCGTGCGGAGGGGTTGCGCACGCTCACGTCGAAAAGGTAGCCGCGGTTGACCCACCCCTCGTAGCCGTCGGACGCCTTCACGCGGATCCACGATCCCTGTTCGGCGATGCGCTCCACCGTATGGCCCGCCAGCAGCTGCGAGACCTGCTCGCTGCGCAGCGTAGCCTCGGCGTTGAGCGGCGCAACGGCCGATCGCACAACCAGCTCGTCGCTCATCTCGCTGGGCCTCTCGCCGCGAACGCCTCAGCGCGCACGAGTTCTCCGCGGCAGTGGGAGGACGATGGAACGAAAGGCGCCGGCGATCGCCCTGTCGGTCACACTCTCGAGCTCGCGCATCACGTCGTCGCGCTTGCGCGCGTGGGCGAGTGGCTCGGACAGCACGCTCCGCGGGAGCGAGTGGTCGAGCGGCACGAAAAGGAGTCGCACGATCCACTCGCCGTTCCGGTCGTCGAAGGAGGGCTCACCGAGCACGGTGAACGCGCGGTCGCCGACCGCGAAGCGGCGCCTGAGGAGCATCTCGCCGCTCACACAGCTCCGGCGGAGCCGGCGGCTGGCGGAGTCGCCTCGCCGGCTGCGCACTTCGCACAGCGAGTAACGCCGCGGAAGTTGCACATGATGCAGATGAAAGTGCCACACCCGGCGCAGGGATAACCCTCCGATGCACGCTCCTCGCGCCCGCAGGCGCGGCAGGTCATCATGTCGCGATCTCCGCCTTCAGCCATTCGTCACCTTCGTACGGCGAGCGCCGGAGCGCTCGTTCACGTTGACACGATACGCGGCCACATCGCAGAGCAGCCGCACCACCGACGGGAGCATGAACGGCTTTCTCACGAACGGGCGCTCCGCCTCGCGCAGGAAGCTGCGCGCGCTCTCACTCTCGACATCCCCGGTCGCGAAGACCACCCGCGCCGCATGCTCCGGATCATCCGAACGGAGCCGCTCGAACACGCCGTATCCGGCAGTGTCGGGCATTCGCAGATCGAGAAGGATCGCATCGTAGCGCCTGCCGGCCAGTCGCGAGAGTGCTTCCTCGCCACTCGACGCGGTGTCCACCGAGTGTCCCTCGCGCGTAAGGTAGCGCGCGAGAGCACGCCGGATGGAGGGCTCGTCGTCCACTATCAGGAAGGAGCTCGATCCACTCACACGCCGCGCGCCTGCGGGCCCGGACTCGGGTCGGGTACTCGCCAGCGGAGAAAGCGGCAGATCGATCGTGAAGGTTGCGCCCTTGCCGGCAACCGACTCCACGCCGATGTGGCCACCGTGCTGGCGGATGATACCATGCGATATCGAAAGACCCAGCCCGGTTCCTTCGCCCACTTCCTTCGTGGTGAAGAACGGATTGAATACGCGGTCCACCACTTCCGCCTCTATGCCCGTGCCGTTGTCGGCGACGCTGGCGCACACGCGATTGTCCGCGAACCAGGTGCGCAGCGTGATGACCTTTTCGCGTTCCACGCCCTTGAGCGCATACTCGGCGTTGGTGATGAAGTTGAGAACCACCTGCTGGAGCTGGAACGGATCCGCCCACACGGCCGGGAGCGACGGCTCGAGCTCGGTCACCACCTCCACCTGCTGCGTGCGCAGGACGTAGCGGCGCAGCTCCAGTGCATCGACCACCACCGCATTCAGGTCCGTGCGCGTGCGCTCGGGGTCGCGCTCGCGGGCAAAGAGGAGGAGGTTCGACACGATCCTTGCCGCCCGCTTGGCCTCCTTGTGGATCGCGCGGATCGCCTCGCGCTGCTCTTCTTGACTCCCTGGCGCGGCCTCCAGAAGCTGCGCGAAGGCGAGAACGCCCGCGAGCGGGTTGTTCAACTCGTGCGCCACGCCGCTCACGAGCTGACCCACGGCCGCGAGCTTCTCGCGCTGCAGGAGCTGTTCTGCCAGCCGGCGCTCGCCGGTCACGTCACGGATGATCCCGAGGCAGCCGCGGATCTCGCCATCTTCCACCACCGGCGTGGCCGTCACCGCTCCGGTACACAGCTCTCCACGCGCATCGCGATAGCGGATCTCGGCCTGGGAGCGCCGGCCGGCAGCGGTGTCGCAGAAGAGCGCCTGAGGGAAGTTCTTCTGCGCACCGCTGAGCACTTCGGTGAAGTGGCGCCCCACCAGCTCCTCACGTGTCCGGCCGAGCGCATCCTCGAAGGCGTGATTGACCGAGGTGAAGCAGCCTTCGAGGTCTACGGTGAAGATGGGATCGGGCGCCGTCTCGACGAGCCGCTGATAGCGGGCCTCGGAACGCGCGACCGCGTCGCTGGCCAGCCGCTCGTTGGTGATGTCGCGCAGCGAGGCCACGACTCCGGTGATCGTGGTCTCACCGCCACTACCATCCCCCTCGCGAAGCGGGGCGCTGCTCACCGATACCGCGCGGCACTCGCCGTCCGCACGGAGCACCACCGTCTCGTAGTGCTGAGCCGCGCCGCCGAGAGCGGCCGATTCCCGCTCCGCCACATCCTCGTGCACCTCTCGCGGCACTATGTCGGCCACCCGCATCCCGATGAGCTGGGAGTCCGGGAACCCGAAGAGCGCGTGGGCAGCCGGGTTCGCGAAGGCGATCGCGCGATCGCGATTGGTGATCACGAGCGCATCGCTGGTAGTCTCGATGACGTGCCTGTAAAGCTCGCTCAGCCGGCCGCGATCGCGCAGCAGCGCGCGAACCGCTTGGACCTTCTCAGGTGGCAGGCCGGCGAGGAGCGTCGCTGCGTCCGACTCGCTGAAGTCGCCCGCGTCGCGCCCTCTGGGAGCTTCCGTCATGATCGTGGCGGGAAATGCGAGGTGGGAATGATGAACTCCGTGTTGCCCGTGGCTCTCGAATGTATGGACGCACGAGGTGGCCGGTCAATCACGTCCCCGGAGCGATTACCGTGGCTGCGCCAGCTTCGACGTGCGCCTGGAAGGGCGTATTACCCAGTATCTCGCCATCGGCCTGGTAGAGTTCCGGCGGATCGCATTCGATGCTGAACTCCTTCCCGGCGCGGTAGAGCATGGCCGGATGCTCGTCGAAGCGCCCGGTGAGGAGCCGCCATCCCACGGCCACCGACTGAGCGCTCCCACCGGGCGAGAAGATGCAGAGATCGAGCAGGCCGTCGTCGCTCCTTATGCCGGGGCCCAGCGTCACGAGGTCGCTCAAAACGCCGCCAGAGTTGGCCACCATCACCGCGGCCGCATCGCGCTCCACGACCTCGCCGTCCACCACGGCACGAACCGTGAACGAGCGCGGGAGCAGCGCGCAGCGCATCGCCGTGAGGGCGTATGCCGCGGCGCCGAAGATGCGCTTCGAGCCCGCGCCGGTTTCAGCGATCATGCGGGCGTCCACTCCCGCCCCGACCGAGAAGGCGAAGTGCCGGCCCTCGCCGGTCATACCCAGATCCATGCTACGCGCTCTGCCGCTGAGGAGCACGCGGACGGCGCGACTCACGTCCAGCGGGATCCCCAGCGAGCGCGCCACCAGGTTGCCGGTACCGCCGGGAAGAATTCCCACGGGGATTCCGCTGCGTGCGAGCGCGCCGACCACCTCCATCACGGTGCCATCGCCGCCGAGCACGAATACCGCGCGGTAGCCGCCGGAAAGCTCCCTGGCCAGCTCCGCGGCATGTCCGGGCCGCTGGGTTGGCAGTACCTCGCAGCGCACTCCCGCATCGCTAAAGGCCCGTCGCACCGCAGGGAGCAGGGCGGCGGCACGACGGGCGGCGGGGTTCGTAAGCAGCAGAACGGACTCGCTCAGAAGCTCCACTCGCGGAAGATGTCGAAACCGTACTGCGGTGGACGGTTGCCGATGTCCGACGCGCCGATCCCCGGCCGGCACTGGAGCGCCGCCGAGGATGGCTCCATGCTAGCCTGCACCGAGAAGCCATCGTTCAACCGGTGTTCGATCGTAACCCCCAACGCCTTCTCGAACGATGCACCGGTAGCCTGCGATCCGCCCAGGCCGCCCAGGCCGCACAACCCCGCGTTGACGGTGACGAAGGTGCGCTCGCCCACCTGCTTCCCCACGCCGATGCGAGTGCCCGACAACACGTTGGTCGCCGTACTGTATCCCTGTCCCGAGAACTGCTCGCCCGTGCCTCCCGTCTGTACCTGCACGTAGTCGATGAAGCTGATCTGATCGGCGAGCGCGCGCTCCAGCACGGCTCCCATGCTCGGGAGAAGCGCTGCAGCGACCGGCCTCAGGGAAGAGTTGTCGTTGCTCGCCGACACGAAGGATGGCTGGCCGAAAACCAGATAGCTCAGGATTTCGGTGTTGGAGAGCGGGATTCGTTCCTCACTGGAGAGATCCAGACGCGGTTGCGCGAGCGTGCCGCCGATGTGCGCCACGATCTTCACATCCTGCCCGCTCTCGCGACTTGCCTGGCGCACCGTGTAGGTAGCGCGCACGTTCAGCTCCGCCGGGATGTTGGGGTCGCCGTAGAAGGTGACGAATCCGCTGTCCACCTGGAAGGTGCGCTGCACCACTCCCAGGTCGAGCCGGTAGGTGCCACGACTCACGCGCAGCGTACCGCTCTCGAGTCGCTGGTTCCCCTGCTTGGAGATGTCCACGTTCCCCGCCAGCTTGATGTTCGCCTCCTGCGAGCGGAGCCACACGTCGTCGCCGATCCGCACGTCCAGACTCGGCACGCGCAGATTGCTTATCGCGCTGTCGAGATCGGGCGGGAGCGCCTCCAGCAGTCCGCGGTTGGCCACCAGGCTGGTGTCCACGATGTTGTAGAACTCGGGGTCGTTCAGGTTGACGACCTGCTTCTGGCTGATGTCGGATATGTAGAGCGTTCCTCGGTCTATGGTCATGCTGCCGCCGAGGATGGGACGCTCGAAGGTGCCCCCCAGCTGCAGCGCGCCGCTGATCTCCAGCCGGGCGAGCGACTTTCTGTCGATCGCCTCGAACGAGCGTGCGCGCATGGCGAGGTCGAAGCCGAGCGCGCGACGGTCGCTGTAGTCGGGAACGGCAATGCTGCCGGTGAGCGAAAGCTCGCTGTTCGACTGGCTCCCGCTCGCCATGGAGAGCCGCTGGACGTGCACGCTGTCGGGCTGGAAGGCGATGTCCGCATTCACGTCGCGCAGGGTGATGCCGCCCTCGGGCACGCGCATCACGCCGTTCCTGATCCTGAAATCGCCGGCGAGATACGGGTGCGCCCAGGTGCCGCCGATGGTGAGATGAGTGGAAGCCGCGCCGCGAACGTCGTCGAACTGCGGCGCGATCGCCTCGATTATCGCGAGATCCACACTGTCGGCTTCCACGCGCCCGCTGAGTGAATCGTCGAGAATTCGCTGCGGCACGCGCGCGAGCGCGAGATCCACGGGGAGCGTGGCCTCGGCCTCCAGCGCCGTGCGCCCATTGCGATAGACGGCCAATCTGGATGCCAGCCGGCGATCGTGATAATCGCCGTGCATCGTGAAGAACGGGAAACGCAGATCGCCGTAGCGGAGTCCGCTGAAACGACCGTCCGCCAGCAGGACGGGCCGCTCGCGTACGCCCGTGAGAAGCGCCGAGAACGATGCGAAGCCCCTCAGCGAGTCGGTGCTCTGCGCGAGTGCACCCAGGTGCGCCAGCGGAATGCTGTCCGCCACGAAGGTGGCGTGCAGCGAGTCGCGTGTGGGGAAATCGCCGCGGAGTGCGAGCATCCCGCCCGTGCTGCTCCGGAGCTCCAGCGAGTCGAGCCACACGCCGTTGCTGTCGACTACCGCGTGCGCCGGAGCCGCCAGCGTCCATTCGGCATCTGCCAAGGTCAGTCCCACGCTGTCGAGCGCGACGACCAGCGAGTCGCCCTCGCGGGCGAAGCTCGTTCTCGTAGCGCCGCGAAAGCTTCCCAGCGGATCGGTGCTCGACAGGGTGACGCCGAGCGTACCGCTGGAGCGGCTCCGCATGTCGAGCACGGATCTTACCGTGTCGAGGCGCACGCTCCCCACACGGAGCGAGTCGAGCTCCAGGCTGAGCGAGCCGCGCGCGTCATCCGGAAGTCCACCGAACTGGTATTCGCCCTGCAGTGTGCGCGCGAAATTCCCGGCGGCGAAGAGACCGCTCCCCGCCAGCGAGCCGCGCGCCTCGAGATCCTGTATGGAACCCACCAGCGTACCCCTGCTCTGCACTCTTCCGGCGAGCGAGTCATCGATGGCGAGCTGCAGCGCCTCACGGCTAGGCGCAGAGGTGCTGTCGTCGAAGGAGAACGACAGGCCGGCATCCGCCATCACCGGCCGCGCGCCTCCCGTGCCCGGCAGCAGATATGGCCGCAGTCCGCCAAGCGAATCCACCACCACGCTGTAATGCAGCGTGTCCACGACTCCCGCGGCCAGCCCCAGCGCGCCCGTAGCCTCGATATTTGCGGCACTGGTGGCGAGGCGTAGCGTGTCCACACTCATCCGGCCCCCACCGAAGGAGAGCGCGGCGGTGGAGCGCCCCACGTCAAGCGAATCCACGCGCGCGCTGTCGAGATCGAAGATCGCGCTTCCGGCGAGATTCGCGAGCGAGTCGCCCACCACGTCCATCGAATAGCTCCCGGTCAATCGCGACGGCGGAAGCTCGGGCCGCTCGAGAAGCGTACGCAGGTCGAAGCCGGCCACGCTCCCGGTGCCTCGGGCCGCGTACCCCGGCTCGGCAAAGTCGAAGCGGCCATCCACCTCCATCTCGCCGCCCGCGCCAGCGAGGGAGAGCGCGAGGTCCATGTCGCCCAGCGTACCGCGAGCGCGAATCGAGCCGTCGTACGGACCGCGCAGCGGCAGCATCGGATACGAGCGCGCGAGCGTGGTGAGCGAGAGAGGCGATGCCTGCATGTCCACGTCGAAGGCGATCGCCTCCTCGCCGTACGTGACCCGTCCGCTCCCGGTGAAGTGGGAGGGGAGATCCGGGCCGTCGCGATGCGTGAGGTCCGCACCGTGGAAGCGCACATCCGTCCAGATGGAATCGAGCGTGGCCGTCCCCGTGATGGTACCAGCCAGGCGAGGGAAGTCGGGGAAGAGGTAGCGCGGCGTACGCAGATCTATCACGCGCGCGTTCACATGCAGGTCGCGGAACTTGGCGAGCGACGGTAAGAGGATGTCGAGGCCGCCGCGCGCGGTAATCTCCGATACGGCGCCTGGGACGTGTGCATCCCTGAAGACGAGGTGCGCATCGTCCACCATCCAACGGTTGATCGGGCCGCCGCGCCCACGTACGTGTCCGGTGAAGGTCCCCTGCCAGTCCACGGGAAATGCGCCGCCGTTGAAGTTCCGGAGGAGATCGAAATCCATGGGCGTCAGCTCGAGCGCCACATCCTTCACAACCAGCACGGGGCCACCCACGCCGAAGGTCATGCCGCCGCGGAGATGCGAGCCGGTGGAGCGCACGTCCATGTCGCTGATCGCGTACTCGAGCACGCGCAGGTCCTTCTCGGAGTTGCTGATGCTGAGATTCAGCCTGCCGCCGCCGGTGCGCGGGATACCGGGATGGATCCAGTCCACGTCGGACAGCGACACAGTGTCGCCCATCACGTGTACATCGTAGCGCGTAGGGTCGTCGCCGCCCCACCAGACCTTCCCCATAGCGCTTCCCGAGGACCCCGTCAGAGCGAAGTGGGCGAGGTCGAACCAGACCGAATCGCCCATGATGCGCACGTCACCCCGCGCGTTCCTGAAGCGGAAGGGAGGATCGCTCTCGGTCACCGAGAGGCGGCCTACCCGCACGAGCCGACCCGGCGTGGACGGATCGGCGATACGCACGCCAGGCGAGCGGAGCTCGAGTCGGGTCCAGCGCCTGGTCTGCTTCAGCCCTTCACTAGTGCGCCGTATCTCGTGCTCCTGCGACGTCAGCGCTACCTTGACCGCGCTGTCGCGCCGTGCACCCTTCAGCGAGTCCGGCGGGTTCCACGGCTCGGTGAGCAGCACGGTACCGTCGCGGATCACCGCGCTGTCCACGGTGATCAGGTCGCCGAAGCGCGTCTCCTGCGCGCGCCGCGCGCGCTGCACGAGCGATGTGGGCTTGCTCGGAGACGACGGGAAGATGTGCCGGAAGTTCCACGACCTGTCGGCGTGCCGCCGGAGATTGACAACCGGGCGCACCACCTCGAGGTACGAGAGGCGGAGACGCTTGTCCAGCACATCGCGGGGATCGAAGCGCAGGCTCACCGGTCCGGTCGCCACGAAGAGCGAATCCTCCGCGTCGCGAAGCTCCAGCGAATCGATCTCGATCCCGGTGAAGAGATTCCCGCCTATGGTACCTATGTAAGCCGAGCCCCGATCGCCGAGCGCCGACTTCAGCCGCGACATCACGTAGTCGCGCACACGCTCCCGCCCAAACGGCGTCTGCGTGATGGCGACCACCATCGCCACCACCACGAGGCCGAGGAAGAGCATGATGCCCCCGCTCAGTAGCGCGACGAGTCGGCGGCGCGACACTAGAAAGCCTGTCCGATGCTGAAGTTGAAGGTCAGCCTGTTGAAAAACGAGCCGTTCTGCACGGGAGTGTAGCTCTGCGGACAGCTCTCGGTGAACGTCGGACCCACCTGGGTGCCGTCGACCGGCGTGTCAGGCGGGCTCACGCAGCGCAGGGTGTTGTCGGAACCCAGATAGTACACCGCACCCTGGGAGAGTGGATAGCGATTGTACGCCAGGTCGATGCGGAAGGGTCCGACTGGCGAGTTGACGCGCAGTCCGATCCCCGGCGTGACGCGCACATCGCTGAGCCCCACTTTCGGGGCGTCCTTCCGGCCGCGGTCCCATACTATCCCGGCATCCACGAAGGCCGCGAACTGCAGCGCATCGCTGAGGAACGGCGGGCGGACGCGCCACTCGAGGTTCCCCACCACGAGCGTGTTGCCTCCCGTGGGCGAATACTGACGCACCCTCGCTGCCGAGTCGACGACCGCGCGCCCGGCCTCCATGTGCGTCTGCGACTCATCCACGATGTACACCACCGGCCCGAGCAGATTCTGGCTGTACCCGCGCACCGAGTTGGGACCGCCGGCGTAGAGCCGCTGCTGCGGCGGGACGAAGCTGGTAGCACCCTCTAGCGAAAACCCCTCGAGCACCGTGGCCGCCTCCAGTCGCGCTGCGATCACCGAGCGATCACTCGTCGGCCGGTAGATGGACGCCTCGGCCAGCACCCGGTTGAATAGCGAACCGCCGCCGGTATCCACCGACGTGTAGCCAGTGCGCAGCTCGAAGTGGAGTTGCGAACCGCGCGACGGGTCGAAAATGCTGTTGGTCCGGTCGCGCAGAAGCACCGCGCTCACGACCTGCAGGCTGCTGTTCTGCTGCAGCCGGTCTATGTCAGCCACACTGCAGCGATTGAAAAGCTGGCAGAACACTGCCTGCCCCGCCTCGGTGCGCCCGTACTCCACCTGGTATCCCAGCGTGAGCGGGAGGCCGGGACGGGTGATGCGTGGGCTGAGGTCGCGCGTGATCTGCGCCGCACCGCCGATGGGAGTGGTGCGGATATAGGTGCGGTACTCCGACGCGCGCTCGCTGAAGATGGTGAACGACGGGATGTTGCGCGGGCCGAAGAGCGCTGGGAGCCGGAGCGTGGCGCTGGTGAAGTAGTTGAGCTGACCGCTGAACGGATCGTCGCGTACGTTCCCCGTGCACAGCCCGATGTGCGAGAGCCGCGCGTTGAGCTCGAGCCTCCGTGCGGCTCCCCGGAAGTTGCGATCCGTGAAGCGCGCCTGCGTACGCGCACAGTCGAGCGTAGCCCACCCCGCACCCAGGCGCATGGAGTTCATGCGCGACTCGCCCAGCCGGACGAGCACCGTGAGCGAGGTGTCGCTCGGCTGGAGGCTGTCGGGGAGAAGCTCCACGTTGACCCGGCGATAAGTCTCGAGCCCATACAGATCGCGCTGAGTCCTCAGCAGCTCGTTCTGGCGGTAGAGGTCTCCCTCGTGAAAGGAGAGCAGCTTCCGAACGGTGCCGCTGTCTATCTCTGGCGCCGCCCCTTCGTCCAACGCGCTGAGCTCGAAGTCCACGCGACCGATGTGCGCGATCGGGCCAGTGATGAAGGTGAGCTGAATCGAGGCGAGGTCGCTCTCGTTGTTCACCGTGATGTCGCGCAGCGGCTGAACGGCGTGCGCGTACCCCAGGTTCTGCAGCCAGTCTACAGTGGTGTCTATTGCCGTCTGCAACCGGAGCTTGTTGTACACGCCTCCGCGCAGCGCGAAGAGTCGCCGCTCGAGCAGTTCGCGCGGCCGCGGCGCAAGGGAATCGAGACCGGCCACCACGAGCGAGTCGACGATTACCGGCGGCCCCTCGTGCACGGCGAACCCCACCTTCACCGCCCTCTGGCTCACCGGGGTGACGCTCGTCTCCACGGTTGTTTTGTAGTAGCCGCGCTGACGGTAAAAGAGCCGCAGCCGAACGGCGTCGCGCTGCAGCTCGAGGGAGTCGAGACAGTGGCGCGCGCCGAGCGGGATGCCCAGCACGCGGCGCGCCCAGCTCGATGGGGTGGTGACTATCGCGTTCCCCAACTCGCTGTCGCGAAAGTGACTGTTCCCGGTGAAGCCGACGCCGTTGATCTCCAGATCGCCGCTACCGCACGCGAGCGCCTGTGCTCGCGCGGTACCGGCTATCATGGTGAGCGCGAGCGCAAGGAAGAGCCGACGGATCACGCGCGGTGCGGAGGTCAGATCGCCTGGACGAGGATGGTGCCCGGACCGCGCTGCTTCGCCCGCCGCTTCATCTCGGCGGCAAGCGAACCGATGTGGCTCACCGAGATCCAGCGATCGGGCTCCACGCGGAGAACCGCGGCCGAGAGGCGCGCTATCGGGAATTCACGCGCGCGACCCTCCCTGTCTATCCCCATGAAGTGCCCGCGCCGCACGGCTTCCTCGCCCACGGCCTTCACCGCCACATCCACGAAGCGCTCGGCACACTCGCGCGCCAGCGCCTCCGCGTCGGTGTTGGAGGTGACGACGATGAAGTCGTCGCCGCCAATGTGGCCCACGAAGTCGTCGTGGCTCCCCACTCGCTCCACGGCGGCACGGATCGCCTGACCCATATCGCGTATCACCATGTCGGCGATGCTGAAGCCGAACGTGTCCGCGAAGGGCTTGAAGTTGTCGAGATCGATGTAGCAGATGGAGAAGGGCGCGTGCAGCTCCGCCCGCCGCGCGATCTCGTCTTCGATGGCCTGCCCGCCCGGGAGACCGCTGGTGGGGTTGCGATCTCCCTCGCGCCGGGTCAGTCTGAGCAGAGCTATTATGCGAGCACGCAGCTCGCGCGGGTCGAACGGCTTTGCGAGGTAGTCATCGGCGCCGGCCTCGAAGGCGGCCACCTTGTGCTCCACACCGCCTCTAGCCGTCAGCATGAGCACGGGGATCCGAGCGGTGAAAGGGTTGAGCTTCACCGAGCGACATACATCGATACCCGACATCCCGGGCATTATGAGATCGAGCACGAGGATGTCGGGCTCCCGTTCCTGAATCGAAGCGAGGGCGGAAAGCCCGTCAGGGGCCAGGCTCACCTCATGCCCGGCCGACACGAGGACCTCGCGCAGCATGAGGCGCATATCCTCGTGATCGTCGACACAGAGGACGTAACTCACGATTGACGCTTCACTTGGGGCCCGGTAAGTTCACCCGTTCCGTGCACCCTGTCAACATTGTTGTTCGGGGCAGCGCGGCCACTCCGCGCTCCACTCC
>DASSOX010000003.1:0-5722 GCA_035700125.1 Gemmatimonadaceae bacterium
GAACGACGCAGGAGCTGGCGATCGTGGAGGAGGTGCCGGTGTGGCTCGAGGTGAATGGAGCGCCGGCGGTGACCTGGATGTGCACGCCAGACCAGCTCGATGAGCTGGTGGTGGGGTGGCTGCACGGCGAGGGATACATCGAGACCATGGCCGACCTCCTCGAGATGCGTCCGTGCGCGAAGGAGCTCGGCTTCTGGGTGAAGGTCCCGGAAGACCGCTACCACACGGTGGAGACTGCCGAGCGAAGGCGGGTGCTCGCCTCGGGGTGCGGCGCGGTAACCACGATACTCGGCTCCATGAGCGCGCTCCCCAGGCGGCGCGCGGCGGCGCCGGTGATCGAGCTGCAGCAGATGCGGGCGCTCTTCAAGGAGCTCTTCGCGCGCGGGATGCGCTACCAGGAGACGGGCGGGCTGCACGCGGCGGCGCTTACCGATGGCTCCGAGCTTCTCTACCACGCCGAGGACATCGGGCGCCACAACGCGGTGGACAAGGTGATCGGCGCGATGATTCTCGACGGGCGCAATCCGCGTGATTCGATCCTGCTCGTCACCGGCCGCATCTCGGGCGAGCTGGCCTTCAAGGCGGCGCGAGCGCAGATCTCGCTCGTCGCGACGCCCTCGGTGCCATCATCCATCGCCGCGGAGATCGCCAGTGCTACGGGGATGACCATCGTGGGACGCGCGGTGAGCGGGCAGCCGCAGGTCCACAGGTCATGACGCGGCGCTGCACCGGCGTCATCCTCGCCGGAGGCCAGGCGACGCGCTACGGCGGGCGGCCGAAGGGACTCGAGCTGGCGGGCGGGAAGCGCGTGATAGATCGCGTGGCCGAAGTCCTCGCTCCGGCCACCAACTCGCTCCTCCTCATCGCCAACGATCCCGCCGCGTCGGAGTGGCTTCCCGGCGTGCGCGTGGAGCGCGACGTGAGGCAGGGGTGTGGCAGTCTGGGCGGGATCCACGCTGCGCTGGCGCGCGCCGGAAGCGACGTCATAGTAGTCGCGTGGGACATGCCCTTCGTTCCAGCACGTCTTATAGTCGCGCTTCGCGCCTTCGGCGAGTTTGCGGATGTCGTGGTTCCCGAGAGCGACTCGAAGCGCGGCGTGGAGCCGCTCTGCGCGTATTATTCCGAGCGCTGCCTCGCGCCCATCGAGCGGCGGCTGGACGATGGCGAACGTCGCGTGGTGAGCTTCTTCGACGACGTGAAGGTCGCCCGGATCGCCGCGCCGGAGGTGGCCACCTTCGGCGACCCAGCGCTCATGTTCATGAACATCAACTCACCGGGCGATCTCGCGCTCGCGGAGAAGCATGCCTCGTCCACCAATGGTGGCCATCGTAGGCCGAAAGCATCACGGTAAGACCACACTCACCGTGCGCCTGGCGGCCGAGCTGCGGCGCCGCGGCCTGCGCGTGATGATCATCAAGCACGGCTCGCATACCTTCAATCTCGATCCCGAGAACACGGACACCTACCGCCACTATCACGAGGGGCTCGCCGAGAAGGTTGCCATGATCTCGCCCGACAAGTTCGCGCTCGTGGAACGCTGGAGCGAGGAGGTGGCGCCCGAGGTGATCGCCGAGCGTCACATGTCCGACGCCGATGTTGTATTGTGCGAAGGGTTCAAGCGCTCCGCGCTCCCCAGGATCGAGATCTACCGTGCCGCCGCCGGCGGCGAACCGCTGTACGATGCGACTTCCGAAGTCGCACCCCACTACCTCGCGATCGTTACCGACGTCGCCGATCTCCCCGGAGGCATCCCGTTGATTCCCCTCGCCGATCCCGCCTGGCTCCGATCAGTGGCCGACCTCGTCGAGCACCGCATCATCAGGAGCGAAGCATGACCGCTACAGCTTCGAGACGAACACCGCTCGCGCTTCTCGCACTCGTCGCGCTCGCCGCCGGCTGCGCGAGTGGTGGCGGCGCTCCGCCCACGACCGCCAAGCCGGCCCGCCCGCCCGAGCAGTCGCCGCGCACCGCGCAGCCGGCTCCAGCCACCGCGCAGCAACCGACGCAGTCACCGCTCACCGGCGCTCCGCCGGCAAACGCGCTCTCCGCACTGCAGCACGACATAGACTCGATGGTGGCGCAGCCGGAGTTTCGCAATGCGCACTGGGGAATCCTCGTCGTGGACCCCGACCGCGGCGACACGCTCTACTCGCACAACGCGGGCAAGCTTTTCATGCCCGCGTCGAACATGAAGATCATCACCGGCTCGGTGGCGCTCGCGCAGCTCGGACCTGACTACCGCTTCAACACGGCTTTCGTCGCGGCCGGTCCGGCGTGCGGCGGCGTGCTGCACGGCGATCTCCTGGTGGACGGTCGTGGCGATCCCAGCGTGAGCGACGCGATGCGCGAGGACGCAATGATCCCCATGCGAGAGATGGCCGACTCGCTGGCCGCACACGGGATCAGGACGATTCGCGGCCGCGTGATCTCCGGCTTCGACGCCTTCCCCGGCTCGGAGCTCGGCTACGGCTGGTCGTGGGACGATCTGGGCGACACGTACAGCGCGGGTGTCGATGAGCTCTTCTTCAACGAGGGTTACGGGCGCGTGGTAGTACGTGGCGGCCGGCGCGCGACGTCGCCCGTGCGCATCACGGCGCTTCCCTCGGCGCACTACCCGCACCTTCGCGTAGACGCACGCACCGGGTGGGCCCCGGACACGCTCGTGCTCGCGCGGGGCGGCGGCGGTCCTATCCGCAGCTCGCGCTATCGCCGCGCCAGCTCGGATCTCACGGTGCTCCCCGACAGTCTGGGTCGCGGGATGGTGCTCACCGGATGGATCGCTCCGGGCGCGGTAGACACTATAGACGTCGTCTTCCCCGATCAGAATGCCGCCTACCTCGCGGCGCTGCGCGGCGCCATCGCCGATCGCAAGATCATCGTGCAGAACCGCACGAAGAAGCTCGGCAAGTGCACCGGGACTGCCGGCATTCAGGCGCTCGACACGATCTTCGTCTATCAGTCGGCGCCGCTGCGCGACATTCTCCACGCGATGGAGAAGCCGTCGCAGAATCAGATCGCGGAAATTCTTCTGCGCACGCTAGGCCTCGAGCGCGCCGGTGTGGGGCGCCCCGATAGCGGCGCGAGCGTGGTGGAGCGGCAGCTTCTCGCCTGGGGCGCCGAGCCCGACGGCTTCGTGATCCGCGACGGAAGCGGCCTCTCACGCTACGACTACCTCTCGCCCGAGACCATCGTGCGCACGCTCGCCGCCATCCGGAAGGATACGGCGTTCAGCGTGTTTTACGATGCGCTCCCGATCGCGGGGATCGACGGCACGATCGAGAACAGGATGCGCGGCACGGCCGCGGAGGGGAACGTGCACGCCAAGACCGGTTCCATCGCCAACGCCCGATCGCTCTCGGGCTACGTGACCACCGCCGACGGCCGGGAGCTGATCTTCTCGATGCTCTCCAACAACTGGACGGTGCCGGCCAGAGACGTGTTGCGCGTCCAGGACGCGATCGCCGCGCTACTCGCGGAACTGACCACCACGCCGGTGGGTGGCTGAATGCTTCCCGTGGCGGAGGCGAGCGAGCGGATACTGGCTGGAATAGAGCCGCTCGGAACAGAGCGCATCGCGCTGCCGGATGCTCTTGGTCGCGTACTCGCCTCCGCCGTCGCATCGCCGCTGAGCATCCCGGCATGGGACAACTCGGCCATGGACGGCTACGCGGTGCGCGCTGTAGACGTGGCCGACGCGAGCGAAGCGCACCCTGTTACACTCGAAGTGCTCGAGACCGTGGCCGCCGGCGCATTTCCGTCGCGCCCCGTGTCCGAGGGACATGCCACGCGCATCATGACGGGCGCACCGGTCCCCGAGGGCGCCGACAGCGTGGTGCGCGTAGAAGACACCGATGGCGGTGATGCGCGCGTGACGATAACCAGCGCGCGCGACACTCACCGCAACATTCGCCACCGAGGCGAAGACATTCAGAGCGGGAAGACAGTGCTGGACGCAGGAACGCCGATCGGGCCGGCTCAGATCGGGCTCCTCGCGTCGGTGGGTGCCGCGAGTGTGGACGTGCATCGCAGACCGCGCGTGGCGTTCATCGCTACGGGCGATGAAGTGGTCGATCTCGATCGCTTCGGCGAGGCGCTGGACGGTCGCAAGATCGTCACGTCCAACAGCTACACGTTGAGCGCCATGATCCGCGCGGCGGGCGGCGTGCCGCTCAATCTCGGCATCGCGCGCGACGACCCCGCCGAGGTCCGTTCGCGAATAGAGAGCGCGGCGGGGTGCGACCTGCTCATCACGTCCGCGGGGATCTCTGCGGGCGAGTACGACTACATACGCACCGTGCTCGCCGAGCTCGGCGTGAAGCTAGAGGTGTGGAGGGTCCGCATGCGTCCGGGCGCACCGCTCGGATTCGGGAGACTCGGCACCATGCCGTGGATCGGGCTTCCGGGCAATCCGGTCTCCACTATGGTAACCTTCGAGCTGTTCGTGCGGCCGATGCTGCGCAGGATGCTCGGGCACACGCGAATATTTCGCAGGCCCGTAGCGGTGACGCTCGCGGAGCCCGTGAAGACCGGCGCGCCGCTCACGCACTTTCTTCGCGCGATCATGAGTGTGAACGATGAAGGCGCCCTCTCCGTGCGGCTCACCGGGCCGCAGGGATCGGGAATCCTCACCTCCATGGCGCTCGCCAACGCGCTGCTGGTGGTGCCGCACGACCGTCAGCACTTCGAGGCGGGCGAGACACTGAGCGCGATTCCGCTCGGCGAGGACGCACAGCTCTCCTCGCGATTCGCTCTGTGAGCGGGCGACCCGCGCGCGAGCTCCCACCCGATGCACTGATAGCGGAGCTCGAGCGCCGCTTCGTGGTGGAGCCGCTCGAGGTCACCGCATTGGGCCGCGAGCTGGAGCTGCTGGCGCCGCGCAGCGCCGAGGATCTCCTCAGCCAGGAAGACTTCGATCGCGATGAGCGACTCCCCTACTGGGCCGACCTCTGGCCGTCGTCGTACGCTCTCGCCGACCGCGTCGCGAGCGAGGACGGCCGCCGAGGCGGCTCGCCACTCCGGCTCCTGGAGCTGGGCTGCGGCCTCGGTCTCGTCACGATCGCGGCGCTCACGGCGGGCTTCGAGGTGCTGGCGACCGACTACTACGCCGACGCGCTCCTCTTCACGCGCGCCAACGCCTGGCGCCTGCTGGGCGAGGACCCGGCGGTTCGTCTGGTCGACTGGCGCGACCTCCCAGCGGAGCTGGGGACCTTCGACAGAGTCGTGGCGGCCGACGTCCTGTACGAGAAGCGCTACACCACCATCGTGGCCGACACGCTCATGCGCACGCTCGCGCGCTCGGGTACGGCGCTCATAGCGGATCCCGGGCGCAGCGCACTTCCCACCTTCCTTCGCGAGTGCGAGGTGCGCGGGCTGGTCGTGGCATCGGTGGAGAGTTGGCGCTACGCCGAAGGTGAAGTGAGGCAAACCATCCTGGTGCACGAGATCGTGTGGCGTGGCGGGGAGGAAGGGGGCTCGAGACGGGATGGCGGTGCTCGGCTGGCATAGCTGCTGGAACGCGCTCGCCGCGGTCGGTGCAGGAGTGCTCGCCGGGATCGTCAACTCCGTGGCGGGAGGCGGGACTAACATCTCCTTCCCGGTTCTTCTCTGGCTCGGACTGCCACCGATCACCGCCAACGCCACCAGCGCCACCGCGCTCTGGCCGGGCGTGATGTCGGCCGCGGCGGGCTTCGCGCCGGAAATCAGGAAGAGTCCCCGGCGCTGG
>DASSOX010000004.1:0-8110 GCA_035700125.1 Gemmatimonadaceae bacterium
GACGCGGAGCTCGACGAGCTGCGCACGCTGCGCAGGGGAGGGAAGGACGCGATCGCGCGTATCCAGGCCGTGGAGCGCGAGCGCACCGGGATCTCCTCGCTCAAGGTGGGCTACAACAAGGTCTTCGGCTACTTCATAAGCGTCACCAACTCCAACCGGCACCTCGTCCCCGAGCATTACCAGCGGCGCCAGACGCTCTCGAGCGAGGAGCGCTACGTGACGCCGGAGCTCAAGGAGTACGAGGAGAAGGTGCTCACCGCGGCCGAGCGCATAGAGGCGAAGGAGCGGGAGATCTTCGAGTCGCTCCGCACGCGCACCGGAAGGGCGGTGGGGCGGCTGCAGTGCGCCTCGTCCATCATAGCGCAGCTCGACGTGCTCGCCACGCTCGCGGAAGTGGCCGAGCACGAAGGGTACGTGCGTCCGGAGATGCACGACGGCTTCGAGCTGGAGATCGCGGCTGGCCGGCATCCGGTGGTGGAGCGGATGATGCCGCGCGAGAAGTTCATCCCCAACGATCTGCTCCTCGCCGGCGATGCGCGGATGGTCATCCTCACCGGTCCGAATATGGCGGGGAAGTCCACCGTGCTGCGCCAGGTGGGACTCATCGTGCTCATGGCGCAGATGGGCGGCTTCGTCCCGGCGTCGCGCGCGCGGATCGGCATCGTGGACCGCGTCTTCACGCGCGTGGGCGCGAGCGACAATCTCGTGCGCGGCCAGTCCACGTTCATGGTGGAGATGTCGGAGACGAGCGCGATCCTGCACACCGCGAGCGCGCGGAGCCTGGTGCTGCTCGACGAGATCGGCCGCGGCACTTCGACGTACGACGGCGTGTCCATAGCCTGGTCGGTGAGCGAGCACCTGCACGATGCGGTGGGGTGCAAGACGGTGTTCGCCACGCACTATCACGAGCTCACTCAGCTCGCTGAAGAATTAGTAGCAGTTCGAAACTATAACGTCGCCGTGCGCGAGGTGGGCGACGAGGTGCTCTTTCTGCACAAGCTCCAGCCAGGCGGCGCCGACCGGTCGTACGGCATCGAAGTGGGCCGCCTTGCCGGACTGCCCGAGCCGGTGCTGCGCCGTGCGCGCCAGGTGCTGCGCCTGCTCGAGGGAGGGCATCTGGTGAAGCAGGGTTCAGGAGGCAGGGCTCAGGGTTCAGGGGAACAGCTCGGCCTCTTCGAGAATGCGAAGCCGCACCCGGTGGTGGAGCGATTGAGACAGATCGACGTGGACGATCTCACGCCGCGGCAGGCGCTCGATCTGCTCGGCCATCTGATAGAGGAGGCGCGGGAGTAGGGCCGGGACGAGAGGCGGGGCGCGACAGGGCCGTAATCGCCGGCGGCGGCTGGCGGGGAATCTCCCGCGAGCGGCGCCGGCGAGACGGCTTTTTTTTTGCAAAAGCTCCGGCCCGACGACATGAACCATTCACGATTCACGGGCAGTGCCCAGCGATTGGAGGCGCCGGGGCGATTGGGAGTATGATGGACAACATCGAGAAACACACGAATGGAGGTCGAGAACCCGGCCTCCCCCCCGAGGCCATCCTGCACGACCTGGAGCACCTCGATCTCCGAACACACGATCTCCGAACGGACGGCGGTGCGACACCGCGAACGTTGAGCACCGGGATCCCCGGACTCGATGACATACTTGGCGGAGGTCTCCCGGCGGAGCGGCTCTACGTGGTGGAAGGGCAGCCCGGGAGCGGAAAGACCACCCTTTCATTGCAGTTCCTCCTCGACGGACGCGACCGTGGCGAGCGAGGGCTCTACGTCACGCTCTCCGAGACCAACCAGGAGGTGCAGGGCGTAGCACAGTCGCACGGCTGGTCGCTGGCCGGGATCGACTTCCTCGATATGGTCGCCTCGCCGGCGCTCACCAGCCCGGAGTCGCAGTACACGGTCTTTCACCCCTCGGAAGTCGAGCTCCAGGATACCGTGAGCTCGGTGCTCGCGCGCGTCGAGCAGGTGCAACCGACTCGGGTGGTGCTCGACTCTCTCTCGGAGATGCGGCTGCTCGCGCGCGATCCGCTGCGGTTCCGCCGGCAGATCCTCGCCCTGAAGCAGTTCTTCGCGGCGCGCGGGAGCACGGTGCTGCTCCTCGATGACCAGACCACCGAAGGGATCGAGATGCCGCTCCACAGCCTGGCGCATGGCGTGATACGGCTCGAGCAACTGGTGCTCGCGCACGGTGCCGAGCGCCGCCAGCTCCGCGTGCCCAAGCTCCGCGGCGTGCGATTCCACTCGGGCTACCACGACTTCGTCATCCGTACCGGGGGACTGGAAGTATTCCCGCGGATCCGGCTCGGCCTGCAGCCGTTCGACGGCGGGCGGGATGTCACCAGCAGCGGTTCGGCGCCGCTCGACAACCTCCTCGGTGGCGGGTTGGTGCGAGGGGCCAGCGTGCTCTTGATGGGGGCGCCGGGAACGGGCAAGTCGGTCCTCGCCTCCCAGTACGCCGCCGCCGCCGGCTCGCGCGGCGAACGGGTATGCATCTATCTGTTCGACGAGCGGTTGCACACCTTCCTCGAGCGAGCCGAAGGGCTGGGCATGGACATCCGGCGACACGTTGAGTCGGGCCACATATCGGTCACCTCGCTCGAGCCCACCGAGCTGTCGCCGGGCGAGTTCTCATCGCGACTCACGAGCGCCGCTGATGCGGGAGTACGCCTGGTGGTGATCGACAGCCTCAACGGCTTCACCCAGGCGATGGCCCAGGAGCGGCAGATCACCAGCAAGATCCACGAGCTGCTCGGCCATCTCGGGAGCAGGGGCGTCACCACGCTCATCACGCTGGCGCAGCGTGGGATCTTCGGCTCGCCGCCCGACGAGGCGGCGGACATCAGCTACCTCGCCGACGCGGTGATCCTGCTTCGCTACTTCGAGGCGCAGGGGCAGGTGCGGCGCGCGATCTCGGCGGTCAAGCAGCGGAGCGCGGCCCACGAAGCCACCATTCGCGAGTTCCGCATCGGCCGGGGCGGCCTGCAGCTCGGCGAACCGCTGCGCGAATTCCAGGGCGTTCTGCTCGGCGTACCGATGTACACGGGTGGTAGAGCCGGGCTGTTGCGGGACTATGCCGGTAGCTGACGAACCGGAGAGCGAATGCGCGGCTCCTCCGATGCAGGGGTGCGGCGACCGGGAAGGATCGAGCGGGGCAGCAGGCGATACGCGGGAGGAGAATCACTCGGGGAGATCACTCCGGGTGCTCCTGCTCGCTCCCATCGGGCGCGACGGAGTACTCATCTCGGAGGCGCTGGCCGCGGCCGGCATCGCCGCTCGAACCATGGTGAGCCCCGATGAGCTGATTGCCGATGTCGAATCGGAGGTCTGCGGTGGCGCGCCCCGGCTCGGAACCATCGTGGCGACGGACGACGCTCTCGGGGTGGACTGGGCGGCCCGCCTGGCGCGCACTCTCGAGCGGCAGCCGTCATGGTCGGACCTCCCGATGATCCTCCTGGCAAGCTCGCGCGGTGCTGCGCCGGAGCGTCACTGGGCCGGCTCGCGCGCGCCCACCGCGGTTGCCGAGCGCCTCACGGATGGCGTCAGCCTGACCGTGCTCGACCGCCCGGTGCGCGTCGCGGCGCTCGTGAGCGCGGTGCGCGCCGCGATGCGTGCGCGCGCGCGACAGGCCGAGGTCCGCGAGTTGATCGAGCTGCGCGATCGCGCTCTCGCGGACGCGGAGCGGGCGAGCAAGGCAAAGAGCGAGTTCCTCGCGATGATGAGCCACGAGTTGCGGACGCCTCTGAACGCGATCGGCGGGTACGCCGAGCTCCTGCTCATGGGTCTTCGTGGTCCGCTCACCGATTCGCAGCGCGAGGATCTCGAACGGGTGCGTCGCAGCCAGCGCCACCTGCTCGGAGTCATCAACGACCTGCTCAACTTCGCGCGACTCGAGAGCGGTCGACTCGAGTACAACCTCGCGCCCGTCCCGATCGCATCGCTCGTGGAGGAGGTCACACCGATGGTCGAGCCGCAGCTACGCGCCAAGAACATCACTCTCGCGGTACCCGACACCGGCTCGCGGCTGAGCGTGATGGCGGATGGCGAGAAGCTCTCGCAGATCCTGCTCAACCTTCTGTCCAACTCGGGCAAGTTCACGCCGCCCGGAGGACGGATCACCATCAGCGCGGAGCGCTCGCTCGCGGTCGGAGACAAGCCTCCTGTCGTTTCGATCACGGTGAGCGATACCGGGGTAGGGATCTCGGCGGAGAAGCTGGAGACCATCTTCGAGCCATTCGTGCAGGTACGCTCCGACCCCACGGCAACGCGCGAGGGCACCGGACTCGGCCTCGCGATAAGCCGCGACCTCGCTCGGGGGATGGGAGGTGAGCTGGTGGCGGAGAGCGCGGTGGGACGGGGAAGCGTGTTCACGATCTCGCTCCCCGCGGCGTAGCGCGAGCTACGCGACCCCGACTCACGCCGGGTACGAGCGCGCCGAACGGGGGTCTGTCGGAACGACGCGCTCCCTCTGTCGTGTCGACACGGCGCGCCTCTGATCTTTGCCGAATTGGCAAGCTCTTGCGGGCACGGTAGATGCCTTCCCAGTGCGTTGCCCGCCGGCCGAGAACGCTCCGGACGGCCGACGGGCCGCGATCGTCCGGAGCATCCGCGCGCAGCGGATCAACCCAGTGTGTTCAACAGAGGAGGGATGCATATGCTTCCAATGCTCGGGAATCGCTTCGTCGTTCCGACGCTGTTCGAGCCGTGGAGCGATTTGCGTCGCGAGATCGATCGGGTATTCGACTCCGCACTCACCGGACTGCCGGTGGCGACGAGAGGTCAGTCGCAGTATCTACCCGCGATGGACGTCGAGGAGACGAGCGACAAGATCCGGCTCACTCTCGAGGTGCCAGGCGTGAGTCCCGAGGATCTCGAGATCGCGGTCGAGAACAATATGCTGACCGTATCGGGTGAGAAGCGGTTCCGTCGTGAGAGCGGCAAGAATGCCGAAGGGTCGCACATGATCGAGCGGCGCTACGGACGCTTCGAGCGGACCGTGATGCTGCCCGAGACGGTCGACGCGGACTCGATCACCGCACACTTCGAGAACGGGGTGCTCACCGTCGAGCTCCCGAAGTCAGCGCGCTCACGCCGCCGTACGATCTCGGTCGGCCTCGGCGCCGACCAGCATCGGCGCAACGGCCAGCAGGAGATCGAAACGAAAGCAGAGAGCAGAGAACAGAAAGCGGTGACGGCGTGAGAAGGAAGTAGGTATAAGGAAGCAGAAGGAAGCAAAAGGAAGGAACAATGAGGGAACAGGGAACGGCACATTAACGGCCGGATGGTGTGCCGTTCCCTGTTACCTGTTCCTCGCTCCCTGCTCCCTGCTCCTTACTCCCTGCCTCATCTCTTCCTCTTCTCCTCACTTCTCTTCCAACCGGTACACCGTCCCGTTGGTCGACAGGAGGTAGAGCTCACCCGCGGCGTCTTCGCCGAAGGATTGGACGCTGCCTATGTTGCCGACGTTCCAGGTGACGCTGTTGGTGACTGCGGTGCCGGATAAGGTGAAGGAGCGGAGGAAGCCCGAGCAGTAGTCGGAATAGAAGTAGCGGCCCAGGACATCGGGGGCGAGGGTGCCGCGGTAGACGTAGCCGCCGGTGATGGAGCAGCCTTCGTCGTGGCCATACTCCAGTACCGGGAGTGTGAGACCGGTCTGGTCGCAGCTCGAGGCACCGTAGCAGTGCGAGCCCTCCATGATGTTCCAGCCGAAGTTCTGGCCACCCTCGTTGGCGGGAGCGACGTCCACCTCCTCCCACGCGCTCTGTCCCACATCGGCTATGTAGACGCGATGCGAGGCGGCGTCGAAGGAGAAGCGCCAGGGATTGCGCAGGCCGTACGCCCAGATCTCGCCGCGCGCGCCGCCGCGCCCGACGAATGGATTGTCGGGTGGGATCGAGTACGGATGGCCCGCATCGACATCTATGCGAAGGATCTTCCCGAGCAGCGTCGTCAGCTTCTGACCGTTGCCGAGCGGATCGCCGCCGCTCCCGCCGTCGCCGAGCCCGATGTACAACTTGCCATCCGGTCCGAAGAGTAGGAGCCCGCCATTGTGGTTGGCGAAGGGTTGCTCCACGCTGAGGATCGTCCTGGCCGAGGCGGGATCGGCGACATTGGCATCATCGGTGCTCACGCCGTAGCGCACGACCTGCGTGTTACCGTCCACGTCGGTGTAGTCGACGTAGAAGAAGCCGTTGGAAGCGTAGTCCGGGTGGAACGCCATGCTGAGGAGCCCCTGCTCGCTCCCCGTGGACACCCGGCTGGTGAGATCGAGGAAGGGAGTCGGCAGGAGCGTCCCGTTCTCCACCACCCTGATCCTCCCCGTCTTCTCCACGACGAAGAGCCGTCCGTCGCCTGCTGGCGCGGTCAGGTAGAGCGGTTGCGACAGCCCGGTCGCAACAGGGGTCAGCGCCAATTGAATGGAATCCGGTCGTTCCGGCGGAGTCGTATGGGTCGATGTCGAATCGCCGCACGACGCCAGCACACTCACCGCAACGGCGAGTACTCCGAGCGAAGCCACCCGCCCCATCATATCTCACCCCCCCCGGCGAACATGGATCCCCGCTTGCGCGGGGATGACGGCACACAGGCGTACCTCGAACGGATCGCCAAGGTTGCATCCCCGCTTGCGCGGGGATGACGGTCTTCGAGGCAGTTCCCTGCTTCCTGCTTCTCGCTTCCTGCTTCCTCTTTACCTGTTTCCTGGCTCCTTTCAACCGTCGCCCATGAACCCCGCCTCCTGACCCCTCCCGGCCATCTCCCTCGCCGGTTCCACCACCACCTCGAGCTCGCCGTGCGTGTCGAGCACCGTCACCGCGGTCGTGTCTTCCGGCGTGCGCTCGAAGCGAAGCGACACGCGCGCGTTGCCCACCGCGAGATCGTGGATCTCCATGTGGTTCACGAAGTCGGGGAGGAGCGGGCGAACCAAGCTGAGACGCTTCTCGAAGGCATTCGGAGAGAAGCCCAGCATCGCCTCCATGAGATAGGGGACGCTCCCGGCTGCCCAAGCCTGCGGGTGACATGCCACGGGGAAGCGGACGGGATAGCCGTACTCGTCGCGCGCGAAGCCGGCGAAAAGCTCGGGGAGGCGGTAGCCGTTGAAGTGCATCGCCGCCTCGACGAGACCCGACAGCACCCGGTGCGCCTCGGTATCGAATCCGTAGCGACGGAAGCCGACGGCGATGATCGAGTTGTCGTGCGGCCAGACGGTGCCGAGGTGGTAGCCCACGGGATTGTAGCGCTTCTCGTCCTGCGAGAGCGTGCGGATCCCCCAGCCGTTGTACATGTCGGGCTGCATCAGCCGCTCCACCACCGCGCTCGCCTTGTCGTCGTCGGCGATCCCGGCCCAGAGCGCATGGCCAGGGTTGGATGAGATGACGGTGACCTGGGCGTCGCCCTTCTCGAGCGCGAGCGCGTAGAAGTTCTGCTTCGCCATCCAGAAGTCGCGGTTGAAGCGCTCGCGCAGCGTGGCCGCTTCCTGCCGCAGCTCCTTCGCGCGCTCCGCTTCGCCGGTGCGCTCGTAGAGGTCGGCGATTAGCATGCGCGCCTGGTACGCGTAGCCCTGTACTTCCACGAGCGCGATCGGCGGATCCGCCAGGTGACCATCGCTGTCCACTATCGCGTCGCCGGAGTCCTTCCACCCCTGATTGATGAGCCCGCGCTCGGAGGTGCTCGCGTACTCGATGTAGCCATCATGATTCTGGTCGCCCCAGGTGGACATCCAGTTCAGCGCCAGCTCCACGTTGTCGCGCAACGACTCGAAGAGCTCGATGTCGCCGGTCCACGCGGCATGGCGACCGATGAGGATCAGAAAGAGCGGCGTCGCGTCCACCGAGCCGTAGTACGGCGTGTGTGGAATTTCTCCGAGGCGCGCCATCTCGCCCACGCGCAGCGAGTGGAGGATCTTCCCCGGCTGCTCATCGCGCCACTCGTCGACGCGGTCGCCCTGGTAGTGCGCGAGGAGGCGCGCGGTGTGACGCGCGATGGCGGGTTGGTAGGCGAGCGTCTGCAGGGCGGTGATGATGCTGTCGCGCCCGAAGAGCGTCGCGAACCAGGGAATTCCCGCGGCGAAGAACTCCTGGCCATCGATGCTGCTGATGAGCATCGCCAGATCGCCC
>DASSOX010000005.1:0-3636 GCA_035700125.1 Gemmatimonadaceae bacterium
GTATCAGGCACGCGTGCTCGACGAGCATCTCGAACGGGCCGCCGACGTGGTGGGGGACCTCATCTTCCGTCCCACTCTCCGCGCCGCGGACCTGCGGCTGGAGCGCACGGTAGTGCTGGAAGAGATAGCGATGGTGGAAGACACCCCGGACGATCTCGTCTTCGATCTTCACAGCGAGGCCATGTGGGGGAGCCATCCGTACGGCTACCCCATCCTCGGCACGCGCGAAACCGTCTCCTCGATAGGCGTGAAGGAGCTGCGCGCGCTGCACGAACGCGCCTACCATCCGCCGCAGATCGTGGTGGCCGCCGCCGGCCACGTGGAGCACGAGCAGCTGCTGGAGCTGCTCGAGCGCACGGGATGGATGGCCATACCCCGCGGCGACGACGTGCCGCTGGTCGCGCCGCCCGTGGTGGCGCCAGCTCCCACCGAGCAGTACATCGAACGCGAGAGCTCGCAGACTCACATCGTATTCGGCTCGCCCACGGTACCACACAACGATCCGCGTCGCTACGCCATAGCGCTGGTAGACGCGATACTCGGCGGAGGGATGAGCTCGCGCCTTTTTCAGCGGGTGCGCGAGGAGCTCGGCCTCGCCTACGCGGTCTACACCTTCCAGTGCTTCCACCCCGAAACGGGCACGCACGGCGTGTACGTGGGCACTACGCCTGCCAGCGCCGAGCGGGCCCGCGTGGCGATCCGCGAGGAGCTCGGACGCCTCGCGACCGACAGTCTCACCGTCGAGGAGCTGGAGGCCGGGAAGAGCCAGCTCAAGGGCCAGGTCACCCTGTCACTGGAAAGCGTGTCGTCGCGGATGTATCGTGCTGCCGGCGTCGCGTTGTACGACGAACCGTACCGAACGCTGGATGAGGTTCTCGCCCTGATCGACGCCATCACTGCGGAGGACGTAGCGTCCGTCAGCCGTGACTTCTACGCGCCAGACAAGCAGACGGTGGTAAGTCTGGGACCATAGGGAGAGTACAGCAGAAAGCGGACAGCGGAAAGCAGACACCCGCGACCTGCTTTTGCGACTAGTTTACCGGAGCCGTTTCCGCTTTCTGCTGTCTGCTTTCATAAAGTCGGCCTCACATCACATCTACTCATACACAGAACATGCTCATAGGCGTTCCGAAGGAGATCAAGACCAACGAGAACCGCGTCGCGCTCGTGCCGGCTGGTGCCGAGGCGATGGTGGCGGCGGGTCACAAGGTGCTCATCGAGAAGGGTGCGGGCGAGGGAAGTGGATTCGCGGATGAGACCTACGAGAATGCTGGTGCATCGATAGCGCCCGATGCGCAGACGGTGTGGGGCAAGGCCGACATGATCATGAAAGTGAAGGAGCCCATTCAGAAGGAGTGGGGGTGCCTTCGCGCCGGTCAGACCGTGTTCACCTACTTCCACTTCGCCGCGGACGAGGAGCTGACCAAGGCGCATATGAAGAGCGGCGCGACGTGCATCGCTTACGAGACGGTGCAGCTCTCCAACGGCGAGCTTCCCCTTCTCACGCCGATGTCGGAAGTCGCGGGGCGGATGGCCGTGCAGGAGGGCGCCAAGTACCTCGAGAAGCTCTTTGGAGGTCGCGGTGTACTGCTGGGTGGCGTGCCGGGCGTGCCGCCGGCGAACGTGGTGATCCTCGGCGGCGGTGTCGTTGGTACTAACGCGGCGAAGATGGCCGCCGGTCTCGGCGCGCGCGTGACGATTCTCGACATTTCGCTCGACCGTCTGCGCTACCTGGCCGACGTGATGCCCGCCAACGTGACGCTGGTGCACTCCAACCGCCACACGATCCTCGATCTTCTTCCCGCTGCCGATCTCGTCATCGGTGCGGTGCTCGTGGCTGGGGCCAAGGCGCCGCGCCTCGTGCGGCGCGAGGACCTGAAGCTCATGCAGCCGGGCGCCGTGGTGGTGGACGTCGCGGTGGACCAGGGCGGCTCCATCGAGACCGTTCACCCCACCACGCACGAAAACCCCACCTACGAGGTGGACGGCATCCTCCACTACGCCGTGGCCAACATGCCCGGCGGCGTGCCGCGCACTTCCACGCTGGCGCTCACCAACGCCACGCTGCCTTACGCGTTGCAGCTCGCGAACAAGGGATGGAAGCAGGCGCTGCGCGACGATCCCGCGCTCGCCAAGGGACTGAACGTGGTGAACGGGAAGGTTACCTACCCGGCGGTGGCCGAGGTCTTCGGCCTGCAGTACACGCCGATTTCCGACGTGCTGTGACATCGCGCGGCCGGATGGGAACGGAGCCAGCGCCGCGCTCTCGTGCGCTCGCGCGCTAGGGGCGCTCCTCCCATCCGGAGCGCCGGGGAGGCGCTGGATCTTCCCATACCTGGTGAGGGGACGGACGGCGGCTCTGGCGCTGCGCCGTCCCCTCCCGCGCTTCTCCCCCCGATCCTCTGCTACCACAAGGTGGAGCGGCGACGCGAGCTGGGCGTCACTCGTATCTCGCCACGCCGCTTCGCGCGCCAGATCGAGCGATTGAGCGCTGCCGGCTGGCGTACCCTCACTCTCGCCGAGCTCAGTGCATGCGTGCGGGGTGAGCGGAGAGCGGGACCTCGCGAGCTCGCGATCACCTTCGACGATGCCTATCGCGGACTGAGGGAGCACGCCTTTCCGGTGCTCGAGGCGCACGGCTTCAGCGCCATCTCATTCGTGATCACCGAATACGCCGGGCGGCTCAACCGCTGGGACGTCGCGTACGGCGGTCGCCGCTTCGCGCACCTGGCCTGGCGCGACATGCGGGCGTGGCAGGAGCGCGGGATGGAGTTCGCGTCGCACACGGCAACGCATCCGCGCCTCACCTGGGTGGACGAAGGCAGGCTCGCGCACGAGCTGGCGAGCTCGCGCGCCGCGCTCGAGCGGGCGCTGGATGTGGCGGTTACCTCGCTCAGCTATCCTTTCGGGGCCTGCTCCCGCCGCGAGCGCGATGCCGCGGCGCGCGAGGAGTACGACACGGGCTTCACCATCGCCCGGCGCTGGGCCGGCGATGCTCTCCTCGCACCGCGTACACCGGTCTACATGTGGGCTCCGCCGCTCCCCGGCGTGGGTATCCTCGCGCCGGTGGAGCGCGTCGCGGGAGCGATAGCGAACCGCTGCGCGGTGGGGACCACTCTCCTCACATCCCGCCGGAGCGACAGTCGGATCTGATCGCGCCATCGCTTGCGGTCGCTTGCCGGGATCAGCATGTTCACGCCAACTCTCTTCCCGGAGGCCCTTCATGCGTCGTACTGGTACGGTCGCTCTGCTGCTTCCCTTCGCGCTGGCGTTCCCTTCCGCCACCCACTCGCAGAGCACCGGTGCTGGCACCGCGCGTACCGCGCGCACCGCGAGAGCCGCAGAAGCCGCCATCCCCGACATACCGTACAGGAAGTTTGTTCTGAAGAACGGGCTGACGCTGCTGGTACACGAGGATCACAAGGCGCCGATCGTGGCTGTCAATGTGTGGTACCATGTGGGCTCGAAGAACGAGAAGGTGGGCAAGACTGGCTTCGCGCACCTCTTCGAGCACCTCATGTTCAACGGCAGCGAGAACTACAACGATGACTACTTCAAGGCCGTGGAGCCGATCGGCGCCACGGATCTGAACGGGACCACGAATTCGGATCGTACCAATTACTTCGAGAACGTCCC
>DASSOX010000006.1:0-12524 GCA_035700125.1 Gemmatimonadaceae bacterium
GACCCGCCGCCACCATCGCCTCGGCACCAGCCGGCACGAGCGCGACGCGGTTCTCGTTGGTCTTGATCTCCTTCGGAACGCCTATGAGCATGTTCTGTGTATGAGTAGATGTGATGTGAGGCCGACTGTAAGAAGAAGGCAGACAGCAGAAAGCGGAAACGGCTCCGGTAAATTAGTCGCAAAAGCAGTTCACGGGTGTCTGCTTTCCGCTGTCCGCATTCTGCTGTACTCCCCTATGGTCCCAGACTTACTACCGTCTGCCTGTCGGGGGCGTAGAAGTCATGGCTGACGGACGCTACGTCCTCCGCAGTGATGGCGTCGATCAGGGCGAGAACCTCATCCAGCGTCCGGTACGGTTCGTCGTACAGTGCGACGCCGGCAGCACGATACATCCGCGACGACACGCTTTCCAGTGACAGGGTGACCTGCCCCTTGAGCTGACTCTTCCCCGCCTCCAGCTCCTCGGGGGTGAGACTGTCGGTCGCGAGGCGTGAGAGCTCCTCGCGGATCGCCTCGCGCGCCCGCTCGGCGCTGGCAGGCGTGGTGCCCACGTACACGCCGTGCGTGCCCGTTTCGGGGTGGAAGCACTGGAAGGTGTACACCGCGTAGGCGAGGCCGAGCTCTTCGCGCACCCGCTGAAAGAGACGCGAGCTCATCCCTCCGCCGAGTATCGCGTCTACCAGTGCTATGGCGTAGCGACGCGGATCGTTGTGTGGTACCGTGGGCGAGCCGAAGACGATGTGGGTCTGCGAGCTTTCCCGCGCGATGTACTGTTCGGTGGGCGGCGGCGCCACCACGGGCGGCGCGACCAGTGGCACGTCGTCGCCGCGGGGTACGGCCATCCATCCCGTGCGCTCGAGCACCTCCAGCAGTTGCTCGTGCTCCACGTGGCCGGCGGCGGCCACCACGATCTGCGGCGGATGGTAGGCGCGCTCGTGCAGCGCGCGCAGCTCCTTCACGCCTATCGAGGAGACGGTTTCGCGCGTGCCGAGGATGGGGTAGCCGTACGGATGGCTCCCCCACATGGCCTCGCTGTGGAGATCGAAGACGAGATCGTCCGGGGTGTCTTCCACCATCGCTATCTCTTCCAGCACTACCTTGCGCTCCAGCCGCAGGTCCGCGGCGCGGAGAGTGGGACGGAAGATGAGGTCCCCCACCACGTCGGCGGCCCGTTCGAGATGCTCGTCGAGCACGCGTGCCTGATACGACGTGTGCTCGCGCGCCGTGTACGCGTCGAGCGATCCGCCCAGCACCTCGAGCGCGAGCGCGATGTCGCGAGCGCTGCGCTTCGAGGTGCCCTTGAACACCATGTGCTCGAGGAGGTGCGAGACGCCCATCCTTTCGGGCTGCTCGTGTACCGAGGCCGCCTTCACCCACGCCCCGAAACTCACTGACCGCGCTCCCGGCATGTATTCCGAGAGCACGGTCAGTCCAGAGGGGAGTACGGTGCGCCGGAGCCCGTTATCGGCTCTGACAGTTCCTGCGGTCACCGTCTCGATCGCCCTCCGCCGCCGCGGCGCGACCGTGAGCGGGAGCCGCCCTCGCGGCCGGAGCCGCTTCCCTCACCACCTTCGCCCCCCTCGCTGTCGCCCTCGGCGGTGGCCGTCGCAGCGGCGCGCTCGCCCGACTCGCGGCGGCGTCCACCGCGCTCGCCATTCGCGCTCTCATCCTCGGTCCCTTCCGGCTTCGGGATGAGCGCCTTCATGGAGAGGCGGAGACGTCCGCGCTCGTCGCGGTCGATCAGCTTCACCTGCACGCGGTCGCCCTTGTTCACCACATCCTCGGTGCGCTCGGTGCGGCCGTGCTTGAGCTCCGAGATGTGCACGAGTCCTTCGGTGCCCGGGAGGATCTCGACGAACGCTCCGAAGGGCGTGGTGCTCTTCACCACCGCGTCGTACGTCGCGCCGATCTCGGGCTCCTGCGTGAGCGCCTGGACCATGGAGCGGGCGCGCTCCATGGGCTCGCCGCCCACTGCGGCGATGGTGACCGCGCCCGTGTCGTCCACGGTGATCTGCGCGCCGGTCTCGTCCTGGATGCCGCGAATGGTCTTCCCCTTCGGGCCAATGAGGTCGCCGATCTTCTCGGGGCTGATCATGATGGTGACGATTCGCGGCGCGAACGGCGAGAGCTCCGGGCGCGGTGCGGCGAGCGCCTTCTTCATCTCACCGAGGATGTGCAAGCGTCCCTCGTGTGCACGCGTCAGCGCCTCGCGCATGATCTCGATCGCGAGTCCCTCGATCTTGATGTCCATCTGAATCGAGGTGATTCCCTTCTCGGTGCCAGCGACCTTGAAGTCCATGTCGCCGAGGTGGTCTTCGGTGCCAAGGATGTCGGTGAGGATCGCGTAGCGATCGCCCTCCTTGATCAGCCCCATCGCCACGCCGGCCACCGCTGCCTGGAAAGGCACGCCGGCGTCGAACATCGCGAGCGAGCCGCCGCACACCGTGGCCATGGACGACGAGCCGTTCGATTCGAGGACGTCGGAGACGATGCGGATGGTGTACGGAAACGTCTCGAACGGCGGAAGAAGCGGCTGAAGCGCGCGCTCCGCCAGGTTCCCGTGGCCGATCTCGCGACGGCTGGTGCCGCGCACCGGACGAACCTCGCCAGTTGAGAAGGGCGGGAAGTTGTAGTGCAGCATGAACGACTTGGTGGCCTCGCCCGGCTCGTCGATTGAGTCGAGCCGCTGCACGTCGTTCTGCGTTCCAAGCGTCACGGTGGCCAGCGCCTGCGTCTGGCCGCGAGTGAAGAGCGCCGAGCCGTGCGCGCGCGGGAGGAGGCCGGTGTCTATCGTGATGGGCCGGACCTCGTTCGGCTTGCGGCCGTCCACGCGCTCGCCGCTGTCGAGCACCTGCGAGCGCAGCGCGTGATACTCGTGCTCGCCCACCAGATCGGCGATGTCGCGCGAGTTGTCGGGGAACTCCACGGTGAGCGCTTCGCGAACTTCCTTCTTCACGAGCTCCACGGCGTCCATCCGCTCGTGCTTGTCCTCGCGGTTGATCGCCTCACCGATCTTCCCCTCGGCCAATTCCTTCACGCGCGCGATGAGCTCCACGGGGTGCTCCACCTTCTGCCACGCCATCTTCTCGACGGTGACCTTGGGGAGGAGCTCCTCCTGGATGGCGATGAGGTCTTTGACCGCACGGTGCGCCACGGTGAGGCCTTCGACCACGTCTTCCTCACTCACCTCGAGCGCGCCGCCTTCGACCATGGCGATCGAGTCTTTGGTGCCGGCGACTATGATGTCCATGTCGCTGAACTCGAGCTGCTGGAAGGTGGGATTCACCACCCACTTGTCCTGCAGCCGTCCGAGGCGCACGCCGGCGACGGGTCCGAGGAAGGGGATCTTCGACGAGTTGAGCGCGAACGACGCGGCGAGAAGCGCCGGGACGTCGGGGTCGTTTTCCTGGTCGGCCGAGATGACGTACAGGAAGACCTGCACCTCGTTCTTGAAGCCCTCGGGGAAGAGCGGCCGGATCGTGCGATCCACGATGCGTGCGGAGAGGATCTCCTCGTCACGCGGGCGCCCTTCGCGCTTGATGAAGCCGCCGGGGATCTTCCCCGCGGCGTACGAGCGCTCCTTGTACTCGACGGTGAGGGGGAAGAATGGCAGGGTGCTGACCGAGTCGCTCACGGTCACGGCAGCGAGCACCATGGTATCGCCGTACTGCACCATGGCGGATCCCGCCGCCTGCTTCGCCATCCGGCCGGTTTCGATCACCAGCTTACGGCCGGCGAATTCTGTCTCTACGCGTTGCATGTTTGCTCGTTTCGTTTCGGGAACACAAAACGCGCGGGGGCCACAGAGCGGGCGCCCGCGCGATAGGAGCTTACCGATGGATTAATGGCGGAGCCCGAGCTCATTGATGAGCTGACGGTATCCCCCAAGATCGGTCCGCTTCATATAATCGAGGAGCCGGCGGCGCTTGCCAACCATCTTAAGCAGACCGCGACGGCCATGATTGTCCTTCTTATGGGTCCGGAAGTGCTCCGTCAGATAGTTGATTCGCTCCGTGAGAACCGCTACCTGAACACGCGTGGAGCCCGTGTCCCCCTCGTGCGTCCCGTACTTTTCAATTATCCCTGATTTAACGAACGCCATTATTGTATATTCTCCAGACGTGCCGCCCCGCTGAGCCGAATTCGTTGAAGCACAGGAATTTACTCCCCTCCTCGGCCCCTGTAAAGTCTCTCCTCCTTGCCTGAGCGATACTTAGGTCGTCACCTCGGACGATTCCGCATAGACTCGCTGATCGGCTCCGGCGGCTTCGCCTGGGTCTACAAGGGCTATGACCCCGAGCTCGACATCCCCGTAGCCATCAAGGTCCTCAAGCCGCAGTACGCCGGCGAGGAATCCTTCGAGGCGCGCTTCCGGAGCGAGGCGTCCATGGCCGCCAAGCTCCGCCACCCGAACATCATTCGCATCCTGGCGGTGGGTCGGGAAGACCAGGCCGTCTACTTCGTCATGGACTACCTGCCGAACGTGCTCGACGATCGGCTCAAGACGATGGGGACTCTTCCGGAACCGCTGCTCATCCGCATGGGGATGGACGTGGCAGCGGCGCTCGCCTTCGCTCACCGCGAAGGGGTGATTCACCGCGACGTGAAGACCGACAACATTCTCTTCGACGAGCACGGCAACGCGGTGGTGGCCGACTTCGGGATAGCGCGCGCAGTGAGCGGCTACGTGGAGCAGACCGGCACAAACATGGTCGTGGGCACCCCGCAGTACTTCTCGCCCGAACAGGCGCGCGGGCAGGTGCTCGATGGTCGCGCGGACATCTACTCGCTCGGCGTCACGCTCTTCAAGGCGGCCACCGGGGTTCTTCCCTTCCAGGGGGAGGACTGGTACGAGATCGCCCGCCAGCACGTGGAGGAGCCGCCGCCGCGACCCAGATCGTTGAACCCGGCGATATCGCGCGCAACCGAACGGGCCATCCTGAAGTGTCTCGAGAAGTCGCCCGACGACCGCTACGCATCGGGCGATGCGTTGTATTCCGAGCTCGCCGTCCTCGACAAGGCCACCACTCCGGACGGCGACGCCACCGTGGTGATGTCCACGCCGATGGGCGGCGTGCGCGCCGCGTGGAGCTCGCGTGTCCCCGCCATCTTCCGGAGGCACGGCAGCCGCTCCACGCTACTGGCGCTCCTCGCAGGAGTGGCGGCGATCGTACTGATAGCCTTCGGGCTCCGCTACGCCACGCCCTCTGCTGCTCCGGGCCCCGACAGCACCGGCGCACGCGCGGAGAGCAGCGCCACGCCGGCGGTTCTTCCGCCGATCGCGGTGGCGCCGCCCGATACCGACACCACCTCCGTGACGACGGCGCCGCCGGCACCGAAGCCGATACTCCAGGTGAGCGCGCCGGAGGGCGCCGAAGTGCGCGTGGATGGGAAGGTGGCTGGCACCGGCAGCTTGCGCCGCGACGACATCGCGGCGGGCGCGCATACGGTGAGCGCCACGGTCGCGTCCATCGAAGGTTGCCCGACCGCGACGGACGACGTCACCGTGCGCATACGCGCAGACGGTCGCACGAGCGTGACGCTCGAACCGCGGCCATGCGGCTACCTCGTGATCGATGCGAAGCCGGACGACGCGCGCTGGACGGTGATGTTGACCGGTGGGAAGGAAGTGGCGAGCGGCACGGCTCGAAACAATACACCGATAGTGCTGCCGGTGGGCCCGTACTCGCTTCACGTGTCGGCCAGCTACTGCGCCGACTATCGCGCCGATCTCACCGTCAAGGCCGACGCGCCGCATCACGAGCGCGTGCGCCTCTTCTGCGACCGCCGTAGCGACTGACGCATGGACCTGGCGCCCTGCGGCGCCGCGGCGTTCAGCGCGACGCCACGACTCCGATTATCGCGCCGAAGACTCCGCCCAGCCAGAATGTGGGCCTCAGGTACCACGGCTTCGACGGTCGCTCGAGCAGCGCCACGAAATCGGTCGTCATCCGCGTGGTCTGCCCCGTCACGAGCGCCACGGCGCTGTCGCGCCCCACGCGAGTGACCACGAAGCGCGCGATGAGCGCGTCGTGCCGCGCCGGATCCACGGCGATTCCACGCATCCCCTTCTTCACCCACTCGTTGCGCGCGAGCGGGAAGGCGAAGGTGCTGTCGCCAGAGCTGGTGATCCCGAAGCGATACGCACCCTGCTGGGCGCGTATCGCCCGAGGAGCGAGCGCGGCCAGCAGGACTATCGAAAGCGTTGCGGCGAATGCGGTATGGCGCACGTCGGTGAACGTCAGAGACCGAGGAGACTCCTCACCAGACTCGCAATGTCGTTGTAGAGCACGATCACGAAGAGGAGTGCGATCGCGGCGAGGCCGAAGCGGAGCAGGTACTCACGGGTGCGAGTGCTCAGCGAGCCGCCCTTCACCGCCTCCACCAGGTTCACCGCTATCTGCCCGCCATCGAGTATCGGAATGGGGAGCAGATTGAACACCGCGAGATTGACGCTCAGGATCGCGATGAGGTAAAGAACGCTGTCGAGCCCCTGCTTGGCCGCCGTAACGCTGGCGCGACCGATGGCCACCGGCCCATTGAGCTTGCTGATCGAGATCTGACCGGTGAAGAGTTGCTGCACGTAGCCGACTACCGCGCCGGCGATCGCCCAGGTCTGGTCCCACCCCGCGGAAATCGCGGTGCCCACCGACACCGGCTTTCGGTCGGCGACTGCCCGTGCCTGTGCGCCGATCTTCCCCACCGTTTCGGTTTTCCCGCTGATCGGGTCGGGCTGCGGGAGCGAGTCGGGGGTGACCGTGATGGTCTTCATCGCGTCGCCGCGCGCTACGGTCAGCGTGAGCTCCTGCCCCGGCGACCCCTCGATGATGTTCACGAGCTGTGCCCAGCTGGTCACGTTCTTCCCGTTCACCGTCACCACACTGTCGCCGCCCGCGAGCCCCGCGTGCGCGGCCGGGCTTCCGGGTAGCACCTCGTCGATGACCGGCGCGAAGTAGGGCTGGATGGCGTAGGCGAGCTGCTCGCGCGTCACGCCGTTCGCGCTGCCGCGCTTCCCGCTTATCGGGATTGACACCGGCATTCCGCGCTGCGTGGTGATCGTCACCGCGTCGCCGTGCCCGGTGTCGATCTGAGCGAGAATGTCGTTCCAGCTTCCGACCGCGCTGCCATCCACCGCCACGATCGTGTCGCCCGGCGAGATCTCGCGCGCCAGCGCCGGCGCGCCCGCCAGCTCGCGCACCACTCCGACGACCCGCGTGAGGATCACCGACTCGCCGCTCGAGAGCGTGAGTCCCGCCAGCACCACGAAGCCGAGGAGCATGTTCATGGTCACGCCGGCGAGCATGATCATGAGCCGCGCCGGAAGCGACTTCGACTCGAACCAGCGGTTCGCGGGCACGGGTTTGGGGCCGAAAGGCGCCATAGCATTCGGGTCGTACCAGCGCGGTTTCGGCGTGTCGTCGTCGGCGTCTACCATCCCCGACGCCGGCTGTTCTCCACCGCCTTCGATGAGCGCCATCGACTCGTCTTCCTTCGAAGCCATGCGCACGTAGCCGCCCAGTGGCAGTGCGGCGATGATGTACTCGGTTTCTCCCCACTTCCGGCTCCAGAGTCGGGGCCCGAAGCCGATCGAGAAACGCGGCGCATAAACGCCGACGGCCTTGGCGGCGAGGAAGTGCCCCAACTCGTGGACGAAGATCACGATGCCGAAGACGACCACGATCGCGAGGAGGGACCTTAGAACTTCTAGCATCCGAACATCTCTCTCACTTTACGGCGAGCGCACTCATCGGCCATGAGGAGAGCGTCGCGGTTGCTGCCATCGCTGTCGCCGAGCGCGTCAAGAGCCGCATTGATCGTGCGCGGGATGTCGAGGAAGCCGATCCGGCCCTCGAGAAAGAGCGCCACGGCCTGTTCGTTGGCCGCGTTGAAAACCGCTGGCGCCGCTCCGCCCCTCCGCCCCGCCTCCACTCCGGCCCGGAGCGCCGGGAAGTCCGCGTAGCGGGCCCGCTCGAAGGTCAGTGGACCCAGCTCCACCGGGTCGAAGGGTGGTACACCCGTGTCTCCCAGGCGTTCTGGGTGCGTGAGCGAATACAGCACCGGGAGCTCCATGCTGGGCACACCGAGCTGCGCCAGCACGCTGCCGTCCACGAACTCGACGAACGAATGGACCACGCTCTGTGGATGCACCACCACCTCGATCTGCTCGTACGACATCCCGAAGAGAAAGTGCGCCTCGATCACCTCGAGCGCCTTGTTCGCTAGCGTCGCGCTGTCCACGGTGATCTTGCGCCCCATGCTCCAGGTGGGATGATGCAGGGCGTCGGCCACGGTGGCGCGCGCCAGACGCTCGCGCGGCCACTCGCGGAACGGACCGCCCGAGGCGGTGATGATGAGCCGCCGCACATCCCTCGTGGAGCGGCCCGCCAGGCACTGCAAGATGGCGCTGTGCTCGCTGTCTACGGGAACGATCTCGCCCCCGCCCTTCCGGCACTCGTCGAGGACGAGCGGCCCGGCCATGACGAGCGTCTCCTTGTTCGCCAGCGCCACGCGCTTCCCCGCGCCTACAGCCGCCAGCGTGGCATCGAGTCCGGCGGCCCCCACCACGGCGTTGATGACTATGTCCACATCGTCTCGCCGCGCGGCCTGCACCAGGCAGTCGGGGCCGCACATCCAGCCATCGAGCGCATCATCGGCACTTCCGACGACGCCGAGGAAAGCCGGGTGAAACTGCGCGGCCTGCTCTCTGAGCAACGCCGCGTTGGAGAAGGCCGTGAGTGCCGCGACTCGGAAGCGGTCCTGGTGGCGCTGCAGCACGCGGAGCGCCGTAGTCCCCACGGAGCCGGTAGAGCCAAGTATCGCGACACCGCGCTTCCCGTCTACATCCGGCATCATCTGTTGACCGGGAAGAACATGTGCGGGAAGGTGAGGACGAGATACGCGACAGGGATCGCGAAGAGGAGACTGTCGATACGGTCGAGCATTCCGCCATGTCCCGGGATGAGCTGCGAGCTGTCCTTCACCTTCGCGTCACGCTTGATGAGCGACTCCGCCAGATCGCCGATCTGCACCGCCACGCTCATCACGATTCCGAAGAGGATGGCCTGCCAGGTAAGCATCGAGAGCCGGGCGAAGGGCGGAAGCACGTAGCGCGCGTAGATCCAGCTCACCACCACGCTCGCTACAAGGGCGCCCACGGCGCCGGCCACCGTTTTCCCCGGGCTCACCGAGGGGATGAGTTTCCGCTTCCCGAGCGCTCGGCCCACGAAGTACGCCGCGGTGTCGGAGGTCCAGGTCAGAAGGAGCGGATAGAGCACCAGCGCCAACCCCGCCGCCGCGCCGACGGCGTAGTTGTGATAGCGAAGTCCGTACGCGAAGCTGAGCATACCGCCCGTGTACGCGGCGCCGAACAACGTGGTCGCGACGGCGGCCGTCGGGTTTTCGTCAACGCCGCGCCACCAGATGGCGAGCGCGAATACTATCAGCGTGATCGTCGCCGCCAGGGTGAGCACCGGCGGATGGAAGCTGCCGATCTGGTAGCCATAGACTGCCAGCGGGATGGCCGCCGATATCATGGTGCCGGTGATGGCCATCGGGCGCGCGCCCGCGGCTTCCGCGATGCCGTAATACTCCCACGCGGCGCGGCCGGCGGCGGCGGCGAGAAGGATCGCCAGAGGGAGCCCGCCCAGGTAGACGAGCAGGAGGACGATGGGAATCGCGATGACCGCGAAGATGACGCGAGCGGCCAGATTCGAGAGTGCCACTACGCCGTCACGCGGTCGAAGCGGCGGCCGGTGTGGTGCTCACACCTCCATTATCTCCGCTTCCTTGGACTTCACCAGCTCCTCGATGCGCGCCATGTGGTCGTCGTGGAGTTTCTGCAATTCCTTGTCGGCGAGCTTCTTCTCGTCTTCCGAGACTTTGTCGAGCTTCTTTACCGCGTCGCGCGCGTTGCCGCGGGCGTGTCGCACGGCGATGCGTCCTTCCTCGGCGAGCTTGTGCACGATCTTCGCGAGGTCGCGGCGGCGCTCTTCGTTGAGCGCCGGGACCGGCACGCGTATCACGCCGCCCTGGCTGGCGGGATTGAGGCCGAGATCGGAGTCGCGGATCGCCTTTTCGATCGCCTGAGCTAGGCCCTTGTCCCACGGCGTAACGAGCAGGAGCCGCGGCTCCGGTGCGGAGACGCTGGCCACCTGCGACATCGGCATGGACTGCCCGTACGCCTCCACGCGCACGGTATCGAGAAGCGACGAAGATGCCTTGCCGCCCCGGATGCTGTTGAACTCGCGGCGGGAGCTCTCCACGGCCTTGTCCATGGAGGAACGGCACTCCTTTAAAATCTCTGCGATCGAGCTCATTGGACGATGGTCCCGATGCGCTCGCCCCGAACGGCGTTGGCGATTGCACCTTTGTGTTTGAGGTTCAGCACTATGAGCGGGAGATGATTCTCCGCGCAGAGCGTGATGGCCGTCTGGTCCATGACGCCCAGCCCCTGCACTATCACATCGCGGTAACTCAGCTTCTCGTACAACTCGGCATCGGGGTTCCTCTTGGGATCGGCCGAGTAGATGCCGTCCACGCTGGTCGCCTTGATGATGACGTCGGCCTTCATCTGGATGGCGCGCAGCGCAGCGGCGGTATCGGTGGAAAAGTACGGATTCCCCGTTCCGCCCGCAAAGATCACCGTGCGCCCCTTCTCGAAGTGCCGCAGCGCGCGGCGGCGGATGTACGGCTCGGCCACCTCCTCCATGCGGATCGCGGTCATCACCCGCGTATCCACGCCCTTCTTCTCGAGCGCGTCCTGCATGGCGAGCGCGTTGATGACGGTGCCGAGCATTCCCATGTAGTCGGCGCTCACCCGGTCCATCCCGAGCTGCGAGAGCTGCGAGCCGCGCACGATGTTGCCGCCACCGATCACGAGACCCATGCTGACGCCCAGGTCGACGACGTCCTTCACTTCCTGCGCGAAGCGCTCGAGCGTTGCGAAGTCGAAGCCGATCCCCCGCGCTCCGGCGAGCGCTTCGCCGGAGAGCTTGAGGAGGATCCTGCCGTAGTGGGGCTCGGTGGTGGACACTCGCGTCCTACTCCTGGCCCATCTGGAAGCGGGCGAAGCGGCGCACCACGATGTTCTCACCCATCTTGGCGGAGGCCTCCTTCACGAGGTCGCCGATGGTCTTCTTGGGATCGCGGATCCACTCCTGCGAGAGGAGGACGACCTGCTTGTAGTAGGCTTCCACCTTACCGTCCACGATCTTCGGGATGATGTTCTCCGGCTTCCCGCTCTCGCGGACCTGCTGCTCGTAGATCCGGCGCTCCTTCTCCACCGCTTCCCGATCCACGTCTTCCTTGTCGACCGCGAGCGGAGCGGCGCTGGCGATATGGAGAGCTATCTCCTTGACCAGCTCCTTGAACTCCGGATTACGCGCTACGAAATCGGTTTCGCAGTTGACCTCCACGATGACGCCGATCTTGCCGTTGTGGTGGACGTAGCTGCCGATCTGCCCTTCGGCGGCCTCGCGGCCGGCGCGCTTCTCGGCCTTGGCGATCCCCTTGGTGCGGAGGAGCTCGACCGCCTTGTCCATGTCGCCGCCGGTCTCGGTGAGCGCCTTCTTGCAGTCCATCATCCCGGCCCCGGTGCGCTGGCGCAGCTCCTGGACTTCCTTCGCGGTGAACGTCGTAGTAGCCATGATCATCTTCCTCCGCGCGGAGTCGATCGCGCGCGTCTCGCATGCCCGGCGGCCCGTATCTCTGCCGTCGTGCTCAGGTTTCGTGAGAACGCCGCCGACACTGGGCCGGCGGCGTATACAGTTTACTTCGAGGTCCGCTGGCGGCATAGCCCGCGGGCCTGCTGGCCAACCTACTCTGCGCTCTCGGTCTGCGCGTTGGCCTCTGGAGCAGCGGGCGACTCCGGTGCCTTGGCTGGCGCCTCGGAACGCGCCACACGAGGAGCGGGGGTTGCTTCGGCGCCCTCGCCGTGCTCCTCACCAGTGGTCTTGAGCCGCGCGGCGATCGCTTCGGGCTTCGCCCGGCGGCGGCGCGTGCGACGGCGGCGACGGCGCTCGCTGTCATCGGCCGGCTCGCTGCCACGGTCGGAGCTGTAGGTCGTGGGACCTTCGCTCTCTTCCTCGACTTCCTCGCGCTTGGGCGCCTCGCGACGCGCCTCCTCGACGGTGTCGGCGATGGCGCGGGTGAGGAGCTCCACCGAGCGGATCGCATCGTCGTTGCCGGCGATCGGCACGGTGATGAGATCGGGATCGGCGTTGGTGTCCACGATGGCGACGATTGGGATACCGAGCTTGTTCGCCTCGGTGACGGCGATCTTCTCCTTCTTGGAGTCGATCACGAACATGAGGCCAGGGAGCCGGTTCATGTTCTTGATGCCCGAGAGGTACTTGCCGAGCTTGTCGCGCTCGCGGGACATCATGAGTTGCTCTTTCTTCGTGTAGTCCTGGAAGGCGCCGCCCTCCTCGCTACCCGCCTCGAGATCCTTGAGGCGGCGGACCTGCTTCTTGACGGTCTGGAAGTTGGTGAGCATTCCACCGAGCCAGCGCTCGGTGACGTACATG
>DASSOX010000007.1:0-45507 GCA_035700125.1 Gemmatimonadaceae bacterium
CGCCGGCCCGAGAGTCGTGGACGACCGCACCCGCTCCACCATGCGCCAACTGCTTGCCGAAATCCGCGACGGCTCCTTCGCCACGTCATGGATCGCCGAGAACGCCGCCGGCCGCCCCGACTTCACCGCCATGCGCGTGCGTGAAGCGGGACATGAGATCGAGAGGGTGGGGAGGGGGCTGAGGGAGAGGATGAAGAGGACAGGAAGCAGAAAACGGGAAACAGGAACCACCTCATAGTCCGTCATCCCCGCGCAAGCGGGGATCCATTCTCGGCTGAGTAACATGGATTCCCGCTTTCGCGGGGATGACGGTGATCGAGGAAGCCGATACCTGCTTCCTGCTTCCTGCTTCCTGTCCCCTTTTACCCTTTCCAATCATGCCCCAATCTCAAATCCGAATCTTCGATACCACCCTCCGCGACGGAGAGCAGGCGCCCGGTTGCACCATGACGCTCGAGGAGAAGCTCGAGGTGGCGCGGCAGTTGGCGCGGCTCGGCGTGGACATCATCGAGGCGGGGTTTCCCGCGGCATCGCCAGGCGACTGGGAGGCCGTGCATACCATAGCCAGGGAGGTCGGTACCAGCGACGGGCCGATCATCTGCGGGCTGGCGCGCGCGAACAAGGACGACATCGACAGGTGCAGCAGCGCCACCGCCGGCGCTTCGCGGAGAAGGATTCACGTCTTCCTCGCTACGTCGGACATCCATCTCGAGCACAAGCTGCGCATGACGCGCTCGCAGGTGCTCGAGGCCACCGCATCCATGGTGCGCTACGCACGGGGGCTGTGCGATGACGTGGAGTTCTCGCCGGAGGACGCGAGCAGGTCGGATCCGGAGTTTCTGCACGAGGTGCTGCGCGCCGCCGTGGAGAGCGGAGCGACCACGCTCAACATCCCCGACACGGTGGGTTACGCCACGCCCGACGAGTACGCGGCGCTCATCCGTGGCATCTGCGAGCGCGTCGTGGGCGAGCGTGAAGTGACGGTCTCCACGCACTGCCACGACGATCTCGGGCTCGCGGTGGCCAACTCGCTCGCGGGCGTGCGCGCGGGGGCGCGGCAGGTGGAGTGCACGGTGAACGGGATCGGAGAGCGGGCGGGGAACGCGTCGCTCGAGGAGGTGGTGATGGCGCTGCAGACGCGCCGCTCCTACTATGGTATGGAGAGCGCCGTAGACAGCACGGAATTGGCGCGCACATCGCGACTCGTTTCGTCGTGCACTGGCGTGCACGTCCCGCCCAACAAGGCGATCGTGGGCGCCAATGCCTTCGCGCACGAAGCCGGGATCCACCAGGATGGTGTGCTCAAGAACCGGCTCACCTACGAGATCATGAGCGCCGAGACGGTGGGGCTGGACGGCAACATCCTCGTGCTCGGCAAGCACTCGGGGCGTCACGCCTTCCGCAAGCACCTCGCGGCCATGGGCTACGAGCTGGCAGACGATGAGCTGCGCCACGCCTTCACGCGCTTCAAGGAGATCGCAGACAGGAAGAAGGTTCTCGACGAGCGCGATATCGAAGCGATCGTGTCGGGCGAGGCGCGCAGGCCGGTGACCATCTACGCGCTAGAGCACGCGGCCGTCACGTGCGGCACGCATCTCATGCCCACCGCTATAGTGCGCCTGCGCGGTCCCGACGGGAAGCTGCGCGCGGGCTCGGCGCAGGGGAGCGGTGCCGTGGATGCGGTATGCCGGACGATTCAGGAGATCGTCGAGGCCGACGATCCCGATGGCGCGAGCGGCGGTGCTGAGCTGGTGGAGTTCAGCGTGAACTCCATCACGGAGGGGCTCGACGCCGTGGGCGAGGTGACAATGCGCCTCAAGGAGTACACGCCAGCGGCAGAGAGCCGGCCGTCACAGCGAATCGCGGCCACCGGCGACCGCCGCGCGCACGTGTTCAGCGGCTATGGCGTGCACACGGATGTGATAATGGCGACCGCCGAGGCGTACATCGGAGCGCTCAACAAGCTGCTTCTCGCGCGACTCGAGAGAGCGGGGAAGGCGACCCGGCGCGTTGGCGCTGTGCCAGACGACGCGAAGGAGCTCCGCGCCGCCTCCCGCTGAGCCGCAGCTCGTAGAGCCGCGTGCCCATAGAGCCGGTGCCAGTCGAGCCGGTAGCGCGCGAAGGCGGGTCGCGGTCCGCTCGGACCGCGACCCGTCTTCGCCGGCTACCTGCTCCTGCTGGTTACCAGGATCACTCCCTGCGGGTAGCCCATGCCGTAGCGCTGCTGTGCCTGCGCCGCGTCGATGAAGCGGATTTCCTCGATCGAGTTGGCTTCGATCCCATCCAGCGAGGAGAGGTCTCCGTACCGCTGGTCATTGAGGAAGACCACTATGCCCGGATCATTGTTGGCGATGGAGGTCTTGCCGCGATCAGTGAGCATCCCCGGACGCAGCGAGCGGATGAGATTCAGCGCGCTGTGCTCCGCGGAGCGCGTGATCTCGTCTCTGGTGATGACGTTCCGGTCGCGCCGCTGCTCGGAGCTGCCCTTGGTGCCCGACGATGCGCACGCCGAGAGGAGGAGGATCAGGACTGGGATGACGAACCGGTTGGCACGCATTCGAGCCTCGTTGGAGAGCGGTGAGGGGAGCAGACCAGCACTGCAGCGAATCTCCGGACATCCCTGAACTGCGGAAGCCCAACATTACCAGATGCCGCCGGCGCCCGCCATAGGCCGTGCCGCGTGGGGCGCGAGCTCGTGCGCGCGTGCTCCCCGATCCCGGTGGCGAAGCAGGTGCAAGGGGTTTCAGCAGTGATGTCAAGGTTGTGTCAAGTTTGCTCGAAGCGCGCGAGCGGGCGCTGCGATGCGGGTAGGGCAAGGCGACATTAATCCAGAGGCTGCTCCAGCGAGAGGCACTCGCCGATTCCACGCGGCCTCGCTTCGCTCCGTCCAGTCCCCCGACGGGGTCACTCGTCTTCCTCACTCAGTTGGAGGTGAATCGTCCTATGACGAGTCTCGTTCGCAGACTGGCCATAGCTGTTTGCGTGGCAGCCGGATTGTCGCCGGCACTCGCGCACGCGCAGCAGCCAGTCGTCATTTCCGGCCGCGTACTGACGGAGGCTGGTGCACCCATCCAGTCCGCCAGCGTGGCGATCGGCACGCTCAACCTGGGTACCTACTCGGACGCAGAAGGAGCGTTCCGAGTTTCAGTGCCGGCCGATAAGGCCAACGGCGTGGTCACTCTGACCGCGCGGCGGGTGGGCTACCAGCCGAAGAGCATGCAGCTGACTCTCAAGCCCGGAGAGGACGTCCAGCAGGACTTCGTGCTGGTGGCCGCTCCCACCCAGCTCACCGGTATCGTGATCACCGGTATGAGCGTGCAGCGGGAGAAGAGTCAGCTCGGTACCGCGCAGCAGCAGGTCAGCAGTGAGACGCTGAACCGGACGCAGGACCCCAACGTCCTCAACCAGCTCGAGGGGAAGGTCTCCGGCGTCAGCATCACCGCCGGCGGAACACAGGGCGGCGCCACTCGTATCGTGATCCGTGGTGCCAGCTCGCTGGCCGGCAACAACCAGCCGCTGGTCATCGTGGACGGTGTGCCCGTCTTCAACGACAACCGCGGCGGTCACCCCGGTGGCGGCGGCCCGCAGAGCGGCTCGATCGATTTCGGCAACACGCTCGCCGACATCAATCCGAACGACATCGCGACGATGACCGTCCTCAAAGGTCCGAACGCCGCGGCGATCTACGGTTCGCAGGCGGCCAACGGCGCGATCGTCATCACCACCAAGAAGGGGCGCGCGACCGACGGGAAGATCAGCACCTCCTTCAGCTCCACCTACAGCTGGGAGACGCCGAGCGTCCTTCCCGACTACCAGAACCTCTACGGCCAGGGTGCCGCTGGAAAGTTCAGCTGGGTGGATGGTCAGAACGGCGGCGTGAACGACGGCGCCGACCAGAGCTGGGGGCCCCGTCTCGATGGGCAGCCGATCGACCAGTTCACCGGTCCGCAGCAGCCCTGGGTAGCGCACCCCGACAACGTGGAAAGTTTCTTCAACACGGGTAAGACGCTCACCAACTCGCTCGCCTTCTCCGGCGGTACCGACCGCGCCAACGCGCGTCTGTCGGTGGGGAACACGCAGCAGGACGGCTACATCCCCAACAGCAGCTGGAACAAGCTCAGTGGCTCGCTCTCCGGTCAGTTGAAGATCGGCGACAGGCTCACCACGAACGCCACGATCCAGTACCTCACGAACAACGGTCGCAACCGTCCGGGCGTGGGCTACAACACCGGCATCCTCGAGCAGTTCATCTGGTTCGGCCGCCAGGTCGACATGGACGCGCTGCGCAACTACTGGGATGCCGACGGCGAACAGTTCAACTGGAACTACAACTTCCACAACAACCCGTTCTGGCTGGTCTACGAGAACCCGGAGTACGATCGCCGCAAGCAGCTGATCGTGAGCGCTTCGGCCGACTACCAGTTCACCGACTGGCTCCGCGGGATGGTTCGCGCGGGAACCAACAACTACAACTTCCGCGCGTCGCAAGCCTACTCGGGCGGCAACATCAACTTCGGCAACCCGGCCTACGCGGGCTCGTTCACGAACTTCCAGAACGAGAAGGCGCAGAACACCTCGACGTTCATGCTCACGGCCGACAAGGATGTGACGTCGCGCCTGAACCTGACCGCCATGGCGGGCGCCGGCCGCCGCTACGAGACGTACAACTCGAACTCGGTGGCGGTGGACGGAATCTCCGTTCCGCACATCTACAACGTGTCGAACGCCGCGGTGACGCCGAGCAACCAGCAGTATCTCTCGCGCCGCCAGGTCAACAGCGTGTACGGCACCGCGGCGTTCACCTGGGATGGCTGGTGGACGGTGGAGGGAACGGCCCGCAACGACTGGTCGTCCACTCTCCCCAAGCAGAACAACTCCTACTTCTACCCGTCGGTTAACACCTCGGTGGTTCTCACCGACGCGATCCCGTCGCTCGAGTCGAACATCCTCTCGTACGCCAAGATCCGCGGATCGCTGGCGCGCGTGGGTAACGACGCCGACGTCTATCAGCTCAACACGACGTACGACGGCTTCTCCACGAAGTTCGGCGCGCTTCCGCAGTACACGCTCGCCAACAGCATCGCCAACCCGAACCTGAAGCCGGAGGTCACGACGGCCGGCGAGGTCGGGCTCGAGCTGGGCTTCGTCGACAATCGTGTAACGGTGGATGCCACCTACTACACGAAGACCACCAAGAACCAGATCATCAACCTCACGCTGTCGCCGGCCTCGGGCTTCACGAGCAAGGCGATCAACGCGGGTGAGATCCGGAACCACGGCTTCGAGGGCCGCATCGCGGCGACCCCGGTCCGCACGAACGACTTCGAGTGGACGACGGGCTTCAACTACGCGGCCAACCGGAGCGAGGTGGTAGACCTCTACGGCGACCTCGAGTCGGTGGTGCTGGGTGGCACCTGGTACGCCGAGTTGCAGGCGCGCAAGGGCGGTCCCTTCGGCGTGATCTGGGGCTACTCGTACGCCCGCGACGACCAGGGCAACAAGCTCGTGCAGGACGGACTCCCGGTGCTCGGTGATCGCAAGGTTCTCGGAAAGGTGGAGCCCGACTGGGTGGGCGGCTGGAGCAACGACTTCCGCTACAAGCAGTTCTCCCTCGGCGTTCTATTCGACTTCCATCAGGGTGGAAGCCTCTACAGTGTGAGTAACATGTTCGGCGAGTATGCCGGCGTGTTCAAGTCGTCGCTCCGCGGCCGCGAAATTTCCATCGCCGAGCCGGGAATCATCGTCGACGGAATCGACGTGGACACCGGAGAGCCGAACAAGGTCATCGTGACCTCGGAGTACTATTTCCAGAACGGTCTCTTCCCGCTCCACGAGGAGTACACCTACGACGCGAGCTACGTGAAGCTGCGCGAGCTGCGGGTCGGCTATGATATCCCCGAGTCGATCGCGAACAAGCTGCGCGCGCAGTCCATCAACCTCTCGTTCGTGGGCCGCAACCTCTGGCTCAGCACCGACGTTCCGAACATCGACCCCGAGTTCGCATACTCCAACGGCAACTTCCAGGGGATGGAGTTCGCGGCGCTTCCCAATGCCCGCAGCCTCGGCATCAACCTTCGGGTCACGCCGTAACCAACCTCTGTGGAGAGACTACTACGATGAAAAGGAATATTCTCGCTGGGGTGGCCACGGCAGGCGCGCTCGCCATAGGAGTGGCGGCGTGCGGCGACCTGACGGGTCTCAACCAGAATCCGAACAGCCCGACCGAGGCGCCTCCAGGCGCGCTCTTCACGCGCGCGGTGAGCACCACCGCACAGCGCTGGATCGGCAGCGGCTACAACCTCCGCCAGACCGAGTGGCTCGCGCAGCACTTCGGTGAGGTCTTCTACCCCGACGAGGACCGCTACGTCCGACTCGGGGCAGCACAGACCACTGGCAGCTTCGACAACCCTTACGTGACCGAGCTCGAGGACCTGGAGAAGGTGATCGAAGCTGGCGAGGAGCTCGGGAAGCCGGGCATCTCCGCGCCTGCCATGGTCCTCCAGACCTATGGCTTCGGTTACATCACCGACAGCTTCGGCGACATCCCCTACTCCGACGCCCTGAACGGCGACGACGAGGATGGGGCTCTGCTACCCACGTACGACGCGCAGAAGGACATCTACGATGGCTTCTTCGCGACGCTCGACCAGGCCACGCAGGCACTGGCCGGTGCAACGGGCACTGGGCTCGGCAGCGCCGATCCGATCTACGGCGGCGACTTCGAGGCGTGGGAGAAGTTCTCCAACTCCCTCCGTCTCCGCTTCGCGATGCGTCTCTCGAATGTCGATCCGACCACCGCTGCGGCGCAGATCCAGGCGGCGCTCAACGCGCCTGGTGGCGTGTTCACGAGCAACGCCGACGCTGCAACGATCCCGTGGCCGGGCGACGGCATCGTGGACAACCCGTGGACGGTGAACTTCCAGACGCGTGACGACCACCGCATGTCGCGCACGCTGATGGACATCCTCATCGCGACCGACGATCCGCGCATGCCGATCTTCGCGCAGCCGGTGCAGGATTCCAGCCTCTATCCCGGCGGCTACGGCGGAATGCCGAACGGCCTCTCCGCGGATTCGGCCGGCAAGTTCGCCAAGATCGCGTCGCGTCCGGGCGAGATCTTCTACGGCGGTCAGACGACGAACGGGTACTTCGGCAGCCCGGCCAACGCCGCGCGTCCGTCGTACTTCATGACCTACGCCGAAGTTGCTTTCATCAAGGCCGAGGCGGCCCAGCGCGGTTGGGGCGGTCTCAGTCAGGCGCAGGCGAAGGGCTTCTACGAGGAGGGAATCCGTTCCTCGATGGAGCAGTGGGGAGTCACCGATGAGGGCGCGATCAACGACTACCTCAGCGACCCCGCGGTTGCGTACAAGGGTGGCGTGGATGGTCTGAAGCAGATCGGCCTCCAGAAGTGGATCGCCTTCGTCGGCGATGGTGGCCAGGCGTGGGCCGAGTGGCGTCGCACCTGCCAGCCGGAGACTATCAAGCCAGGGCCGGCTGCGATCGTGGACTTCGTGCCGCGTCGCTACTACTACTCCACCACCGAGACGCAGGCCAACGGCGCCAACGTTGCCGCCGCGGTCGCGCGTCAGGGACCGGACGACTTCCACACGCGGATCTACTGGGATTCGCAGAAGGGCGTGACCTGCCCGGCTGGCTATCCCCAGGGTACCTGAAGTCGGAAGTACAGCTTCGGCCAGTCGTAGTGAAGAGAAAGCCCTCCGATTCCTCGGAGGGCTTTTTCTGTACTGGCGGAGTGATGCTCTCGCGAGAAGGTGCGATGCTCCGCGTGCGGGACTGACGCCCGGCCGCTCCGCTCTCGCTACTCCGGCTCGGATCCCTTCATCGAGAAGAGCAGGATCACGCCGTACGGGTCGGTCAGATAACCACTCGGCGGTACTCCGCCGGGGTACACCTCCACTCTCGCGAGGTGGAAGGTAGATAGCATGGAGAGAACGCAGGTGTTGGCCGCCCGTTCGCCATCCACGTAGATCGCCGCGCTGGAGTTGGTGATGAAGGTGGATTTGCCGCGCAGGATCACTTCCGGGCAGTCGTCGGTGGGATTGACCCTCATTCCCGGCACGCGGTAGCGAAGCAGATCGAGCACCGGAATGTCGCTGCGCGCGAGGGCTTCGCGTCCGATCACCGTGTGTCCGCCATTGGAGAGCACTCCGTCCTCGGCTACCGGCTGGTACGGGTTCTCGCGGACCGCTCGGGCGCACGCGCTCGCAACGAGCGTGATGCCCAGTGCAGCGAGCGCACGTCGAAGGTGAGGCATGGGTAACCTCCGGAAAGGTGCGCGAGAGCGCTGCCGGGCACGCTTCCGTGTCAGCGGCCGCCCCGATCGCACTTCCACATAGTACCGATCCACGTGAGGTGCCGCCAGCTCTCTGACGGCCTCTGGCACCGGCTTGCGTCAGACGTCCAGGCGGTAGCCGACCTTTCGCACGGTGAGGATATGACGCGGCGCGCGTGGCTCATCCTCGAGCTTCGTACGAAGATTGAGGATGTGCGTGTCGAGCGTGCGACTCACGACGCCCGGCCCGTAATTCCAGACTTCGCGGAGGAGGTCGGTGCGCGCAGTGGCTGCTCCCTCGCGACGGAGCAGCGCCGCGAGAAGCTCGAATTCGAGCGGTGAGAGACACACTGCCTTGCCCCGCCGATAGACCTGGCGAGACACGAGGTCTACCTCTACACCACCGAAGGAGTACAGACTCCGACCGTCCTGCGGCGAGGGACGGGTCGTGTTCGCGGCAGGAGGCGGCGCCAGTCCGCGCCGCGCGGATAGTGCCAGAGAGGCGTCAACGCGGGCGAAGAGCTCCTGCATGCCGAAGGGCATCGCTATGTACTGGTCGGCGCCCTGGCGAAAGGAGAGAGCTATGTCGCTCGCCGCCGTGCCGGGATGCCACACGAGAATCGGTCCGGCGTAGCCGCTGCGCCGCAGCGAGGGAAGGAGCGGAGGGCTGGCCGCGCGCGAGAGAGCCACGCTGAGCAGAACTGCATCGGGGCGGTGCCGGCGCTCGAGTGCGCGGGCGTATACTTCATCCGGCGCAGCAACCTCTATCACATCGTGTCCGCACCAACGCAGCGCTGCGGAAACACGGCGGCTCAGCGACTGGTCGTCGTCAACCACCAATAAGCGAGTCATGAACCATGGTCCGGCAATGGAGTAACTGCCCGAAACCTAACGTTCAGGTCGCCTGATGCCAAAACCGCGCCACTCGGCCGCGGCCTGACTCTTTGGGATATTTTCGGTGGTGCGGCGGGCGGCGATGGCGTGGCCCGCTCAGCGCGCTGCCAGATACTCCTTGTACGACTCCGGAATCACCACCACGTGGAAGTGCGCGGGGTGATGCTCTTCGGTGGCTTCGATGTCGCCGCGCTTCTCGATTATGAGCAGGTTGCGGCGAAGCCACTTGAGGCAGGCGCTGTTGCGCGGCTTGCGGAAGTCCACCGCGATTCCGGCCGGGTGCACCGAATACTCGGAGCTGTTGGTCGGCTGCATGGACTCCGGGCGAACGGCGCTCGTGATGACGAGCTTCTCGCCGCAACCGCGGTGGTACTGCGCCGCGAGCCGGCGCACGAAGGTGAGCGTGGTGCGAGTGACGTACGGGAAGCTCACGTCGTGCGTCACGTAGTCCGGACTCGCGCCGAGGCGAACGAGGTAGCCCTCGTGCAGGCTGCGCTTCACGTCGCGCGAAGTGCGCGAGAAGGGAAGGTCGTGGAGCGTCGCGTAATGGTACGGCTTGTTGACCGCGCGCCGCGAGCCGCGAAGGGACTGTGCCGCTGCCGAGCTGCACGCGGAGCCGATGGCAATGAGCGAGGCGAGCGACAGTGCGGTTAGCGTCCCGACGGTGGTGCCGAGCGTGCGGGAGCGGCGGGCGCGACCAGAGGACGACCGCGCCGGGTGGGAGTGGTGTGTGGAGAGAGTCGTACGCATGCTGGTATGTCTGAGCGGCAGAGCGAAGCGGCTGCGGCGCCGCGGGCTACACTGGTATGACGAGGCAGCTGTGCTCAAGGTACAGCGGGGTTCGTTCTCGCGCTACCTTCGCGCGCTCATGCATCTTCGCTGCACTCCACGTGTGCGCGCTGTGCACTCCGAACGAACGCTCTGGTCCGGTGCTTGCTGCTATCGATGGTGATTGATACAGTCAGAGGAAAGTCAGCATGTCGGCAGACAGGGAGTGGATCTCCACGTCGGGCACGACTTCCGAGCGTGCCCCTCACTCGGATGAAGCGGCGATCGAGCACGCGCGCGCCGCGATGGAAATGCTCCTCGGACCGGCAGCGTCGCGCAGCTGTGCCGTACGCTACTGGGATGGAAGCGAGGAGCGACCCGGTGCTCAGTTGGGCACGAGCGCACAGCAGGCGGCAGGATCGACTGCGAAGCCGCCGTTCACTCTGGTGATACACTCGAGCAGCGGCCTGAGACGGATGCTGCTCCCGCCGTCGGAGCTTCACCTCGGCGAGGCCTACGTGCGTGGCGACGTGGACATCGAGGGCGACATCGAAGCGGCGGCGGGATTGGCCGAGCAGTTGCGCGATCGTCTTGGTACACCGCGCGAGATCGCGCGTATCGCGGCCTGCGCCAGCCATCTCCCGCGCGAAGACTCGGCGCACGAAGAGGCCCACCGCAGGCGCGAGCATCTCCGAGTGGTCGGTCACAAGCACTCGCGAAGGCGCGACCGGGAGGCGGTGCGCTCGCACTACGACGTGGGCAACGACTTCTACTCCCTCTGGCTCGACCGCTCGCTCGTCTACTCGTGCGCGTACTTCCCGGACGGAAGCGAGGACCTGGACACGGCGCAGCGGGCGAAGCTCGATCACCTCTGTCGCAAGCTTCGGCTCGCCCCGGGCGAGCGGCTCCTGGACATCGGTTGCGGATGGGGCGGTCTCATTCGTCACGCCGCCGCCAACTATGGAGTGGAGGCGCTGGGGATAACGCTGAGCGAACACCAGGCCGCGCTGGCACGCGAGAAGATCCGTGCAGACGGGTTGGAGCGGCGCTGTCGCGTGGAGGTGCGCGATTACCGCGACTTCCCGCCGGGCACCACCTTCGACAAAGTCGTAAGCGTGGGGATGTTCGAGCATGTGGGGCGCGCGAAGCTTCCGAACTATTTTCGGCAGGCGGCGCGCCTCACGAAGCCGGGAGGACTCTTCCTCAATCACGGAATCGTGCGTGCGCGCGACCGCGACGAAGGTTGGCGCCGCTGGCTCCGTCGCGCCCTCTGGAGCGAGGGGAAGTTCATCGACCGCTACGTCTTTCCCGACGGCGAGCTGGTGCCGCTCGACGAAGCGGTGCGCGATGCGGAAGGCGCCGGGCTCGAGACGCGCGACGTGGAGACGCTGCGCGATCACTACGCGCTCACGCTGCGGCAGTGGGTGCGCCGGCTCGAAGGCGCGCGCGATGCCGCGGAGAAGATGGTCGGCTCGCAGGCGTACCGTGTCTGGCGCCTCTACATGGCCGCGTCGGCGTATGCCTTCGCGAGCGGGAAGCTGAGTCTCGCGCAGGTGCTGCTCGGTCGCCCCGACGAGCATGGGCACGTGGAGATCCCGCGCAGCCGCGCCGACATCTACGCGCCCGCCGACGCGGGCGCGGCCGCGCAGCACGCAGCAGCATGAACTGACGCATGAGTGCCCGTCGGGCGGTCGGTGAGGTCGCCCGGCGGGCATTCCCTCACGGTTGGATTGCGCTCTTCCTCCTCGGCTGCGCCACGGTGCCGCTCGCCGGCTACCGCGGTCCCATCTCCGATCACTTCGATGGAGAGCACTTCCACAATATCCAGCCCTTCCAGGAGCAGGCGGTGCAGGATGTCATTGCCTGGCAGTTCGCGCGGGGACGCGGAGAGTGGCGGCGCATAGAGACGCCGCCCGCGCCGCCGCCTCCGGAACGAGTGGCCGGCCGCGGCGAGGTTCGCGTGACTTTCGTGAACCACGCTACGGTGCTGATCCAGATGGACGGGCTCAACATCCTCACCGATCCCGTGTTCTCCGAGCGCGTCGGGCCCGCTCCATGGCTCGGCCAGCGCCGCTTCCGGCCGCCCGGCATTCGCTTCGACGAGTTGCCACCGATAGACGTGGTCCTGCTCAGTCACGACCACTACGACCACTTCGACATCCCCACTCTCCGGCGTCTGGAGCGCGCGTTCCACCCGAAGTTCGTGACCGGGCTCGGCAACGGCGAGCTTCTTCGTTCCGCGGGGCTCGGCGGCGCTCAGGAGCTGGACTGGTGGCAGGAAGCACCGATTGCCGACGGGGTTCACGTAAGAGCCGTGCCGACGCAGCACTGGTCGGGGCGTACGATCACCGACCACTGCCGGCGCCTCTGGGCCGGCTTCGTGATCGAGGGACGTAGCGATACGGTGTTCTTCGCTGGCGACACGGGGTGGGGGAAGTTCTACAACCTGATTCACCGCCGCTACGCGCGCTTCCGCCTCGCCATTCTTCCAATCGCTCCCTTCATCCCGCGCTGGTACATGCACCGCAAGCACGAGTCGCCGGCCGACGCCGTGCACGCCGCGCAGCTCCTGCACGCCGCGACCAGCATCCCCATACATTGGGGGACGTTCGAGCTCGGCGACGATGGTCAGCATGAGGCGGTGGACTCGCTGAACGCGACGATCGCCGAGCTCCCCGAGCGCTGCCGTCCGGCGTTCACAGTGCTCCAGAACGGCGGGTCGCTGGATGTGCCGCCCATCGCGGACCCCGAGCAACTCATGTCCGCTGCCGACCGGAGCTGCGTTCCGCCGAAGTCCGAATCGAGGCGCACCAGCTGGTGAGCAGGTAACGGGTATTCGTTGGAGCTGCCGGGTACGCGTGCGCAGCGTCCACACGAGCTGGTGAACTCATACCGAGTGTCACATGGAGAGCATCCGCGAGCATCACATCCCGGTGTCGCGCACCGCGCGCTACTGCACCCTCGGCGATCCACTCGGCCAGCCGCGCGAGCTCTGGTACGTGTGCCACGGCTACGGCCAGCTCGCCGCGCGCTTCCTCCGTCGCTTCACCTCGTTGAACGACGGTGCCCGGCTCATCGTGGCGCCGGAGGCGCTCTCCCGCTTCTACTTCGAACGACCCGGCCGCACGCACGCCCACTCGCCGGTGGGCGCCTCGTGGATGACGCGCGAAGACCGGCTATCCGAGATCGATGATTACATCCGATTTCTGGATGCGCTCCACGCGCAGATCACCCAGCCGCTTGTCTCGCCCCCCGCGCGCACCGTCGTCCTCGGCTTCTCGCAGGGCGTGGCCACCGCCTGCCGCTGGGTAGCTCGCGGCTCCGTCCGTGCCGACCGCCTCGTCCTCTGGGGAGCTCTCGTCCCGCCCGACCTCGATCTCGATGCGAACGCCGAGGTCTTCCGCGCACTCGAGCTCGTGATTGTAGCGGGCGACTCCGACCCCCACCTCACCCCTTCCTCCCTCACCGAGCAGCACACCCGCCTCGCCCGATTCGGTATCAACCCCCGCCATGTCACCTATCCAGGTGGCCACGACATCAGTGGCGAAGCGCTGGCATCGTTACTCTGAGACTGGTTGCATCTCGAGGGCGGGGTTTCTCTCGTTGAACTGAAATCGCGGAGAGCGCGGAGGACCGCGGAGAGCGCGGAGGGGAACTGCACAAGGAGTCAGGCTACTAACCGCAAGAACCGGAAAAGAAAAAGGGGGAACTGCTCCCTCGCCTTAGGCTCTGCCCGGGTGGGCAGGACTCAAAGTGCGGGAGCAGTTCCCCCAAAGACCCTCGTTCGAGATCTCGGCCCTATGCCTTTTCTCTGAAGTACGAGATCCAGGCCCTACGGCCTTTCTCCGCGTTCTCCGCGGTCCTCCGCGCTCTCCGCGATTTCAGTTCAACGAGAGGAGGCCCCGCACGGCACAGGGAAGGCGCCCTTAACGTTCCTTGCCCCTGAACGTCAGCAGCATCACCGGCGCCCCACATAGAGGCGGGCACCAAAACGAATCAGGAGGCATCGCATGTCGCGTTTTCACACGATCGCACTCGGGCTGGCGCTCTGCGCCGGTGCCGCTGTAACAGCCAACGCCCAGGCGGCCAGCTCCGCTACGAAGTCGGACACGACCGCCATCACCCGACACCATACCCGCGGCCAGATGCGCAGCGCCAGGATGGAGCGCGGTGACAGGGCGCTCTTCAATGGGATCAACCTCAGCAGCGCTCAGAAGGCGAAGGTAGACTCGATCCGCTCGAAGTACCGCAGCGAGTCGAAGTCGTTGCGCGAGCAGATGGCGCCCGAGATGAAGGACGCCCGCGCGGCGCGCCAGAGCGGCGACAGTGCGAAGATCCAGGCGGCGCGGCAGAGCATGTCGGCGTCGCGTGAGAAGATGACCAATCTGCGCCAGCAGGAGATGAGCGAGATCCGCGGCGTTCTCGATCCCAGCCAGCAGACCACCTTCGACAAGAACGTGGGTCAGCTCAAGAGCCGGATGCACGAGGCGCGCGGTAGTCGTGCGGGCCACAGCGGTGCACACAAGGCCGCTCGCAGCGGCAGCAGCACGCACTGAGCCCGAACGAGCGACGCAGCGTTTGCTCAGGGTGCGGTCGCGGCGGGTGATGTTGCCCGCCGCGTTCCGTCCCACCCGCATTCGCGCCGAAAGCTCCACGCACCGAGTCTGACTGTCCGTAGTCGGTCACCGCGTCCCACAAGCGGACGGTGTCCGGCGTGGACCGAACGACACGGCGCATGGTAAGTCGTTGTGCTATACGCACCTTCGAATCGTGCCTCGGTGGCCCGCTCCTTCCTTTACACGCGAGGCAACGCTTTGCGCTCACACGGTATCTAACTCCATACAATCGAGAGCACCGAGTAGCAGCGGTGCGCGCGGTCACCCAGGGAAATAGGGCGGGGAAGCATGCGGGCAACGGAGTTTGCAGGGCAGGCATCCACCACCGACGAGCGCGAGCTCATCGAGCGCGAGCTGGGTGCGCACTACCAGGTGGTACGGCTGCTGGGGCGCGGCGGGATGGGCGCGGTGTACCTGGCCCGCGACCTTGCGCTCCACCGGGTAGTGGCTCTGAAGGTGCTTTCCGCGGACACCCGCTCCAGCGAGGATGGCCGCGAGCGCTTCCGGCGCGAGGCGCGGATGGCAGCGCAGCTCACCCACCCGAACATCGTGCCGGTCTACACCTTCGGCGAGAGCGAGAGTCTCTCCTACATCGTCATGCAGTACGTGGACGGCGAGTCGCTCGGCGAGCGGCTTCGGAGAGAGGATCGGCTGGGGGCGGATGAGACGCGCAGGATCCTCGTGGAGCTCGCCGCGGCGCTGGACTACGCTCACTCCGAGGGCGTGGTGCATCGCGACCTGAAGCCCGAGAACGTTCTTCTCGAGCGCTCTGGGCGCGTGATGCTCGCCGACTTCAGCGTAGCGATGCGTCCTTCGTGGGAACCCCAGCCGGGTGATGCGCACCGGGCCTTCGGCACGCCGCACTTCATGTCGCCCGAGCAGGCGGCGGGGGAACTGGACATCGACGGGCGCAGCGACCTCTATGGCCTCGGAGTACTCGGCTACCTCATGCTCACGGGGTCGCTCCCCGTGCGCGGCCGGAGCTTCGCGGAAATCGCCGCCGGCCACATGACCAGCCGGATACCGCGGCTGCACGGCGCGGTGCCAGGGATCCCGCGCGACCTCGCGGCGGCGATCGAGCGCTGCCTCGCCAAGAGCTCGTCGGGTCGCTGGCGGCATGCGCGTGATCTCAGCGCCTTCCTCGCGCCGCGCTCCTCGCGCATCCCGTGGACGCTCGGTAGTGCGCGGATGCTGCGAGCCGCGTCGCTCGGCGCGATGCTTGGCGCGCACATCCTCCGGATGGTGCTCGGCCGGGGCGCGTGACGTAGACGTTAGACCGAGGTGCCACATCATGCGGGCCGCCTTCCCTCGAGGGAAGGCGGCCCGCATGATGTGGAGTATGACTTGGCGCGGGAGTCGTTCGTCTCCCCACTGGTGGCGACTGGACGCCGCCCGTTCGATTCCGTATCTCTACCGTTCTCGGCAACATCGCCGCCCGATACGGGTACTTTTATACAGCATGAGACCCCTACGCGTACGCACGCTCGCACCGCTGCTGGTGCTGGTCATACTCGCAACGTCGTGCGAGCGTATGTCCGTGGGTCCGGAGATCGCTGGCGAGCTGCGTGACGGACGCGCCTACGCGACGACGCTGATATCGGGAGCGCGCGACGCCGCACCCGGATCGGTCGCACCATCCACGGCGATCGCGCTGGGCTACCTCGAGCGCCATCGCCTCGGACTCGGCTCTCCCTTCCGGCTCATAGACTACGCGCTGCGCGATCCGCGGCTGGATGACTCAACGAGGCACGCGGTGGCGTGGGCGCTCCTGGCGCGCACCATGGATGGCGATGGCGCCGCCGTGGACCCTGCGGCGCTCGACTCGCTCGATGCGCCAGCGCCTCTGGGCTCCCCGATCCCCGGCACCGCGCACCTCGCGCTCGTCGAGAAGGCGGTGCATGGCGCGCACGACCCGCGCGCCGGCGAGCTGGCCGTTCGGCTGGCCTACGCCTTTGCGGCCGCCGAGCATCGCGTGCGCGGCAGCGCGCCGATCGCGGCGGCATCGGCTGCGGCGCTGGTGCGTGATCGCGAGCTGGCCCGCGAGGATGCCCGCGAGCTGCTGCGCGAAGCGTGGGTTCATGGAGAAGATCCGTTACACCTTCTCGTGAACTGGCGCGTGACGCGTCGCTTCCGCGTGGAGCAGCCCGTGATGGGGCCTCTCCCGCAGGCCAGCGAGCTGGAGGCGATGGAGCTGGCGCCGCGACTCGCCGCGAAGATCAAGGAGCTGGCGGGCGACGAGCGCCCCGACGAGGGCATCGCAGCGCGCGACGAGCAACCATCGCTCCTCGGCGCCGCTGCGTGGCGTTTCGCGCAGGTGGCGCACGCCACCGACGCGCCGCCTCAGACGCCGGTGGTGGTATCGTTCGCGACCAATCGCGGGCAGCTCCTCGGTTCGTCCGATCTCTCGGCCGCCGAGCGGCGCGCGCGTGCGCGCTTCGTGGAGCGCACCGCGAACGAAGAAGAGCTGGCGGCCGAGCATGCGCGGGTGGAGCGAGCCGCGCCCGGCGAGAGCGTGGCGCGCACCACTCTGACGGCGGCTGTCGCGCTGCGCGCCTACGCGCAGGAGACGCCATGGTTCCAGGGTGACAGTGGTCCCACGCCGCGCCAGTTGTACGACACGTACGGACTTGCCTCGGTGACCTTCGACCCGGGAACGCGCGAGTCGTGGAAGCCGTACTACCTCACCATGCTCGCGACAGCGCTGCGCGACCTGGAGCGTGTGGTTCCGTCGCTCGATCTCACTGGCCTGCGCGTACGCTTCGGTGAGAGCCCGATGCACGATCTCGCGCTCGCGCTTCACGATCCGCGGCAGCGTACGATCTACCTCCCGCTCGCCACCGGCGCCGGCACTATCGCGCACGAGATCGCGCACGACATAGACTGGCAGGCCGCGCGCACTCGCTACGCCGTGCGCGGCGACTACGCCACCGACCTCGCCGTGCGCGACACGCGTCGGAGCCGTCTCGCCGCTTCGATGCGGGGATTACGCGCTGCGACGCCAGTGGCCGCGGAAGACGGGCTCGCGGGGCCGGCGCGTAGCGCGCGGCCCACGGAGGTGTTCGCGCGCGGGCTTGACTGGTTCGTGGCCGTTTCGCTGGCGCACCAGGGACGCATGGACGGCTATCTGTCGTCGGTACAGGATGACCTGCTCACGGGCTACGTCACGGTGACGCCGCCCGATGTGACGGGCCAGGCGGGATCGGCGCTCGTGGGAGTGCTGGACGACGTGGCGCCGCCGGGTCCCGGGCTGCGCGACTGGTTCCTCACACGCTACGGGCCGCAGCGCTCGCTCACGCCGTACGATCTCGTGCGACGAGTACTCGAGTCGCCGCTCGACAACCGGGTAGCCGACGACAGCGCGTCGGCGGAGACGCTCGAGCGGCTGGTACGGCCGGTAGAGCGCGCGCGAGACGACGTGCTCGCCCTCGTGGATGCCGGGAGCTGTCGCCCGGGCGAAGCGCGCGACGATCGCGAGATCGTGGAGGCGCGCAGGCGTCTGGTGGAGTTCGCGGCGAAGGCGCGAGCCACGGGAATCATGCGCGAGCGCGGGAGCGTGATAGCGGCGCCCGAGACGTGGCGCTGGGCGGCGGTTGCTCCGTACACTGCCACGCAGCCCTTCCTCTTCGATGACGCGCTGCGAAACGCGCTCGTGGGCGAGCTGGCCGCTCGCGCCGAGGCGCTGGATCGCTTCGAGCCCGGCGCCGACGATACGCCGCTTCGCGGCGCAGTCTACGTCTGCTCGGCGACCGGATCCTGAATGCCGCCGGCCACCGACCCGCTCTCGGAGCTTCAGCTTCTCATCAGGTCGCGCTACTCGCTCATCAGAGTGACAGGCGCCGAGGAGTCGAGGATCGAGGAGCTGATCGAGAAGCTGGCGGCGGCGATGAAGCTGCCGCTCTTCACGTGGACCAGCTCGAAGGGGCTGCGCCGTTCCGGAATGCTGAACTGCATCTACGACACGGCGCGGCCGGAGATGGCGCTCGCGCATGTGGAGGCGGCAGGGATGGCGGCGCTGTATCACTTCGAGGGACTGGGCCACGCGCTGGCTGACCCTGCGATCGCCGCGCGCCTCAAGGACGCCGCAGCGCTCTTCGCCGACCAGAACGGCGCGATCTTTCTTTCTTCCATCGAGAACGACTTTCCGGATGCACTGAAGGATCTGGTGACGACCTTCGAGCTCCCGGCGCCCGGTTCATCGGAGTATGGAGCGCTCGTGGACCGGGTGGTGCGTGAGCTCTCGCACCGAGCACCGGTCCGCCTCGAGCTGAGTGACGACGAGCGCTCGCGGCTCATCGCCAATCTCAACGGGCTCACGCTGCTCGATTCGGAGCGGATACTCACCCGCGCCGTACTCGAGGACGGTCGGCTCTCGGCCGACGATCTCGCGCTCGTGGTGCAGGCGAAGCGCGAGATGGTGGAGCGTGATGGGCTTCTCGAGTACTTCGCGCCCGAGCGATCGCTGAACGAGGTGATCGGGATAGACGGACTGAAGACGTGGCTCGGGGAGCGGCGGCGCATCCTCGCGGAGCCGGAGCGGGCCGCCGCGTTCGGACTTTCCTTTCCGCGCGGGATTCTCCTGCTCGGCGTTCCGGGGTGCGGCAAGTCGCTCTGTGCCAAGGCCGTAGCTCGCGACTGGGCGCTGCCGCTTCTGCGGCTCGACACGGGCGCGCTCTACGACAAGTACGTGGGCGAAACCGAGAAGCACTTTCGCACGGCGCTCGCCACGGCCGATCGCCTCTCGCCGATCGTGCTCTGGATAGACGAGATCGAGAAGGCATTCGCCGAGTCGTCGGGGAGCGAGGATGGCGGACTTTCCACGCGCGTGCTCGGTGGTTTTCTCTCCTGGATGCAGGAGAGGAAGAGCAAAGTGTTCGTGGTGGCCACCGCGAACGACATCAAGCGACTCCCGCCGGAGCTGTTGCGCAAGGGTCGGTTCGACGAGATTTTCTTCGTGGATCTCCCTGGCGAAGCGGCGCGTCGCGAGCTCTTCGCGCTGTACCTCGCCAGGCGCGGTCAGGCGAGCGAGAAGTTCGACGTCGAAGTACTGGCGCGAGCGTCCAGCGGCTTCAGCGGCGCCGAGATCGAGCAGGCGGTGGTCTCCGCGCTGTATGGCGCGTTCTCCTCGCACGCCGAGCTCTCCACTGCCTCTCTCCTCGATGAACTGTCGCGAACCCGGCCACTCTCGCGCACCATGGGCGAGCAGCTCGATTCGCTGCGCACGTGGGCGCGCGAGCGGACCGTGCCGGCGGCCGGGACATCGGCGCCGTCACGGGAGCGGCAGTTGAGCACCGCACGCTGAACGAGCCCTGATGACCACCACCGCGCGCTACGAGCAGCAGGTGGAGATCGAGACCCCCGAACAGGTAGTGGTCTCGTACACCATCGCGGGGATCGGCGCGCGCGCCGCGGCGGCGCTCATCGATTACGCGATCATCTGGGGTCTGATCATCGCGCTCTGGGTGCTGCTCCTGATGCTGGCGCGGGCCGTGGCGCCGGGCGCGGAGCAGACGACAGATGCCACGGCCGCGCAGAGCTCCGGCGCGTGGGCCGTGTCGCTGATAGTGCTCACCACCTTCGCGATCCAGTGGGGCTACTACGTCCTCTTCGAGGCTCTCTGGGATGGGCAGACGCCGGGGAAGCGCCGCCTCGGGATCCGGGTGGTGCAGGATGGCGGCTACTCGGTGTCGTTCGCGGCGTCGGCGGTGCGCAACATAGCGCGCATCGTGGACATGCAGCCTGCCTTCCTGTATTCCGTGGGGATCGTGAGCGCCGTGTCGTCGAAGTCCGGGAAGCGGCTGGGCGACATGATGGCGGGCACGATAGTGGTGCGCGAGCGCCTCGCGAAGGCGGCGCAGCCCGTTGCGCACGAGGCGGATGCGGCGCCCGAGCTCACTACCTCGCTCTCGGATGCCGACTTCGCGCTCCTCGATCGCTTCGTGGAGCGCATCGAATCGCTCGACGCCGACCGCAGGCGCGCGATCGCCGCGCACATGGTGGAGCGCTTTCACGAGGAAGTCGGCGGCGGTACTCCGCCCGTAGCGGCGCTCATCGCGCTGTACGAGCGCGAGAAGGCGGCGCGCGCGGCGGGAGCGGCACCGCGTGGAGCGACCGGCGCGGAGCGCGAGCGGAACGCGATAGTGGCGCGGGGGGCGGAGCGCTGGAGCGCCTTTGCCGCCGCGCTCGCCGATGCGCAACGGCGCGGACTCAGGGCTATGTCGGAGAAGGAAGTCAGCGAGTTCGTGGCGAGCTATCGCGAAGTGGCCACCGATCTCGCGCGTCTCCGTACCGCCACGCGTGCTTCAGAGGGAGGCGCGGCGCTCGGGAGCGACGCGCTCTTCTACGTGAGCCGCCTGGTGGGCGCCGGGCACAATCTGTTGTACCGGCAGCGGCAGCTTTCCTGGCGCAGCATTTCCAACTTCATCTTCGTGAGCATGCCGCGCGAACTGCGCCGCTCGGCGCTTCCCATCCTCGGCGCGGCGCTTCTCCTCTTCGGGCCGATGGCTGTCACGTACGGCGTGGTGGTCGCGAACCCGTCGCTCGCGACGCGGCTCCTGCCGCCGACGATGCTCGATCGCGCGGAGGAGGGCGTGGCTCGCGCGCGGAACGGCGACAAGACGTACGTACCGGTGAAGGACTTCGAGCGCCCGGTGATGGCCAGCCGGATCATCGCGAACAACGTGCAGGTCACCTACGCGGTGTTCGCCTTCGGGATCACGGCGGGCGTCCTCACCGTGCTCATGCTGGTGTTCAACGGCGTGAGTATCGGCGCCGGCTTCGGGCTCTACGCGAGCAAGGGGATCTTCAACCAGATTGGCGAGTTCGTGCTCCCGCACAGCGTCTTCGAGCTGAGTGCCATCTGCATCGCGGCCGGCGGCGGCCTGCTGATCGCCTCGGCGCTCCTGCTCCCGGGAGAGTACACGCGCGGCGAGGCGCTGGTGATCAAGGGGCGCCGCGCGATCCGGCTGATCGCCGTCTCCACCATGCTCCTTCTCTTTGCCGGCACGATCGAAGGACTCATCTCTCCGCGTACTGACATACCGCTCTGGGTGAAGTGGAGCATCGCCGGTGCATGTGCGCTGGCGCTGGCGGTGTACGTGTCGCTGGGCTGGCGGCGGGGCGAGGAAGAGGCGGGTGAGGAGTTCGCCTACAGCGAGCCGCGCGCCTTGATGTCGAGATAGCGATTGATCACCGCCGGCGTCATCTCGGCCGGCGACACGTCGAGCACCTGCACCCCCGCGCGCCGCATTCTGAGCAGCGCCTCCTCGCGCGCCGCCACCAGCTCTTCGGCGGCCGCGCTCTCGAAGAGCCCCGCCGCCGGGGCGCGCTCGTCAGGGATTGCGGCCTCCATCAGGTGGTCGTTGCGAAGCGCCACCACCAGAAGCATGTGCCGTGCGGCGCTGCGAGCGGTGTGCGCTATGAGCGCGCGCGAGGCACGCGGGTCCACCACATCGGTGAAGAGGACTATGAGCGAGCGCTTGCGATGGCGCTCGGAAAGGAGCCGGAAGGCGGTGGCGTAGTCGGGCTCCGCCATCGAGGCGGTGGCGGGGATCAGCGCGTGCCGGATCCGCTCCAGCGCCTGGCGTCCCCGCGTGGCTGGGACGTAGGCGCGCACCTCATCGTCGAAGAGCAGAAGTCCCACGTTGTCTCGCGACTGCGCCGCGACGTCGGCGAGGAGCATCGCCGACGAGAGCGCGTACTCGAAGCGGGGCACACCGTCGGACAGCTGCGTCATCATCCGGCCCGCATCCACCGCGATGAGCACGGTCTGGCCCTGCTCCACGGAGTACTCCCGCGTGATCAGCTTGCGCCGCCGCGCGGTCGCCTTCCAGTCCACGTGCCGCGGATCGTCGCCGGTGACGTAGTCGCGTAGACTGGCGAAGGTGGTTCCTTCGCCGCGTCGGCGGATGTTGCGCACGCCCGCGTCGCGCAGCCGGTGCTGGATGGCGAGGAGACGAAGGTGTCGAACGCCGGTCATGGATGGTGTGACCAGAACCGCGTCGCCCGGCTCGCTCCGAAGCGTGCGCCGGACGAGTCCGAGTCTTCCATCCACGCGCAGCACTACCGGACCAAGTGGCCAGCTGCCGCGATCGTGACCGGTAACGGTGAAGGGGAGCACCAGCTCGCCGCTCGCGGGAACCGTGTGGCCGCCCGACCGAGTGGTGTCGGTTTCCAGAGCGCGCGGGAAGCGGTCGTAGAGCTGGACGCGGAGCGGCCGCCCCACCCGCGACAGCATGGTGTACGAGCCGTGCGTGGGATCGCCGAGTCCCACCTGCGCAGGAAGCTGTCGCGTGACCTCGAGCTGCCAGCGCGCTGGGATGCTGAAGATGTCCGCGATGATCGCGAGCACGAGCAGCACGAGCACCAGCGCGATCACGGCGGGGCCCTGAGCCGTGGTGGACAGGAGCCAGATCGGCGAGAGAATGGCTACTATGAGCGCCAGCCGCTGCGTGGGCAGAAAGGCGACGATCGCCCTGCAGGCGCGCACTACCGCCCTGCGAAGCAGGCGTGCGAGACGCTCCTCCGCATACTCCTTGCGCTCTCCGGGCGAATCGGCCGGTGCACGCTCCGGCGATGGCTGGATCGCGCGCTCCGGAGCGGGCGGTGCCGCGGGTGCGCTCACTGCGGCGCGGTCACCCGCGTGAGCACCGCCTCGAGCACCTCGTCGCTCGTCCGTCCCTCCACCTCCACCTCGGGCGCGATGAGCACGCGGTGGCGCAGCACAGGGAAGGCGAGGTCCTTCACGTCATCGGGCGTGACGAAGTCGCGGCCAGCCAGGAGTGCGGAAGCGCGTGCGACGCGGAAGAGCGCCACCGTAGCACGCGGCGAGCCGCCCAGCGTGAGCGCCGGCTCCTCGCGGGTGGCGCGCACGATCGAGGCGATGTACTCCCGCACTTCGGGCGCGACCTTCACGCAGTCGGCCGCGCCCCGCAGTTCGCGGAGGGTGCTCCCGGAAACCACCGGCTGTGGAATCGCGTCCGCGGCTCGCTCCGCGTCGAAGCCGCGCGCGTAGTTGTCCAGCATGGCCAGCTCCGCCTCGCGCGCGGGGTAAGGCACGCGGATCTTGAGGAGAAAGCGGTCGAGCTGCGCTTCCGGCAGCGGGTACGTCCCCTCGTACTCCACTGGATTCTGCGTGGCGAACACGGTGAAGAGATCTCCAAGCGGTCTGGCGACGCCATCCACCGTTACCTGGCGCTCCTGCATGGCCTCGAGAAGAGCGGCCTGCGTCTTCGCTGGCGCTCGGTTGATCTCGTCGGCAAGGAGTAGATCGCAGAAGATCGGACCCGCGTGGAACTCGGCGGTGGCGCCGCCGTCGCGCAGCACGTTGATCCCCGTGATGTCGGATGGCATGAGATCCGGCGTGAACTGGATTCGTCCGAAGCGCGCGCCGAGCGCTCCAGCCAGCGCACGCACCAGCAGCGTCTTCGCCGTGCCCGGGACACCTTCGAGGAGCGCGTGGCCGCGAGCCAGGAAGGCGACCAGTGCTTCGTCTATCACAGTGTCCTGGCCCACGACGCGCTGCGCCACCGCCTCGCGGATGCGTCCCGCGACTTCCTGAACCTCAACCGCTGAAATCATTGTGCGATAGTCCTCTCGATGTGATCCATGGCAGCGCCAACGGCTACCCACTCCTCGGCGGGAAGCTTTGTGGCGAGCGCGGTGCGGACGCGGTCGACGTCTGCCGCCAGCTCGGGTTTGCGGGAGCTCACGAGTGAAAGGTAGCTCTCATCGTCCAGAGCTCCGGTGGCGCCCAGAGGTCGCCTGCGCCGCAGCCCTCGAAGAAGTCGCTGCGTGCTGGTCCGCGTGGCTTCGGTCTGCTGATACGCGCGCGCCAGCGCACTTACGTGCTCCAGCGGCGAGCGGCGCTCGATCGAACGCCGCTTCACCGGCGCGATCGGCCTCACGCCGAGCACCAGCAGGAGGAGCAACCCCGCGATGGCGAGTTGCACGAATGCTCGGCCGGGTGCGGTATGCAGCAGAGCATCGCGGACAGCCCCTGGCATGCTCTCTCGCTTGCCGAAGCCCTGGTGATACTCGTCGAAGACGAGGGGGCGATCGCGGTCGGGGTCGAGCCACTCGAACGTGCGAATGGCGAACAGCGTGCTCGCACCACCGCGCGCGTTGAGGTTTCGGAGGTATGTCGGATCGGCGAGCACCACCACCTCGCCGCTTCCTACCTGCAGCGACATCATCGCCGGTAGCTCCTCATCGTCGTCCTCGACTCGCACCATGGTGCTCGCGCTCCACTTCATGGTCGAATCGGGAGCGAGTGCGTAGTCGAACATTCCCGCTTCGGACGCCGCGTCGGCTATGGCTTTCGCCTCGGCAGTCCGCACGCCGATCGAGTCGGTACTATCCACCACCGCTGCACCGAAGGCGATGAGCTCCGTGCGATGCACGCCGAGCGAATCGGCGAGCGGCGTCCCCGCGGCGGGGGAGACCAGCGCGCCTGCGCCCGAACGTACCGCGCGCATCAGCGCACCGACTTCCACTGCCGTGAGCGCGATGGGCGGAGCGAGGATGAGGTAGGTAGCGTGCGAGTCGAGCGTCGTGTCGAGCGACGTGACTCGCCGTTCGACCTGCCAGCCGAGGCGCTCGCTCACCTCGTACACTCCGCGCGCTCCGTACGGACGCGCGCTGAAGGTGGTGATCGCGGAAGAATAGGCGCCCACCTCGCCGGCCGGCGTGAAGAGAAAGGTGGCCACCATCACCAGCGCCGCCAGGGCGAAGATGTAGCGCGGTCGGAGCCAGCGCGTACCGCGTCGCTCAGCCATTGGCGTGACGCCGCTGCGCCGCTTCGCCAGCCAGTGCGTGGAGGCGGTGGTAGCGCTCCGCGTCGCAGCTGCCAATTCCGTAGATCACGGTCTCGTACGAGCGCGCGAAATCCCTGAAGAGCGTGAACAGCGACGACGACCGGTTGCGCAGCTCGCGCACGTAGTCGCCCGCCGTCTTCGATGGGTGCAGTCGTATCTGCCCCGCCTGCGCCGTGCTCTCGAGCAGCGCCGCGTACAGCGCGTGCGCCGCATCCGTGAACTCGCCGCGCGCCGATAGCTCCTCCGCCGCCGTCCATGGGTCGCGCCCCGCGCGCCGCAGCGGCGATCTCTCCCACGCCAGCGCCGCTGCGTCGTAGAGCCGCCGCTCCCTCCAGAGGTAGACCGCGCGCGCCACGATCGCCGCCACCACCAGTACGAGGAGCGCGATCACCGTCCAGTAGAGCACCGGCGATCGCCGCAACGCAAGAAAAAGCGGACTCGCCAGCGCCCACACCCTCGCCATGAGGTCGAATACCCACCCCCAGAATCTCTCCCACAGCGAAACTCTGTTGTACGCCGACTGGCTGAACACCGAGTCCGCGGTAGCGAGGATGACGGAGTCGGGGAGGGGGGAGCGGGACGGGGAGGGGAGGAAGGAGAAAGCAGAAAGCAGAAAGCAGGAGCTGCCTCGGAGGTGAGCACGCCATCTCCACGAGCCTTTCCTGTTTTCTGCTCTCTGCCCTCTGCTCTCCGCACTCTTCACTTCCCCACCACTCCCTCCAACCCGCCCGCGATGAGGGAGGCGATGTTGGCGAGAATTACTGGGCGGGCGGCGCCGCCGGCGGAGACCAGGTACTTGGGTTCCCACACTGGGTGAAACCACTCCTTGAAGTCGCGGACTCCCTGGAAGTTGTAAAAGCGTTCTCCGTGTCCGTAGATCGCGGTGCCGAGCTGATTCCAGATCGGCGCGGCGGCCGATGCCTGCAGGCCTGAGAGCGGCGCCATCCCGAGGTTGAACCACTCGTAGCCGCGTTCCTTCCCCCAGAGCATGAGCTCCACCAGGAGGTAGCGCATCACGCCGGGGGGCGCGTGGGAGTCGAAGCGCATCAGGTCTACCGACAACTCGGTCTTTTCACCCGACTCCCACACGTTGGCGAAGGCAACCATCTCGCCCTCCCTGCGAACGATCGCGGCCGGGTAGCGGGCGAGGTAGCGCTCGTCGAAGTATCCCAGCGAGAATCGCTTCTCACGCGTGTGCTTGCTGGCCAGCCACTCGTCGGAGATCGCGCGCAGACGTGGAAGAATGTTGCGCACCTCGTCGGCATCCGCAACTTCAAAGGAGCATCCATCCTGCACTGCGCGCCTCCACATCCTGCGCAGGTTGCGGCGCTCCGGACCGTCCATCGAGAAGTCGGCCAGCGGCACGCGCGCTTCCTCGCCCAGCTTCACCACGCTCAACCCGAGATCGAGGTACAGATAGAGCTGCTCCCTGCTCGCCTTGTAGAACACGGCCCAGCCACCATGCTGATCACAGAGCTCGACGAAGCGCTGGGCGAGCGGCGCCATCTGGTCGGGCGGGGCCACGGGATCGCCGAGCGCCACCCAGCTCCTTCCCGCCACGGCGTACATCACGAAGCCAGTGCGGTCGTCGTTCACCAGGAGCGACTTGTCGCCGAGGAATACCAGGTTGGCCTCCGCGTCCGGCGACGCCTGCACCACGGGCCAGAGCTGGTTCAGCTCGTCGTTGGACGGCAGCGCGCGCGCCGGACGCGCCGGGCGCATGAGCCGCGCGACAGCCACGATTATGAACAGCGCGATCACGCCCGCGGTCCCGCGCACGAACCTCGGCGCCTGTGCGCGCAGCGAGAAATCCCAGAAGCGTGCCGCGCCCACCGCCGGGTTGCCGTAGGAGATCACCCCGAGGACTATGGAGCCGAGCACCACGAGGAGGATCGCGACTACCCAGCCGGGAGTGAAGCGCTCTTCCGTGAGACTCGCCTTCCGGTAGAAGTAGCGCCGGCTGGGGATGAGGGCGAGAAGCATCAGCGTGAGGATGATCGCCCCCTCGTAGTCGAACTCCTTGAGCAGCGAGAAGACGATCCCCGCGCCGAGGAGCGCGATGGTGAGATGGTACGCGGCGTCGAGCCGTCGCTGGATTCCGCGCGCGAGGATCAGCAGCCCCGCCCCTGCCACGCTCCCGAAAAAGTGTGAGACTACTATGATCGGGAGCGGGAGGAAGTCGTGCAGCCATCCCAGCCGGCCGGCACGCGCGGGCGTGGCGCCGGAGAAGAGGAGGATCGTGCCGGCGAGGAAGGTAGTGACCGCCAGCACGCGTGGCACGATGGCCGGTGCCACGTGTCCAGACACGCGGAGAAGCCGCTCGAGCGGCTGCCTCTTCCGCAGCAGGAAGACCACCACGAAGATCGCGGCGGCCAAAATGCTCGGTACCAGGTAGTGGACCACGCTTCGGAAAGCTCGGCGCTGGCTGGCCCGGCGGCAATGGGGCAGATCTTGTTACATTGACCCCCGCTCACGCATCGTTGAGCGTAGCGTGCCGCTCGTGCATTCGGAGATGGTCTCCGACGTCGTGGCCAGGCGCGTGACTCCAGAGAGGAACAAGCATCATGATTCGCCTTGCACGCGCGGCCACGGTCGTCGCTGCGCTCGCCTCGCTCCCGGTACTGTTCCCCACGACGCTCGCGGCGCAGAAGCCGATCGTCTACGGACCCGGGAGCGCTCGTTACCACATCATCTCCGTAGTCACTCGCTCGCAGGAGCAGGGCCGCGAGATCAGGATTACCAACGAGCAGGAGGTGTCCGTGCAGCTGGCGGCGCACGGCAGCGACACGCTCGACTTCGCGTACACGATAGACTCCAGCAAGGTCACCTCCGACCCTCCCATCCAGCTCCCCGATGTCTCGAAGCTGGTGGGCACCAGAGTGCAGGGCGCGATGTCCAGACACGGAAAGGTTTACGAGATCACATCCAACGCCGCGGACAGCGACGCCAACGCTCAGAGTCTGGTGGAAGGAATGCGCCGATTCCTCATTCCCCTTCCCGAGGATGCGGCGGTGGGGAGCAGCTGGACCGATACGACTCGCAACTCCGTTTCCGGGGATGCGGGCAAGCTCGACATGAGCACCATAACGACCTCGCGCATCGCCGGCGACACGACCTTCGAGGGGAAGAAGGCGTGGCGCGTAGAGCGGAGCGCGCAGCTCGCGATCCATGGGACGCAGAGTCAGGCGGGGCAGGAGCTGCAGGTAGAGGGGAGCGGGACCGGCAACGGCACCTTCTATCTCGGTGCTGACGGAACGTACCTCGGATCCTCGGCCACGCAGAGCATGAACATGCGCATAACACTCCCGTCCACCGGTCAGAGTGTGCCCATCACGCAGGCCGTGACGTCTAGAGTGGAGATGATCAGGTAGCACTCGTTCCTCCCCTGACCGGAGCCGTGGCATGTCGGATTCCGAGCGCATCGAGCGGCTGGAAACGGTCGTCCGCTCGCTGAATCAACAACTCGTGGAGCTGCGCTCCGAAATGGCGGCGCTCCGAGGGACCCCGCGGCCCGCAGCTGTGGGGAGCGAGCGCGGAAGCAGGAACAGCGGAAATGTGGATGCGCGTGCGGCGGCCGGAGAGGCGGAGCGCCGCTCGACAGCGTACGCGCCTCCTCGCCCCGGCGAGCCGGGCGAGGCGCCGCGAGCCGCACCTCGTGTTGCGAGTACCGCTTCGCGCGCCGCATTCGGCGGCGTGGCGGATCTCGACCTCGAAGAGCTGATCGGACGCTACGGAACGATCGCGCTCGCGACGCTCGCGCTTCTCGCCGGGATGGGCACCTTTCTGACGTGGGCGATAGCGCACGGCCTGCTCGGTCCAGTCCAGCGGGTGGTGCTCGGCGCCCTGGGTGCCGCGACTGTCGCGGGGATCGGCTGGTGGCTCCGCGCGCGCGGAACGGTGCGATTCGGGAACACTCTCCTGGCGCTCGCGCTCGCGCTTTTCCATCTCGATCTCTGGGCGGCGGGTCCGCGGTTGCACGTGATACCGCCCACCGTCGCTCTGATCCTGATAGCGATGGCGTCGGTGGCGCTCGCGTCGCTCGCGCTGCGCGCCGCCGAGGAGGCGCTCTTCTGCGTCGGACTCGGCGGGGCTCTCCTCGCGCCATTCGTGGCATCCACTGGCGGCGGGAACGCGACGGTGCTCGCGAGCTACGGCTGGATCGTGATCGCTGGCGCGCTCGCTGCGATCGCCTCACGCAGGTGGCACTTCGCCATCGCGATCGCTGGAGTCGGCTGCTTCGTTTATGCGGCCGCCGCACAGAGTCTTCTTCGCACCGCGTCGCCCTGGCCCGAGCGCGGCGTCCCCGTACTCTTCGCACTCGCCTGCGCGTGGGCCGCGCTCGCCTGGGGCGTGAGCGCCGTACGCGCGCGCCTCGCACTCGGCTTTCTCGTTGTGGGAGCGGGCGCACTACTCGCCTCCCGGTTTGGCGCATACGCCGCACCCTACGCGGTGGCACTCGGTCTGGCGGGAAGCTTCGTCGCACTCGCCTCGCCGCGGACGGGCTACACGCCACGACCGTGGAGGATCCTGGCGGCGGTATTTCTTCCACTCGCCTTCCTCGGCGCCGCGCTTCCAAAGCTCGCGCACCCCGACACCACCGACGGCGCCCTGGTGACGCTGCTCTGGGTGGCCCTCGCCTCCGCCGCCGCATGGAGCGACGAAGAGAATCGCGAGCTGCATCTCATCACGGTGTGCGCCACCAGCGGCATCGCGATATTCCTCGCCCTGAATCACCATCCCACGTGGTGCGTCGCCGCGCTTGCCGCCCACGTGTCGCTCTTCTCGCTGCTGATGCGCGAGCGCCATGCTGCCGGCCTGGCGATTCCCATAGCGATCGTCCTTGCTGTCGCGTGTCTCTGGTCGTACGCGCTCCTTCTCGATCGCACGCCATACGCTTACACGCCCTTCGCCACCGCGCCCTCGATCGCCTCGCTCGCAGCGGCCCTCGGCACCTGGGCCTTCTCACGCTGCGCTGTGCGCCTACGCAGCGTAAACCTCGAGATCCTGGCGCCGCTTCCGGCTCTCGCGGCTTTCGCCTGGTTCCGCGAGGAACTCGCGCACGCCTTCTCCCATGACGTCTCCGTCTTCCTGCTGATCGTCTTCTACGCCCTCGCCGGCATCGCCGCCATCTTCCACGGCCGCCGCCATTCCTTCGCCGCGGCCCGCGCCGCCGGCCTCGCCCTCGCCTGCTACGCCGCCCTCAAGGCCTTTGTCCACGCCTGGGGCATCTCCGCCATCGGCCTCCGCGTCGGCTCCTGTATCCTCGCCGGCGCCTTCATAGCGTTGGTGGCGTATTGGTATAGGGGGGAGGGGTGGGAAGGGGAGAAAGCAGAGAGCAGAGAGCAGAAAGCAGCGAACAGCTCGTAGAACGAAGTCATCCCCGCGGAAGCGGGGATCCATGTTCAGTCCGGCCTACATGGATCCCCGCTTCCGCGGGGATGATGGTCTTCCAAGCAGTTCACTGCCTTCTGCTTTCTGCTCTCTGCTTTCTCTCTCTCACTCCTCCCCCCTCCTCATCCTCTTCTTCTCACTCCGCATACGCTTGTCCTTGAGACGGGCTTCGCGGGAGGAGCGGGAGGGGCGGGTAGGGATGCGCTTGCGCGGCTTTACGAGGGCGCGGCGGATGGTCTCGGCGAGGCGGGATTCGGCGGCTTCGCGGTTGCGGAGCTGGCTGCGGCTTTCGCTCGACACGATGCGCACGAAGCCCTCGGCGTCGGTGCGGCTGGAGAGACGCTGGCGCAGCCGTTCGCGCTGTTCGTCGGAGAGCGCGCGGGAAGTGAGCACGTTCCACAGCAGCTCGATGCGCGTGGACGAAGTGTTGACGTGCTGACCTCCGGGGCCGCCGGAGCGCGTGGCGCGGAACTCGAGCTCCGAGCGGGGGATGGAGAGCTCGTCGTTCACTCTGAGCGCGTCACTCATGCCGTGGCCTTTCCGTCGAGCGCTGCGCGGTGAACTCGCACCGCCGCCACGCGGCGTCCCTCCATCGCCACGATCTCGAGTTCGCCACCGGGGAAGGGGACGCGGTCTCCCACCGTGGGAAGACGTCCCAGCCGCGAGAATACGTAGCCGCCCAGCGTGGACCAGCTCCCGTTGGGGATGGGGAGATTGTGGTCGTTGCGCACGTCGATGAGGGAGAGCGAGCCCGAGAGCTCCAGGACGCCGTTCATCTCGAGCGCTTCGCGTGCGGCCACGTCGTACTCGTCGGCGATGTCGCCGATCACCTCCTCCACGAGATCCTCCATCGTCACGATTCCCGCCGTGCCGCCGTATTCGTCGAGCACCACGGCCATGTGCGCGCGCGTCCTGCGCAGGTCGTCCAGCACGCGTTCTGCCGCCCGCGTGTCAGGGACGTACAGCGCCTGGCGCACGAAGCGCTGCAGCGAGAACGGCTCGGCGCCGTCGTGCAGCCAGAGATCCTTGGCGAGGAAAACGCCCACTACGTCGTCGAGCGATTCACGGTACACGGGGTAGCGCGAGTAGCGCTCGCGCCGCACTACCTCCCACACCTCCTCCTCGCTGCTCTCCACGGGAAGCGCCACGATCTCGGTGCGCGGGCGCATCACGTCGCGAACCTTCTTGTTGTGGAAGTCGAAGACGCCAGCCAGCATCTGCGAATCGGTCTCGTCGAGGAGGCCGTGGGCGTGCGTCTGCATCACCAGGAGCCGTAGTTCCTCGGGGGAGTGGACGCTCGAGCTCTCCGATACCGTATGCAGGCCGAGGAGCTTGAGGAAGGCGTTCGCAGCGCCGTTCAGAACGGCGATGAAGGGGCGCATCACCCAGGTGAACGCGCGCAGCGGGCGTGTGACCCACACACTCACCCCCTCGGGGTTGAGGAGTGCCATCGACTTCGGCGCCAGCTCACCCAGCACGATGTGCAGGAAGGTGATGATCAGGAATGCCGACGTGATCGCGGCGGCACTGTGCGTCACAGTGGCCGGTGCGGTTATGCCGAATACCGCCAGGAGCCGGTCCAGGAGCGAGGCCAGCGTCGCCTCACCGATCCAGCCGAGCGCCAGCGAGGAGAGCGTGATCCCGAGCTGGGTGCCGGAGATGTAGCGGTCGAGGTGGTGAAGGGCCTGCTGGACTACCTTGGCGCCCCGGTCGCCCGCCGCTGCTCTGGCATCTATCCGGCTGCGTCGCACGCCCACGAGGGCGAATTCCGCCGCCACGAAGAACGCGTTGGCCAACACCAGCACGAATACCGCGAGCAGGCGCAGCGCGATCGCGCCCATGGTGAGCTGCTCTGTCGGGCTGTCCACGTAACTCCTCTAGAGCGTTGGTCGTCGAAGATATAGCAAAATGCAACAGTCGGCGCTGTCCCGGTATCGCACTATGCAAGAGTTCTTCCGGGACGCCGGGCGCCGCGCGCCGGACGGCACTGGGCGCCTCTACGTTCCAGGGATACGAATGTTCGAGCCAATACGCGTCCTCCGCTGGCTGTACATAGGCCGACTGTCGCTCGCGTTCTCGGTCTTTCTAGCGGCACTCTTCGCATGGCAGGACGCCGAAACGCATACCACCATGGTGGCATCGCTCGCCATGGTGGCCGCGCTCGGATTCACGACCGCCTCCAGCTGGTACGGCGCGCTCCATGGACCCGGTTCCGAGCGACCCGCCGGCCGGACCTTCTACGTGTTGCAGGCAGTTTTCGACGTGGTCCTCGTTACGGCGGTGGTGCACGTTACCGGCGGCGCGCTATCGCAGTTCGCCGCGCTCTACATCCTGGTGACGGCGGCTGCATCGCTCCTTCTCCCCGGCGTCGCCTCGCTGCTGGTCGCAGCGCTCGGCATCGCGCTCTACGCGGCCGATGTGATCTTCTCGAATGGCGGCACCGATGACATCGGCGTGCTTCTCCAGATCGGCGTCTTCGCCGCGGTGGCTCTGGGTGTAACATACCTCTCCGCGCGCCTGCAGGAGGCCGGCGGCGCACGCGAAGAGCTGGAGGCGCGGCTGGTGCTCGCTCGGCTGCAGGCCGAGGACATCCTCCACAACATCCGCAGCGGCATTATCACCGTGGACTCCAACGGACTGCTCCTCTTCGCCAACCCGAGCGCCGGAGCGCTCCTCGACTTCGACAGCTCGACGGCTCGCGGTCGCACGCTCCAGGAGCTCGTCTCGGTTCCCGCGCCCGGACTGGCAGCAGCGCTCGAGCGCGCCGTACATCAGCGCGAGCGTGTGACGCGCGGCGAGGCGTCCATCACGCTGCACGGTCGCGCCTTCTCCATCGGCTTCACCACCACCACCATGGTGGCCGCCGGGTCGCCCGACCAGCTCTCGGCCACCGTGATCTTCCAGGACATATCCGACAACAAGCGGCTCGAGGAGCTGCGCATGCGCACCGAGCGGCTGGAAGCGGTAGCCGAGTTGAGCGCATCGCTGGCGCACGAGATAAAGAATCCGCTCGCGTCCATCCGCAGCGCGGTGGAGCAGCTCGCGCTCTCCGCCGGGGCGGGAGATGACGAGCGTACGCTCGGTCGGCTCATCGTTCGCGAGTCCGATCGTCTCGCGCGTCTCCTGTCCGAATTCCTCGACTTCGCCCGCGTGCGGGTGACGCGCGGGTCGCTGGTGGATATCGGCGAGATCGCTCGCGCCGCCGCCAGTCTCGCCGCCGGCATCCCCGACGGCGAGAAGGCGGTGACGGTAGAGTGCGAGATCCCTGCCGAACCGTTGCTGATGGAGGGCGACGAAGACCTCCTCCATCGCGCCGTTTTCAACATCGTGTTGAATGCGGTGCAGGCATCGCCGCGGGAAGGAAAGGTGCGAGTGGAACTCACCGAGATGAGCGGCGACCAGCTCCCGCGCGGCGTCCTCTTCCCCGACAACGCAATCGCGCTCCACGTAATTGACGAGGGGCCGGGAATCCCCGCCGACCTGAGAGACCGCGTGTTCGATCCGTTCTTCACCACCAAGTCGGGCGGGACCGGGCTTGGTCTCCCGATAGTACATCGCGCAGTGGATGCGCATCGAGGAGTAGTGCTCGTGGACAGCTCGGCGCGTGGCACCCGCTTCTCCATGCTGCTCCCGCGCGGTCGCTTCGCCGAGGCGGAGGCAGCATGAGTACCGCCGCGATCCCGGCGAAGGGGCCGAACGTTCTCGTGGTGGATGATGAAACGGGCATCCTCGAAACGCTCGGCATTCTTCTCCGGAAAGAGGGCTTCCACGTCCGCACCGCTCTCGGCGGCCGCAAGGGGCTCGAGGAGATCGAGCAGCATTCGCCCGACGTGGTGCTCACCGATGTGCGGATGCCCGGCGTATCCGGACTCGAAGTGCTCTCCACGGCGCGCTCACGCGATCCGGACGTGCCGGTAATCCTCATGACCGCGCAGGCCGATCTTCGCTCGGCGATTCAGGCGGTGAACGAGGGCGCTTACCACTACATCCAGAAGCCCTTCGTCAACGACGAGATAGTCGCGATCCTTCGCCGCGCCGCGGAGCACCGGCTGTTGAGGGTGGAGAACAGATCGCTGCGCCAGGAGATACGTCGTCTCGACCGCACCGCCAGCGGAGTGCCGGTGGGGAGGAGCGAGGCGTGGCTCTCGGTGCTGCGACTGGCGGAGACTGTTGCGCCCACCGACTCCACTGTGCTCATCCAGGGCGAATCGGGGACGGGCAAGGAAGTCGTGGCACGCTACATCCACGATCTCTCGGCTCGCTCGGATGCGCTGTTCAACTCGATCAACTGCGGCGCACTCCCCGAGAGTCTTCTCGAAAGTGAGCTGTTCGGCCACATGAAGGGTTCCTTCACCGGAGCGGTGAAGGACAAGACGGGACTCTTCGCCGCCGCGGCCGGGGGCACCTTCTTCCTCGACGAAATAGGCGAGACCACGCCTTCCACGCAGGTGAAGCTCCTTCGCGTGCTGCAGCAGCGAGAGGTGATCCCCGTGGGTGGAACGGAGGCCGTACCGATAGACACGCGAATCGTGGCCGCCACGAATCGCGACCTCGAGGAAGAGATGAAGCGCGGTGGGTTCCGCGGGGATCTATTCTACCGGCTCAACGTCTTCGCGCTGCACCTGCCGCCACTGCGGCGGCGGCGTGAGGACATCCCGCTCCTGGCCGACGCCTTCCTCAAACGATCGGCACGCGCGTCGGGCACCGGCCCGAAGCGACTCACCGATCCCGCCGTGGAGGCGCTGCAGGCGTACGACTGGCCGGGCAACGTGCGCGAGCTGGAGAACGCGCTGGAACGAGCAGTGATCCTCACCGAGGGAGAAGTGATCGACGTCGGCGCGCTCCCCGAGCGCGTGGTCGAGCGCCGATCCGAGCCGCTCGTGACGGAGCGCGAGAGCAGTCCCAATCCGTCGCTCGAGGCGATCGAGCGCGCGTACATCCTCTGGGTGCTGCAGAACGAGGGAGGGCACAAGAGCCGCGCGGCCGAGGTGCTCGGCATCGACGTTTCGACGTTATACCGGAAGCTCGCCCGCTACGGGGTCGAGGTGTGATCCGCGCCATGCCCTTCTTTGGACGTGCCGGCCGCCGGCCCGGCGCTGCGCGGACGCAGCTCTTCACGTCGCTCAAGGCCGAGATGCTGCTCAGTCTCGCCGTCCTCGGCACCGCGGCGCTCTCGCTCGCGGCGCTCAACGTGGTTGTGCTGCAGAACCTCGTGAGCAGCCGCAATGGGGCACTCTACCTGGCGCTGCTCATCATCGCCGACGTCGTGATCTTCGTGGCCTTCGGCGCCTACAAGCTGCAGGGTTTGGTGATATCGCCCCTCGAGGGCGTCGTGAATGCCGTCGAGGCGATCGCCAACGGCGACCTGTCGAGGCGCGTCCCGCCCGGCGAGACGCGCGAGTTCGCCCGGCTGTCGCACAGCGTGAACCGGATGACCAGCCGGCTGCTCGAGGAGCAGGCGCAGCGCGCGCACCTGGAAAAAGTCGCCAGCGTGGGCCGCCTCGCGGCCGGCGTGGCGCACGAGGTCGGGAACCCGCTCGGTGCCATCACCGGTTACGCACATCTGCTGAAAGCGTCGGTGAATGGGGATCCAGGCGCTTCCGACGCGCTGGCCGGGATAGAGCGAGAGAGCGCGCGAATAGACCGGATCGTTCGCGGGATGCTCGACTACGCGCGTGCCCGCAAGCGGGTTTCGGCACCGATGAATCCCAACGATGTGGCGCGCGACGTGGTGCAGATGCTGGCGGAGCAGGGGACGCTGCGGGGGGTGCGGATCACGCTTACTCTGCACGACGAGCTGCCCGTGCTGCTGGGCGACTCTCACGAGATGGAGCAGGTGTTCGTGAATCTGGTGTTGAACGCGGTGGATGCGGTCGAGGGCGACGGCGCGATTTCCGTCATTACCGGGCGCATCCCCTTCGCCGAGCTTTCCGGGCGATCTGATCGTCGAGTAGACGATCCCGAGGACTTCGCGCAGGTGCGCGACCAGAGCGCTCGCGTGCGCGCGTGGCTCAACACGGTGGGAGAACCGGCGGAAGTGATCCAGATAGTGGTTGCCGACACCGGCCCGGGCGTGCCGTGGGAGCAGCGCGAGCGCATCTTCGATCCATTCTTCACGACCAAGGAGCCGGGGAAGGGGACGGGGCTGGGTCTCGCGCTCGTCTCCCGGATCATCGAAGGGCTGGGCGGCACCGTGTGGGTTCGGAGCGCGCGCGAGGGCGGTGCGGCATTCGTGATCTGTCTCCCCGTGGCAGCTCCGCCCGAGAGCGTGCCGCTTGCAGACGAGCAGGAGCTGGTGCTTTCCCGATGAGAATCCTGGTTGTGGACGACGAGCCGGGGCTCCGGCAGACTGTTTCACGCATCCTCGCCTCCGAGGGCTACGACACGTCCACCGCGGCACAGGGTGAGGAAGCACTCGCTGCTCTCTCGGAGAACGACGCCGACATCGTGCTCTGCGACCTTCGGATGCCGAAGATGAGCGGTCTCGACTTCATCGATGCGTACGCGGCGAGGAACGGCCAGGCGCTGGTGATAGCGATGAGCGCCTACGGCGATGCAGAGACGGCGATCTCCGCGATGCAGCGTGGCGCGTACGATTACATCCAGAAGCCCTTCCGCGCCGAGGAGGTGATACTCTGCGTGCGCAAGGCGGCCGAGCGTGAAAAACTGCGCGCACGGGTGCGGCGGCTGGAGGAGGAGCTGGAAGCGATCCGCGGCTTCGAGATCGTGGGACACAGCCCCGCCTTCCGTGGGGCGATGGAAGTGGCACGCAAGGTGGCGCGCCATCCGTCCACGGTGCTCATCACTGGCGAGAGCGGCACTGGAAAGGAGCTCGTAGCGCGGCTCATTCATCAGTCGAGTCCGCGCGCCGGCAACTCGTTCGTGGCCGTGAATTGCGGCGCGATCCCCGACTCCCTGCTGGAGAGTGAGCTCTTCGGCCATGTGAAGGGCTCCTTCACCGGCGCCGCTTCCGACAAGCCGGGCCTCTTCGAGGAAGCGGAAAACGGGACTCTCTTCCTCGACGAGATCGGCGAGCTTCCGCTGCCACTCCAGGTGAAGCTCCTTCGCGTGCTGCAGGAGGGAGAGGTGCGGCGCGTGGGCGCCAACAGCGCGCGCAGGGTCGACGTGCGTGTGGTGGCAGCCACGAATCGGGATCTTGCCGCCGACGCCACCGCTGGCCGTTTTCGCGAGGACCTCTACTACCGGGTCAACGTGGTAGGTGTGCGACTCCCGCCGCTGCGCGAGCGACGCGAGGACATACCCGAGCTCGCGCTTCACTTCGTGCGCAGGCATGGGGTGCGGCTGGGATTCCAGGCGGCCTCCATAGACGGCGCGGGGATGCGCCTTCTCGCGGAGCACAGCTGGCCCGGGAACGTTCGCGAGCTCGAGAACGTCATCGAGCGCGCGCTGGTTCTCTCGGGTGGAGACCAGATAGGCGTGGAACATCTCACCGATCTCGTACATCGGCCCCGCCGACCGGCTGAGGCATCGTCTGCCGAGACCGATCTCTCGGTGAAGCGCCGCACCGAGGAGCTCGAGCGGCGACTCATCAGGCGCGCGCTCGAGCGCACGCGTGGCAACCGCACCCGCGCCGCGCGGCTCCTCGACCTCTCCCACCGCGCACTTCTCTACAAGATCCGCGACTACGGCCTGGGCGACTGACGCCCGACCTGGTTCACGGATGACGCTAATTATTTCACTCCCGCTACTTCTTGCGTAGCGGATTCGTGGGTTGTCGTGGCGTAAGTGCTTGCGTAGCAACGCGCCCGGCACTGGCACACGTCTCGCCCATGGGTCCGTCACGACTCCAGGAGAACGACATGCGAAATCGTAGCAGTGGCTTCACGCTGATCGAGATGCTGATGGTGTTTGTGATAATGGGCATCGTGCTCTCGCTAGCGTCTCCGAAGCTGGGAAGGGCGGCCGGCCAGATGGCCGTGAGCAACTCGCGCAACGAGGTGTCCGCAATGGTTTCGTTGGCGCGCGCGTCGGCGATCCAGAACGGGCGCCCTTCCTTCTTCGTGCAGGAAGGGAACACGGTACGCGTGGAAGTCGCCAATGGCTTTGGTGCCACCGACACGCTGGCCATGCGCGACCTGGCCGCGCAGCACAAGGTGGGGCTCGGGCCGAACGAGAAGCTCGTGATCCCCTTCGACCCGCGTGGCTTCGCGATTCCAAACGCGAAGAACGAAGCACGAACGGTCACCATCGAGCGCGACGATTTCACCGGAGTGGTATGCGTATTCGGACTCGGCAAGATCTCGACGGACGCAGACAAATGCGCGGCACTGCAATGAGAAACCGTGAGCGAAGGGCGCGCGCCGCGCGCAGCACTGCGCTCCCGGGCCGCAGCGTCGGTCGTCGGAGTGCGCGAGAGGGTTTCACGATCATAGAGCTGATCGTTGCGATCGTGATCCTGGTGGTCGGTGTTCTCGGCCTGGCAGGAACGGCCGGGATGGTGTCGCGGATGGTGGGCGGAGCGGCGCAGCAGACGATTGCCGCGAACGTGGCCGCCAGCCGCTTCGAGACGCTTCGCAGCGTACCGTGCACGCAGATCCTGGGGGGGACGGCCACCACTCGCGGCATCAGCGAGACGTGGACCGTGCAGGCCGACCCCGGAAATGCAGCGCTCTGGCTGGTCAAGAACGACATCACCTACCTGGCGGCGGGCGGCCGTGCGCGCACGCTCACCTTCGAGAGCTATGTACGATGCAATTAAGGGAGAACGCAGTGCTCGAGCGCTCGATCCGGAAGAACGGCAGGCGAGGTGTCACGCTCATCGAGTTGATGATCACTCTCGTGCTACTCGGGATCGTGGCCGGCGGGATGATGCAGATCATCGTCCGGCAGCAGAAGTTCTACAACGGAAATTCAAGCGTACTGGGGACGAGAAGCAACGTGCGGCAGGGGGTCGCGGTATTCCAGAGCGATCTTCGCGCGATCAACCCGCTCACGGATGTCTATTCCGGCCAGATGACGTCGACGTCGTTCGAATTCCGGGAGCCGCGCGGGAGTTCCGTCGTCTGCGCGATAGATGGCGGGAAGACTACCATCGTCGTGCCGCCTCCGGCCCTCACGAATGGCGCAGGGCTCACGAGCTGGGTGCAGGCGCCCCAGGTGGGCGACTCGGTGCTCTTCTATGACACCAACACTCGCGCGTGGGTCGCCGCCGGTGTGGAGATCACCGGATCACAACCGACTCAGGGGAGTGGTACGTGTATAGGTCTCACGCCTCTGGTCGACGCGGTGCGTGGATGGAAATTCACGGTCAACACGAGTGCCGGCCCGGGTGTGACGGTTGGCTCGCCCGTCCGATTCTTCCGAAAGGCGCGCTACGAACTGAAGCAGGCCGCGGACAACGACTGGTACCTGGCGTACCGCGACTGCAGTCCTGCGCGGAGTCCGGCGTGCAGCGACCCGCAGCCGATTGCCGGTCCGTACCTGCCCCCGGATAACAGCCCACCTGGGCTGGAGTTCGGCTACTTCGACGCCGCCGGGAATCCGACTACCGATCCCACCCAGCTGCGCCGCATAGATATCGCGCTTCGCTCGCAGGGCTCGATTCAGATAGACATGGATGGTCGTGCAAAGGGTCTTTATCGGGACTCGCTGAAGACCAGCATTGCCGTACGCAACTTCCAGTGATGCCATACACGGCACCAGGAGAAAGGTCATGAGATCACATCGTGTCGGCGACCGCCGTGGCTTCGCGCTACTCGTGGCGCTGGCGGCGCTGGTCATAATCGGAGGGCTCATCGTGGGTGCGTTCTTCGCCTCCACGCAGGAGTTCCGCATAGGTCGGAATACCGTGCTCCAGTCACGTGCCATGACGTCGGCCGAGTATGGCCTCAACAGCGCGCTTCGGAGCGATGTGTGGGATCAGTCGTGGAATAACAACACGAGTGCGGGCGCCATCCTGCTCACGAAGGACTTCGATGCGGGCGATGGGTCGGGCGGGACGCTGCGGATCGTGAACCTCGGCAACGAGAACTACCTGGCCGTATCCGAAGGATTCTCTGGAAGCACCGCGAGCGCGCAGGGGCGTAAGCGCCTGGGCGGATTCCTCAAGCTCAGGAAGCCGAAATTCAAGTTCCTCGGCGCTGTGACGACCAAGGGCGACATCAAGGTCACTGGCTCGACCGAGATCCATGGTGAGGACACGCCGCCCACCGAGTGGCTCGACTGTCCGCCGCCCGACAGCGCGCTCCCCGGGCTGGCCTACAGCCCCAGCACACCGCCGCAGATCCAGTGCTCGGCGAAGAACTGCGTGACCGGCAACCCGCCCTCCGTTCCGCTCGCGGATGCCGACAACCCGGACACGTACAACCTTTTCGGTGATCTCAAGTATGCCGACCTGGCAGCGATGGCCGACAAGACCATCCCTGGTGGAAAAACCTTCACGAACCTGGCGCCGACCTTCAAGACCGACTCGCTCGGCAAGGTGTACTGCGTGCGGACGGACACTTCGAACTGGGGCGATCCTACTCACGCGTACCCGAGCCCGGCCTGCCGTCCGTACTTCCCCATCATCCACGTAAAGGGGAACCTCAAGCTCACCGGTGGTGCGGGGCAGGGGATCCTGCTCGTTGACGGCGATCTCAACGCATCGGGAGGTATCAACTTCTACGGCCCGGTGATCGTGAAGGGCGCGCTCTCGGTGACCGGTAACGGTTCGGGTGCCCGCTTCGTCGGCGGCGTGATGGCGGAGAACGTCTACCTCGACGACAACAAGGTGGCGGGTAACGCTGTGGTCAGCTACTCGAGCTGCGCCGTGAACAAGGCGCTCAACGGGAGCGCCACTCCGATGTTCGACAGGTCACGAGGTTGGATCGAGATGTACTGACGGCTTCGTAACCGGGCGCCTTCGATCGGGCGCTCCGGCTCGCGAAAGGGAGTGGTACTTACCAGGCGCTTTGGGTGATGCTCGCATCACGCAAGGCGCCATTTTCGTGTGCATGTCGGCCACGGATTCCACTCTCCGGAGCGAATGTCTCATGCATGTCTCGTCGGCAAGCCGCCCAGCGTTCCTGCTGTCGCCGCATCCACTCCGCGGCTTCACCCTCGTGGAGCTGCTCATCGCCATTGTGGTTCTCACCGTTGGCCTCCTCGCACTCACGAGCGCCGGTGCCGCCACGGTCAGGCTGGAAAGCCGCGGCCAACAGCTCTCCCGAATGGCATCGCTGGGCGATACGCGGCTCGAGCTGCTCCGTACGCAGCGCTGCGCCGCCGTGTCGGGCGGCGCCGGGGGTACTCGTTTCACTGAGCGGTGGAGCGTGGCCCCGGGCAGCTCCCGCACCCGAGTGATTGCCGACAGCATCGTCCGGAACGACGGCCGAGCGACCGCTACCGTATCTTATACCTTCCGCAGCGCGGTCCGATGCTGAGGCAATCGTGCCGGCGCGGCACCACGCTCATCGAGCTATTGGTCGTCCTGCTCCTGCTCGCTCTCGTGGGCGGAGCGATCATGCGCATCGCCATCGGCCAGCAGCGCTTCCTCGATGCGGTGGAGCGCGTGATCGAAGTTCACCGCACGGCGCGCGAGGGCGCGGACATCCCGCGTGAGGAGCTGCGCGCCATCGCGGCGGCATCCGGGGGCATATACGCCATGGCCTCCGACCACCTGGAGTTCCGGTCGCTCACCGGAAGCTCGGTCATCTGCAACGTGGACAGCGCGCGCACAACGCTGAGCATCCCCGGCCGTCTGGCGTGGAGCGGCCTCACGTCATGGGTCGCGGCACCGCGGGAAGGCGATACCGTCCTGGTATTCGGCGCGGCTAGTGACACCCTTCCCTCGCGCTGGCGGGCGCATACGCTCGTCGGCCCCCCCGCTCCCGGCGGCCGCTGCCCCGTGGCGAGCGGACTCGCGCGTACGGCGGCCGAGCAGAGCGACGCGCTCTCCTTTCAAATCACTCCGCCACTCGAGCCGTCCTCTGGAGGAGGGGCGCCGCTCCGCTTCTTCCGTCGTGCGCGCTACCAGCTCTACCGCGCGGGCGATGCTCGCTGGTACCTGGGCTTCTTCGATTGTGCACCGGCTCGCGCGACACCGTGCAGCACGATCCAGCCGGTCAGCGGTCCATTCACGCCCGAAGGTGTACGCTTCTCCTACCGGGATTCGACGGGCGCGATCACCGCCGATCCGACGCGGGTGGCTCGTATCGACATACTCTCCCGCGCTGCCTCCGATGCGTCGCTCCGAGCGATGGGCTTCGCACTCGGCATCTACTCTGATTCCGTCCTCGCTTCCATCTCGCTCCGCAACCGATGACGCATTCTCTCCATCCTCACGCCCGCCGCTCTCGAGGCCGCGCCAGAGCGGGAGTCGCGCTCGTCATGGCCGTGGTGGCGATGGCCATCCTCGGTGCACTCGTGACGGGTGTCTTCTTCACCGCTCTTCGCGAGCAGCGCGACGGACGCGATGCGGTCCACCGCGTTCAGGCGCTTGGCGCAGCCGAATATGGCGTCGCCGCTGCGCTCTCACCGAGCTCGTGGCGGCGCGGCTGGAACGTCACCAGGAGGCGTGGGCAGATTTCAGTAGCCTCCCATGCACCAGACGCCGGAACGAGCTACAGTGTGGCGCTGTGGAAGCTGAACGGGGATGACTTTCTGCTCGTGTCGTCGGGCGCGGCCGGATCTGCGCCCCCACTGGCGTCGCGGCGTGTGGCTCTCCTCGTCACGCTGCGTATTCCCGTGATTGCCACCCGCGCCGCCATCACAGCGATGAACGGCGTGTACGTGCAGGACTCCTCACTCGTCATGGGAGTGGACAACGTGCCGGACGGGTGGGAGTGTCCACCACCCGACGTTACTCGTCCCGCGGTGATCGTTCCCGCGGCTTCGCTATTTGCCGATACCGCGTGTACAACGGCTCTCTGCGTGATCGGGGCGCCTGCAGTGGCCAGCGACACGATCGCGGCCAGCGCGGACACGTACCAGTCATTCGGATCTGTCCAGCGCGACTCGATCGCTTCTACCGCACTGCAGCTCGCAACCGATGCGGCGCTCACAGAGCCGGCACCATCACTCGATGGTATGGGTGAGTGCGATGCATCGCGTGCAAACAACCTCGGCGACCCCTTGCGGGTACTCGGCGCCAGCTCGCCCTGCGCCGACTACCTGCCGGTGCTGCACGCGCCTGGAAACATGCGCATCGATGGCGGAGCGGGGCAGGGACTGCTCCTGGTTGACGGCGATCTCACCATCGCCGGCGGCGCGCGCTTCAGCGGCGTGGCGGCAGTTCGAGGTGTGCTCGAGATCACCGAAGCTTCGGAGCTTCGCGGCGCCATCCTCGCTTCGCGCGTGATCGTGCGCGACGGTTCGCACGCACGCTACTCGAGTTGTGCCGTGGAGCGCGCGTTGCGCGCCGCCGCGGAGCCCGTCGTACCAGAGGGGCTGGCATGGTCGGAGTTGTACTGAAGCGCGTTACTTTGTCCGCCCCGGGTCGTGTCTCTGATAGCTAAAACGCCTGTCAGCGGGTCGTTGTGGTTCCCGCTAGCGGGCACACGACAACTCGAAGCATCTCCCGCGAGACAGTTCGCGGATCCCTGTCACCGCACGGCCAAACTATGGCGTTCCTGGGTCGCAAGAAAACGACAATCGGCCTCGACATCGGGTCGGGTCTCGTCAAGGTCGCGGTAATCGATCACGGCAGGGGTGAGCCCGAGCTCACCAAGGTGGCCATCGTGCCGCTGCTCGCCGACGCCATCGTCGAAGGCGAAATCATGGACCCGAGCATCGTCGCCGAGACCGTGCGCGCCGCGCTTTCCGCTACGGGCGTGAAGGCGAAGTCGGTCGTCACCGCCGTCGGCGGTCGCGACGTGATCATCAAGAAGATCCAGATCGATCGCGTGAAGGAGCAGCAGGCGCGCGAGCTGATCAGATGGGAAGCGGAGCAGCACGTGCCGTTCGACATGGAATCGGTGGAGCTGGACTTCCAGATCCTGGACCCCGATGCCGAGGGGCTCGAGATGAGCGTATTGCTCGTTGCCGCCAAGCGCGAACTGGTGGAGAGCAAGATGCGCATGCTCGCCGACGCCGATGTCGCTCCCAACACGGTGGACGTGGACGCCTTCGCCCTCCACAACGCGTTCGAGGTCAACTATCCCGACGCGATGACCGGCGTGGTCTGCCTCCTGAACATCGGCCACGAGGTCACGAACATCAACATCATGGATGATGGCGTCCCGCTCCTTTCGCGCGACATCACCGTCGGCACTCGTCGCTTTCGTGAGGATCTACAGCGTGAGCGCGGTCTGAGCGCGGATGAGGCGGATGCGCTTCTCCAGGGTTACGATCGCTCGCCGCACCTCGACGCGATAATCGAGAGTCGCGGTGAGGAGCTCGCCGTCGGCATAGAGCGCGCGGCCGCGTTCCTCGCGAGCTCGTCGCGCAATGTGAACAAGCTGACTGCCGTGTACACCTGCGGCGGCGGCGCACGCGTCCCGGGTCTCACCGAATCGCTCGCAGCACGGCTCGGCCTTCACGTCGAGCAGGCCAACCCGCTACAGCGCCTGCGTGTACGTGACGGCGCTTTCGATTCGCTCGTCATCGACGATGTCGCACCCCTGCTGATGCTCCCCATAGGACTGGCACTGCGCCAGGCCGCCTGATCTTCCTCGGAAGGCACCGTAATGATCGAAATCAATCTCCTCCCAGGCAGCGGGAAGAAGACTCGGAGCAAGGGTGCCGGGGTGAACTTCTCCGAGCTCGCCTCGGGCTTCACCTCCCGGGTGAAAGA
>DASSOX010000008.1:0-22477 GCA_035700125.1 Gemmatimonadaceae bacterium
GGCCGGTCCGCTCACGCGCGACGAGTACGAGCACATCATGACCCACCCGCTGCTCGGCTGGCGCGTCCTGCGGCCGCTCCTGAGCGACAATCCGGTGGTGCTCAACGTGGTCCGCTCGCACCACGAGCGCCTGGATGGCACCGGCGTCCCCGACGGTCTGGTGGGCACCGACATTCCGCGCGAGGCGCGGATCGTAGCTGTAGCCGACGCCTTCGACGCGATGATGAGCAAGCGTCCATATCGCCAGGGGCTGGCGTACGACGCCGCGCTCACCGAGCTCCGTCGCGTTGCCGACACGCAGTTCGACGCCGAAGTCGTGGACGCGCTCCTGGAAGTCGTGGCCGCCGGCTCGATAGACCTGGGTGACCGCGGCCGCGGCGTGAACGAAGCGAAGAAGCTGCTTTCGGAGTACAGCTACAAGGCGTGACGCGTCGGGGCGCCGCCCCTCACGATGTTACGTCAGTGGGTCGCGTCACCACGCGCGCACCAGCGAGGAGCGGGGCGAGGAGGCCGGCCACGAGTCCGTGCGTCTGGTGGAAGGGGAGCGACGAGCGAACCTCGTCGCCCTCTTCGATCCCTTGGGCGATCACCATACCGCGCGCCGCGCCGAGCAATTCCCCGTGGGTGAAGCTCCGAAACGGTTCACCCGCCCGCTCACGCGCCACGATGGCCTCCTCGTCGCTCCCCTCGCTCTCCTCCTCCCCGGCGATCTCGAGTCCGAAGTGCGAACCGACGTCCACTCTCCGACGCTCGGTGCCGTGTACGAACGCCACGTGTCCCGGCAACTCATCGAGCAGCACCCTCGGCACCGCTCCCTCCAGCTTCTCCGCGAACCGTTCCACGGTGAACACCACCCGTGCCCCACTTTCCTCGAGCGCGCGCGCGATTTCCTCCGGCGGCGCTCCCGGATCGACCAGCACAGCCCCTCGCCCCTCGCACGCCGCCAGCGCCGCCAGATACGCCGCCGAATCAGGCATGAGCACCGCCCCCCTCCCACCCGAGAGCTCCCGCACGAGCGGCGCGCACCGCTGCAGCATCGTGACCCCCGCCGCCACGAGCAGCCGGCTATCCGTTCCGTCTATCGAGCCGCCTCGCGCAGCCGCGGCGAACGAGATCAGGGAGAGGGGGTTGGACATGATTCGGGAGAGAGCAGAGAGCAGAAAGCAGAACGCAGTAAACTACCGCGGGGATGAGATCCCGCCCAATGAGCCGTCCCCTGCTGTCTGCTGTCTGCTTTCTGCTTCCAGTCTCCAGCCCGTAACCTCCTCCCCTCTCGTTGGTCTTCTAAACGCGGCCCGAAGCACCGGTATACCTTTCGGGTTTCCCATCTGGAGGCAGGATAGTGTATGAAGGTCTGATGGTCAGCGTGTCGGGGATCCGGGGGAGGGTGGGGGAGGCGCTCACACCCGAGGTCGTGACCGGGTTCGCGGCGGGTTTCGGGGCGTGGGCCCGCTCGAAGGGGAACGGACGTAGCATCGTTGTGGGGCGAGATTCGCGCGTCTCGGGGCCCATGTTCCACCGAGCCGTGCTCGCCGCGCTCCAGTCCGTCGGCTGCGACGTGATAGACGTCGGGCTCGCGCCCACGCCCACGATCCAGCTCGCCGTGGAGCACCACCACGCGGCGGGCGGGCTCGCGATCACGGCGAGCCACAACCCCATCGAGTGGAACGCGCTCAAGTTCATCGGACCGAGCGGCCTTTTCCTCGACGCCAGAGAGGCAGCCGAGATGCGCCAGGTGGCGCAGGGTGATTTCCAGCGTGCAACCTGGGACGAGCTGGGCCGGGTAGGCATTGACCAGAATGCCATCGCGCGTCACATCGACAGCGTGATGGCGCTCGACTTCATAGACGCCGAAGCGATCCGCGCCCGCGGATTCCGTGTCGCGCTCGACTGCGCCCGGGGAGCGGGCGGCGCGATCATCCCGGCGCTCCTGGAGCGGCTCGGCTGCGATGTGACCGCCATCAACCTGGAAACCGATGGCCGCTTCCCTCGCCCGCCCGAGCCCGTGGCCGCGAACCTCGGAGATCTGGAACGACTTGTGCTCTCCGCCGGCTCGGATGTTGGCTTTGCGACCGACCCGGATGTCGATCGGCTGGCGCTGGTGTCCGATGAGGGGAAAGCGATCGGAGAAGATTGGACGCTCGCCTTCGCCGCGCGGCTCGCGCTCAGGTATCGACCCGGGCCGGTGGTGGCGAACCTGTCCACCAGCCGCGTGGTAGATGACGTAGCGGCGGAAGCCGGCACCACCGTGTTGCGTGCGCCGGTAGGCGAGGTGAACGTGGCCGTGAGAATGCGCGACGAGGGCGCCGCGATAGGCGGCGAGGGAAATGGGGGAGTGATCCTCTCCGAGCTCCACCTCGGCCGTGACGCACCGCTCGCCGTTGCGATGGTATTACAGATGCTTCTCGAGGATGATGTTCCCATGTCGCGGACACTCGCGAGCTTCCCGAGCTACTCGATCGTCAAGGACAAGCTGGACCGCCCCGCGGCCCCGCTCGACACCGTGTACGCGAGTCTCCGAGGGGAATTCGGTGACGCCGAGGCGAACGACCTCGATGGTCTGCGCCTGTCGTGGAGTGACCGCTGGGTGCACGTCAGGCCCTCCGGTACGGAGCCGATCGTGCGTGTAATTGCCGAAGCGCCGAGTGAAGCGGAAGCTCGTGACCTGGTCGCCAGGTCGCGCGCGCCGCTCGATGCTCTGCGCTGATCTTTCATTTCACAATCAGAATCCCATGTGCGGAATTGTTGGCTACGTCGGCCCCAGGATCGCCTCCCCCGTTCTTCTCGAGGGACTCAAGAGACTCGAATACCGCGGTTACGACTCTGCGGGGATGGCGATCACGAACGGCAACGGCGTCGAAACGCGGAAGGCCGCGGGTAAGATCGTCGAGCTGGAAACGGCGCTCGAGGCAGCGCCGCTCCACGGAACGATCGGGATAGCACATACTCGCTGGGCCACGCACGGCGCACCCAACTTCTGCAACGCCCACCCGCACATCTCCTGCGATGGCGACATCGCGGTCGTCCACAACGGAATCATCGAGAACGGTTCGTCGCTGCGGCAGGCGCTGGTAGACAAGGGCCACGAGTTCCGCTCGGAAACCGATACCGAGGTACTCGCGCACCTGATCGAGGAGCTGTACGACGGCAACCTCGAGGAGGCCGTAATCGAGGCGCTGAACAAGGTCGACGGCACCTACGGCATCGCGGTGATCTCGAGTAGTGAGCCCGACAAGATCGTCGCGGCGCGCAAGGGAAGCCCGCTCCTCGTGGGACTGGGCGAGGGCGAGTACTTCGTCGCGAGCGACGTCTCCGCGATCCTCGCGCACACTCGCCAGGTGATCTACCTGAACGATGGTGACCTCGCGGTTCTCGAGCGCGACGGCTACCGCATCATAGACATGAACGCGGCGGCGCTCACCCGTCCGGTGAGCAGCATCGACTGGGATCTCGACATGATCGAGCGCGGCGGCTTCGCGCACTTCATGCTCAAGGAGATCTTCGAGCAGCCCACCACCATCGAGAACACGATGCGCGGGCGTCTCCGCGTGGAAGATGGCGCCGCGCGACTCGGTGGTCTCAACCTCACCGACGAGGAGCTGCTCGCCTTCGACAACATCGTCATCACGGCCTGTGGCACGAGCTGGCACTCGGCGCTCATCGGCGAGTTCATGATCGAGGAGCTGGCGCGGATCCCGGTGGAGGTGGAATACGCCTCCGAGTTCCGCTACCGCAATCCGGTGATCGGCCCGAAGACGTTGTGCATAGTGATCTCGCAGTCTGGCGAGACGGCCGACACGCTCGCCGCGATGCGTGAAGCGAAGAGCCGCGGCGCCCGCGTGCTCGGCATCGTGAACGTCGTGGGCTCAACCATCGCGCGCGAGTCAGACGGCGGTATCTACATCCACGCCGGTCCGGAGATCGGCGTCGCGTCCACCAAGGCCTTCACCAGCCAGGTGACCGCGCTCGCGCTCTTCACGCTTCGTCTCGCGCGCCTTCGCGGCCTTCCTGCCGAGGATGGGCGCCGGATAGCCGCGGCGCTCGCCGCTCTCCCCGAGCAGATCCGCAACGTGCTCGACCGCGCAGATGAGATCGAGGGCATCGCCGAGGAGTTCAAGGATTCGGCGAACTTTCTCTACCTCGGCCGCGGCTTCAACTTCCCCGCGGCGCTCGAGGGCGCGCTGAAGCTGAAGGAGATCAGCTACATCCACGCCGAGGGCTACCCGGCCGCCGAGATGAAGCACGGGCCAATCGCGCTGATAGACGAGAACATGCCCGTGGTGTTCATCGCGCCGCACGACTCTGTGTTCGACAAAATCGTGTCGAACATTCAGGAGGTCAAGGCGCGCGGTGGCCGCGTGATCGGTCTCACGAGCCGCGACGAGGAATCGCTACGCGGTCTCCTCGACTACGAGATCCGAATCCCCGAGACGATCGACATGTTCACGCCCATCGTCGCTTCGGTGCCACTGCAGCTTCTGGCGTACTACATTGCCGTGAAGCGTGGCGCAAACGTGGACCAGCCGCGGAATCTCGCAAAGTCAGTCACGGTGGAGTAAAACCGGATGCGATATGTGATAACCGGAGGTGCTGGCTTCATCGGCTCGCACCTCGTGGAGCATCTCGTCGGTCAGGGGCAGGACGTGGTGGTGCTCGACGACTTCTCCACGGGGAAGCGCGCGAACATCGCTCCATTCATGGACAGCGTCGAGCTGGTGGAGGGGTCGATCACCGATCCCGCGGTCTGCGCACGCGCGCTGGCCGGCGCCGACTACTTGCTGCACCAGGCGGCGCTCCCCTCGGTTCCGCGTTCGGTGAAGGATCCCGTCGCGTCGCACGCGGTGAACGCCACCGGTACGCTGAACGTGTTGATCGCCGCGCGTGATGCGAAGGTGAAGCGCGTGGTGTACGCCGCGTCGTCGTCCGCGTATGGCAACACTCCGGAGCTCCCCAAGCGCGAGGACATGGTGGCGCGTCCGCTCTCGCCATACGCGGTTGCCAAGCTGTCGGGCGAGCAGTACTGCCGCGCCTTCCACGCCTCGTTCGGCGTTCCCACCGTGGCGCTCCGTTATTTCAACGTCTTCGGTCCGCGCCAGGACCCGACTTCGCAGTATGCGGCCGTGGTGCCGAAGTTCATCACCATGGCGCTGGCTCACGAGGCGCCCACCATCTTCGGAGACGGCAACCAGACGCGCGATTTCACCTACGTCGCGAATGTGGTTCGCGCGAACCTCCTCGCGTGCGAGGCCGGCCCCGATGCTCTGGGCGAAGTCTTCAATGTGGGCTGCGGCGAGCGTATCAGCGTCAACGATCTGTGGAATCGCATCCGCGTGCTCGTCGGCACCGATGTGGACGCGCGCCACGAGCCCTCCCGCACGGGCGACGTCCGCGACTCCCTCGCCTCGCTCGACCGCATCCGCGCTGCTCTTGGTTACGAGCCCCTCGTTGACGTTCAGGAAGGGCTGCGGAGACTCGTGGATGAGATGAGGGACAAGGAGACAGGGAACAGGGAACGGGAGACAGGAACTGCTCCCGTCTCTGTGATACCCTGACCGATGCGCGTTCTGCTTCAGCGAGTGTCACGGGCCGAGGTTCGCATCGAAGGCGGAGTCGTGGGGAAAGTCGGCCGCGGCTACTGCATTCTCGTTGGGTTCACGCACACCGACGGCGAGGAGCAGGTGGAGTGGATGGCCGACAAGGTCATCGGCCTTCGCCTCTTCGGGGATGAGGAGGGGAAGATGAACCTCGCGCTGGACGACGTGGGCGGAGGGATGCTGGTGGTGTCGCAGTTCACGCTCTACGGCGATGCGCGCAAGGGCAGGCGTCCGAGCTTCATCGACGCCGCGCGCCCCGAGTTGGCCGACGGTCTGTACCAGCGCTTTGTGGAGCGGCTCCGCGCGCGCGGAGTGCACGTGGAGACCGGGGAGTTCGGCGCGATGATGGAGGTGGACCTCGTCAACGACGGCCCGGTGACGCTCTGGCTGGAGCGCTGAAGTTGCGGGTGATCCTCGCCTCGAGTTCACCGCGCAGGCACGATCTCCTGCAGATGATCGGCGTCGCCCACGACGTCATCCCCGCCGACATAGACGAAACGCAGTTCGACGGCGAGCCCCCGGTCGAGCACGTCGAGCGTCTCGCCCGTGAGAAGGGCGCCGCCATCGCCGCGCGCTTCCCCGAGTCGCTCGTGATCTCCGCCGATACCATCGTCGTCGAACGTGGCGATGTCCTCGGCAAGCCGCGCGACGCTGCCGAAGCGCGCACGATGCTTCGTCGCCTATCCGGCCGCACCCACATCGTCTTCACCGCCGTCGCCGTCACCCTCGAGGGCAGCACTCTCTCCGCAGTGGAGGAGGTTTCCGTCACCTTCCTCCCCCTCTCCGACCGCACCATCGCCTCCTACGTCGCCACCGGCGAACCGATGGACAAGGCCGGCTCCTACGGCATTCAGGGCTACGGCGCCACCCTGGTGGCGCGCATCGACGGCGACTTCTTCGCCGTCATGGGCCTCCCCCTCGCCCGCCTGATCGCGTTGATGATGGAGATGGGGGTGGAGTACGACTACGGGGGAACCGTAGGAGGCAGGAGGCAGAAAGCAGAAAGCAGAAAGCAGTGAACCCTGTAGCACCCGCCCCGCCTCCTGAACCCTCTGCAGTTCACTGCTCTCTGCTCGCTGCCTTCTGCCTTCCGCCCCCCCACACCTCCACCTTCTCCAGCACATCCCCCACCGTGATGCGCGGCATGCGGTCGGGGTGGCGAGTAGTTAGAAGACGGCCGGCGCTGGTGGTAGGACCGTAGGAGCTGACGATCAGCTCGTGCGAGGCGCGGTAGGGGCCGGTGCGGAGCGGGTTGCTGAAGCCGATCAGGCTGATCACCGGGCGCTGCAGCGCGACGGCCATGTGGAGAGGGCCGGTGTCGAGGGAAATCACCAGCGCGGAGGCGTCCAGAATGCTCACGAGGCGGCGGAGGCCGCTGTCGAGGAGCGAGACGGCTCGAGGGTTGGTGTGCGCCATGATCGTCCGCTCCGTTTCCACTTCACGCGGCGAGCGGCCTCCTACCAGCACCGGCTGCAGTCCGAAATCCGCGTAAAGTGCGTTGGCCACGGAGGCCCAGCGCTCGGCGATCCAGTCCTTCTCGGCGCGGCTGCTTCCGATCACCAGCGACGCGATCGGGCGGTCGAAGCGCGACATCAGCTCACGCTGCCACTCGCGTTCCGCGTCCCATGGGCCGAGCCGCCAGTCGATGGGCTCGGGCGCCACGCCGAGCGGGGCGAGGAACTCGAGGTACTCATCCTGGATGTGCGCGGGCGGTGCGCTGGGGATCTGCCGATTGGTGAAGAGCCAGTTCAGGTCGCGCGCGCGGGCGCGGTCGTAGCCAAGTCGCACCGGCGCGTGAGTGAGCGCGGTCAGCACGCCCGCCTTGAAGTAGTCCTGCAGCGCCAGCGTCACGTCGAACCGCCGCGTCACCAGTTCGCGCCGCACCTCCAGGAAGGCGCGTCGTCCCCTGCGGCGATCGAGCACGATGACCTCATCGACCGCGGGATGACCGCGCACCAGCGCGGCCGCGCCGGGCTGCAGCACCCAGGTAATGTGTACGGTCGGGTCGTGGCGCTCGAGCGCGTTGATCACCGGGAGCACGTGGACCGCATCGCCTACGGCGCTCAACATGACTACGCAGACGCGAGCGCCGCGCGGGAGGGGGATAGTGCTCGCGGGCGAGAGGGGATGAAGCACTGGCGGACATGGAAGCTGATGGGGTACGGAACGTGTCCGTAATGTATATTCAGATCGGTCTCTCACCACGTGCATGCCACCTGGCCCGCCGCTGCCACGCCGCATCCTGGTAATACAACTCCGTCGTCTGGGTGATGTGGTTCTCACCACCGCGCTCCTCGACGACCTGGCGCGAGCGTTCCCCAACGCCGCCGTGGATTTTCTCGTCGGTCCGGCGGCAGCTCCGCTCCTCGCCGGTCACCCGCTGATCAGCGAGCGCATCGTCTTCGACTCCGACCGCCGCCAGGCCATGACGCGCGAGATTCGTTCGCGCCGCTACGACTGGGTGGTGGATCTCCAGGGTAGTCTCACTACCGGCATGCTCACACGCGCTTCGGGTGCGCGAGTACGGCTCGGCTGGCGCATGCGCGGATGGCGGCTCTGGTACACCGCCGCGAAGTCACGAAAGGGACCCATCGAATACGTGGTGCGCGAGCGCCGTCGCCTCCTCGAGCTCGCCGGGGTGGCGGTGGGCGACACGCTGGCGAGCATCCACCTCTCGAGCGAGGAGCGCGAGGCTGGCGAGCGCGATGCACGCTCGTGCGGCGCGCCTCCGAACGCACCGCGTGTGGGGATGCTTCTCTCCACACGCGAGCCGGCGAAGGACTGGAAGGTTGAAGGTTTCGCCGAGGTCGCGCGTGCTCTCCTTGCAGACGGAGTCACGCCGCTCATATTCCAGACTGCGGGCGACGATGAGCGGGTGGAGCGCATCCGAGCGCTCGCGCCGGGTGCGATACTGGTGCCGCCGCTGGAGCTGCGCCGCTTCCTCGGCCTGCTGGCCAGCACGCACGTGTTCGTTTCCGGCGACACGGGGCCCGCACACATGGCCGATGCGCTCGGCGTGCCGCGTGTCACGATCTTCGGATGCACACCGAGCACGGCGTGGAGCCCGGGGCTCCCTACCACGATAGCGGTGCAGGGGCCTGGGGCCCGCAACGTGCGGATGCGCGATAGAGCGTCGATGCTCGCGCAGGGCCACGATTTCACCGCGGGCGTCACGCCCGAGATGGTACTCGCGCCCGTGCGGCAGCTACTCGCCGAGAGGGATCGCGGTGCGACGTGCCGCAATGCCGAACGCTGAGAGCCGGGATGGACGATGAGCCGTGAAGAGACGATGACGACACTTCGCTTCCTCGCTGCACTGGTCATGTTCGCGTCGTGCGCTCCCATCGCTCACGCCGCTGCCCAGGTGGCGCGCGGCACCGTCACCGAGCGTGGGAGCAGGGCCGCGATCCCCGGCGTGCTCGTATCACTGATAGACGCGCAGGGCCACGTGCTGACCACCGTGTTCACCGACGAGCAGGGGCAATACAATGTGAGCGCGCCCGGCGCGGGGCGCTACTCGATCGAGGCCAAGCGAATCGGTGTGCGCCAGCGGCGCGGGACGCCCTTCGAGCTCGCGACGGGCGAGAGCAGGCGCGAGGACATCGTGCTCGACCCGGTGGTGGCGCTGCTCTCCGGTACCAGCGTGGAGGGAAGGAGCAAGTGCGTGGCACGCCCCGATGCCGACGCGCGCACCGCGGCGCTCTGGGAGGATGCGCGGGCGGCGCTCACCGCCACGGTGCTCACCAAGCGCAAGGAGATCTCCGGAACCATCACGCGCTTCACCCGCGACGTCACGCCCGAGAGCGGTCGCGTGCTGAGCGCCGACCACCAGAATTCGCACGGTGACATCAGCCGCCCCTTCGTGAGCGTCCCTGTCGAACGGCTCTCGCGCAATGGCTATGTGGTTCGCCGCGACGACGGTTCTACCGACTACTACGCGCCCGACGCCGACGCATTGCTCTCCGATGAGTTCCTGCGCGACCACTGCTTCCGCTTCGTCCCCGGCGGGCGCGATCTCGTTCGCATGGTGGGACTCGGCTTCGAGCCGGTGAAGGGACGCAAGGTCCCCGACATCGAGGGCGTGCTCTGGATGGACGCAGCCACCTCGGAGCTCGAGCGCATCGAGTTCACCTATCGCTCGATCCCCGATCTGCGTGTGAAGCGGAAGTTCGGCGGCGAGGTGCGTTTCACCCGGCTTCCCGATGGACGCTGGATCGTGAGCACCTGGGTCATACGGATGCCGGTGATGGCGGAGGAGCGCGTTGCACGCGGTTCGCTGCCTGGCGGCCTGCAGGTGGAGGGTTCCACGCGGCAAACGCTGACGGCGATCCGCGAGCAGGGCGGCACAGTGCTTCTCGATCGTGGTTCTGCGCCGCAGCGCCAGGCGATAACCGGAACGGTCATCGGCGGCACGGGGTTGCCTGTGGCCGGTGCACGTGTGAGCGTCTCGGGAACTTCGATCTCGGCGAAGACCGGAAACGACGGACGCTTCGAGATTCGCGGCATCCCGCAGGGACTTTACAGTGTGGTAGTGAGCACGCCGGAGCTCGACTCGCTCGGCGTCGCTGGCCCCGCCGACACGGTGCGCCTCACCGCACGCGGCGGCCCCGAGGTGATGTTGTCGGTCCCGTCGCGCGCGGCGCTCGCGGCAGCGATGTGTCCCGACCCGCAGGCCGATCATCGCCTGGCGGCCATCCGAGTGCTGGTGGTGGACAGCGCCAGCGGTGCTCCCCTGCGCGACGCGCCCGCGCGAGTCTGGTGGAAGAGCTACACCGGCTCGGTGTCCAACAAGAACCTCACCGAGCACGTGGACGGCATCGCGGCGCGCCTCGACTCACTCGGGAGCTTCACCGTTTGCGGCCTCCCTCCCGGCCACAACGTCTATGTGGAGTCGCCCCGTGGCGCCGAGATGATCTTCAGCGACTCCCTCACCGCGGGGGCTGGCGAGGTAGGGTGGCGTGTCCTGAGGGTACCCGGGAAGCCCTGACGCCATCCGCACTCTCGGCTCCCACGGAGTTGCCCGCGCGGGAGGCGGGGGGTACGTTGCCGCCGGAAATATCGAACGCCGCGCTACGGGTGCGGCCCCATGGAAGGTGACGATGAACGAGAAGATCGGATCGTTGATAAGTGAGCTCGCCCGTACGAACGTGGAGCTCTGGCACGAAGAGGATAAGGCGCGCGTGGACGACGACCACCAGGTGGCCGCCGCCAAGCGCCAGGTAGACAAACTCAATCAGCGCCGCAACGATCTCATAGAGCGCATCGATGCAGAGGTGCTCGCGGTGGTGAAGGGGCAGCGCGGTACCGAGAGCGGTGCACGGCGCGCTTCCGACTCCGGGTCTGTGCGGGCGGAGACGAATCGTGGCTGAGACGGTGGGCTGGCTGGCCGACAAGATCAGCATCATGGAGCTCAAGATCTTTCACATGCGCGAGCAGGCCGAGCGGGAGGATGCGACGGCGGAGTTCCGCGCGCGATGCGCGGAGCGTGTGGCGGTGCTCGAGTTGCAGCGCGACGATCTCGCCGAGGAACTCACCACGCTGCTCGCCGGCATCGCCTCGGGGGAGGTGGTGCCCAAGGTCTATCGCCAGTTCAAGATGTACAACGATCCCGCTTACAGGAGCGGCGGCGCGAGCGGGGCGGAGGCCGGCTGAGCGCGCGGTCTGATCAGCGCTCGCATCCGCTCACCGTCGTCTACATGGACCTCGGCACCGGGTGGCGCGGCGGGCAGCGACAGATTCTCTGGATGGGCGAGGGACTCTCGCGTCGCGGTGGGCGGCCGATCTTCGCGCTCCGCCCCGACGCCGAACTCGCATCGCGTGCGCGGGCGAGCGGGATAGAGGTGGTGCACGTGGATCCCACCATCTCGGAGATCGGCCCTTGGACGGTGCTTCGCCTGCGCCGGCTGATAGCGCGCGAGCACGTGGACATCCTGCATCCGCAGTCCGGCCACACTATTGCCCTCGCGGCTCTCGCTGCGGCCGGCACGCGCGCGCGAATCGTCTTCGCGAGGCGTACGACCTTCCCGGTGCGTGGCAACATCGGTACGCGCCTGAAGTACTCGCGCGCCGACCGCATCATATCGGTGTCGAAGGCGGGGATCGATGCGCTCGTCACATCGGGAATCGATGCATCGAAGGTCGACGTGATCCCCAGCGGGATCCCGCTCGACGAGCTGGCGACTCCCGCTTCGCGAGAAACCCTGGCGTCGTTCGGCGTGCCGGAGGGTGCACCGCTCGTGGTGATGGTTGGTGCCCTCACCGACGTCAAGGATCCCGTCACCTTCGTGCGCGCCGTCGCGGTGGCGAAGCGGCGCGTGCCTCGCCTGCAGGCGCTCCTCGTCGGGGAAGGGCACCTTCGTGGCGCAGTGGAGGCCGAGGTACGCGCGCTGGAGCTCGGCAGCTCCTTCCACCTCACCGGATTCCGCGACGATCACGACTCCTTCATCGCTGCGGGCGATATCGCCGCGCTCAGCTCCACGATGGAGGGGACGCCGGGAGTTCTCCTCGATGCTCTCGCGCTCGGCCGTCCCATCGCATCCACGGCGGCCGGCGGCGTTCCGGAGATCGTCGAGCACGGCGTCAGCGGGCTGCTCTCTCCCGTTGGCGATCCCGACCTCCTGGGAGGCTCGATCGCGCGGCTACTCCTCGACGGCTCGCTCGCCAGGCGGATGTCCGCGGCGGCGAGCGAGCGAGCTCGTGACTTCTCGATAGACGTAACCGTGGATCGCACGATCGCCGCGTACGAGCGCACGCTGTGCGCCGCGACCAGGCGATGAGCGCCGATGAGCAACCGATGAGCGGGCGATCGCTCACGATCATGCACATCAACACCGAGCGCGGTTGGCGTGGCGGTGAGCGGCAAACGCTCTGGCTCGCCGAAGAGCTCGCGCGTGCCGGACATCGTTCGCTTCTGGTAGTACGCCCGGGTCAGCCGCTTGCGGAGCGCGCGGGCGAAGCGGGGCTCGAGATCATCCCGTCCACGCCCGGCTCGGAGCTCGACCTGGCCGCGGCGCGCTGGATCCGTCGCGCGATCCTCGCGAACGGCGTGGACATCGTGCACGCGCACACCGCTCACGCGGTCGCACTTGCGGCGATGGCGTCGCGGCGCACTCCGGCGCGGATGATCGTCACGCGGCGCACCGTCTTCAGACTCCGCTCCAACCCCTTCACGCGCTGGAAGTACCGGCGGGCCGCGGCGATGATCGCCATCTCCGAGCGTGTGAAGACGGCTCTGGTGGAAGGCGGGATGAGCGAGGCGGCCATCGAGGTGATCCCGAGTGGCGTTCCACTCGGCCGCGTCGTCGTGCCAGCGTCGCGCGCGGAGCTCGGCGTGCCAGACGATGCGCCGCTCGTCGTCATGGTGGGTGCGCTGGCGCGCGAAAAGGACCCGGTCACCTTCGTGCACGCGGTGGCGGCGGCGCACGCACGTGCCGGCACTCTTCGCGCTCTCCTCGTTGGCGACGGCCCGCTGCGCGGCGTGGTGGAATCGGAGGTGGAGCGCCTCGGAATCTCCGGCGTTCTTCGCCTCACCGGGCATCGCACCGATGCCGACGCGATCATCGCCGCGGCCGATATCCTCGCGCTCAGCTCCGTGGAGGAGGGACTCGGCTCGGTGCTGCTCGATGCGATGGCCTTCGGTAAGCCAGTGGTGGCCACTGATGCGGGCGGGATCCCGGAGGCAGTTGCACACGGTGTGACCGGGCTTCTCGTTCCAGCCGGCGATGCCTCCGCGATGGGCAATGCGATCGTTCGCATCGCGAGCGATCGCGAGCTGGCAGCGCGCCTGTCATCCGGCGCTCGCGAGCGCGCGCCCCGTTACTCGATGGATGAAGTCATGACGCGCACGCTGGCGCTCTACGAGCGCGTGCTCTCCGCCTCGCGGTCGCGCGGCACGCGATAGCGCTGGCGCCAGAGCTCGACTTTTTCCAGTACGTCCGCCACCCCTGTGCGCGGCATCCGACCGGTTCGGTGCGCGATGGTGATCGGATAGTCCTCGCCCGGGTCGCCGTAGGCGTCCACCACGAGATCGCGGTAGCGCCGATACGGTCCCACGCGCTTCGGGTTGTTGTAGCCCATGAGAGCGATCACCGGGCGATCAAGCGCGACGGCCATGTGCAGCGGCGCCGTGTCGAGCGAGACTACCAGCTCGGACGCATCGATGAGCCCGACGAGATCGCGCAGCGGGACGCCGAGCGTGGAGTGCGGCCGATGCCTGGTGAGTCGCAGGATCTCGCGCTCGGTTTCCAGCTCGCGCGCCGAGTGCCCGCCAGCGAGCACCGGCGTCAGGCCGTAGCGCTCGTGCAGGGCATCGGAGAGCTCGGCCCAGCGGGCGGGAAGCCACTCCTTCTCCGCATGGCTGCTGCCTATCACGAGAGTGGCGATCGGGCCCGGAATGTCGCGCAGCAGTTCACGCTGGCGCTCACGCTCCTCGGGCCACGGCCCGAGATTCCAGCGCACCGGCTCGGGTGAGATCCCCAGTTCCGCGAGGAATTCGAAGTACTGGTCCTGCACGTGCCCGGGCGCGTGGGGCGGGATTCGCCGGTTGGTGAAAAGCCAGTTCATGTCGCGCGCCCGCGCCCGGTCGAACCCCAATTTCACCGGCGCGGATGCGAGCGCGGTTACCAGCCCCGCCTTGATGTAGACCTGGAGATCCAGTACGACGTCGAACGATCTGCCGCCGAGCGCGCGGCGTATGTCGAGCAGCCCGCGCGCACCTCGCTTCTTCTCGAAGACCACGATCTCATCCACCGAGGGATGCCCGCGTATCAGCGAAGCGGGGCCTGGTTGGAGCACCCAGGTGACGTGCGCGCCAGGGTCGTGCCGCTTGAGTGCCTCTACCACCGGGAGCACGTGAACCGCGTCCCCTATCGCGCTCATCATGACGATCGCTATCCTGGGTGACGGCGGGAGCGAGATCGGCAAGCTGCGGCGCTCCCTCAGCCGCGCAGGCGGTCGTTCACGTAGATCACCTCGCACATCTGCTTTGGCGTGCCGTAGCGGTCGAAAAGAGCATCGATCGCTCTGATGGGCAGCTTCTCGGCGCCGTCGGCGCTCATGTGGTAGAAGTGAGTGAAGATCTCGCTCACAGTCGCGCCGTATTCCGCGCGCGTCATCCCCGAGCGCAGTATCCCGTACGGCCAGAACTCGCTCACCACCGGTGCGCCGCCCGCGAGCGTGGCGCGCGCACCGCGAAAAAAGCGCCCTTCGTGCCCCTGGATGTCCACCCAGACGAGGCGCACGTCGTTCGCCGCCACGCCGCGCTCGGCGAGCACTCCATCCAGCGTTCGCACCGGCACGCGTACCACCTCGCGTTCATCTTCGCGCCAGGCGCCGCTCGACGCATCATGCCTGAGGCGATTGTCGCCCGAGTTGTATTCGGAGAGCTCGAGCTCCATCTCACCATTCTCGGATGAGAGCGCACACGGCACGACGATGACGCTGTCGCGCAGCCCATTCTGCTCTACGTTGTGTTCGAGGAGTCGGAGATTTCGGGGCGACGGTTCCACCGCCACCGCGCGCGCGAAGTGGCGCTGCTCGAGGAGCGCGATGCAGATCATTCCGATGTTGGCGCCCACGTCCAGCAGCACGCCATTACCCCCCGCGCCGCGCGCGAGATAGCCGTCGCCCTCGAGGACGCCGAGCGTGCTCTCGATGTAGCGCCGCTCGTAGGCGCGGTCCACGTACAGATACTATCCTATCAGCTTGTCGCGACTGTCGAAGGTGAGGATGCCGTTGTAGCTCTCCACGGTCACGTCGCGCGGCTCGCCGTTGTAGAGCATGCGCCAGCGCAGCTTCCGCGCGATCCGGCCGGGGTCGCGCAGGTACTTGCCGAGCTTCATTCGCTTCCGGCCGAGCTGGGGCTCGCGTCGCTTTCGCTTTCGTCGCCGAGAATCGCTTCTACCGCGTCGCCGATGGACTGGATGTCGAAGTCGTCTATCTGCAGCCCGTGCAGTCGGCGCCACTTCTGTATCGAGCGGGTGAGGCGGCGGAGGTTGCGCTCGGTAACGAGCGGACGCCCGGGCTGGTCGAACCAGACGCGGTCGACGTCTATCACCTGCGCGTGCACGGCGCCGCCATCGTAGCGCGTCACCAGGATATTCTTGATGTTCAGATCCGGGTGGCGCGCGCCGGCGATGGTCATGGATGCGATCAGCGCGGCCACGGCGGTGATCAGCTCTTCTCCCAGCGCGCCTCCATTCGCCGCCATGATTTCCGCGGCGAGATCGCGCGCACCCTCCACCTCGGCCGTCAGCACGTCCGCGCGACGCGTCAGCGCAGAGTCAGGGTAGGTGGCGTAGGCGATGACGCGCGGCGTGGCCACGCCATTGCGCTCGAGTCGCAGCGCGGTCTCCAGCTCGCGCGGCGCGCGGGTGCGGCCCAGGAATCGCTCGCCGGTTATGGGGGCGAGAATCCCGCCGTGTCGCGAGCGCCGCACCACTACCTGCACCGTGCTCTCGGGGAGTGGCACCGCGTACGCGATACCGCGCCCCTCGAGGATGCGCGCTTCGGGATGGTGAGCGGCGTATTCGTAGAAGGAGCCCGCCTCGAGCGCTCTGCGCAGCGGCTCCGCGAGGTCGGAGAGTCCTACGGCATCGATGGCGCCGTCGGCCAGCCGCTCGTACCCAGGGGGCGGCGCGTCGTTCTTGCCGTTCCTCATGGTAGCACGCAGTAGACGGCGGTGGGCTGGCTCTTCCCGCGCAGCTCCATCGTGCCGCGCTCCGTCATCGGCGGCTGCTCCAGCAGCGCCGAGCGCATCTCGCCAGTGATGAGGATCTCACCCGCATTCGCTTCCGCGCACAATCTGCTCGCCGTGTTCACCGTATCGCCGATCACCGTGTATTCGAGTCGCCGCTCCGCGCCGACGTAGCCGGCGAACGCTTCGCCGTAATTGAGCCCGAAACCCATCGCGAGAACGGGGCAGGGCTCACCACCATGCTCGGCGCGGAGCCGGGAATTGAGGTCTTCGAGACCACGCGCCATCTCGCGCGCCGCTTCCAGCGCGCTGTCGGCGTCGCTCGGCGTCGCGATCGGCGCGCCCCACTGCGCCATCACCGCATCGCCGATGAACTTGTCCAGCGTACCACCGTGCCGGAAGACGATCTCCACCATCACGCGATAGTACGAGCTGAGCAGACGCGCCAGATCATCCGGGCGCATCTCCTCCGCGAGCGTAGTGAAGCCGCGAATGTCGCCGAAGAGCACGGCGACGGTGCGCTTCTCGCCGCCGGGCCGCACCTCCTCGGGTGAGCTCGCGATGCGGGCCGCGAGACTGGGTGCGAAGAAGCGCTCGAAGTTGCTGCGCACCAGGAGGTCGCGCCGGATACGCTCGGCCAGCTCGCTGTTCTCGATCGCCGCCGCGGCGATGTTGGAGAACGCCACGAGGAAGTCCAGGTCGTCGTCGTCGAAGCGGCGCGGCGCGCTGAGATTGTCCACGTAGATGATCCCGCGCACGCGATCGTCGCCCCCGATAAGCGGCGTGCACATGGCCGAGCGCACGCGCTGCGCGATTATGGAGGACCCGCCGAAGCGTTCATCGTGCGGCGCATCCCCCGATAGAATCGCGACCTTGTCGGCGACCACCGGCCGCGCGATGGAGCGGGGGATGATCCTCCCCGTCGGCGTGTCGCCGCTCCGCTCGCGCGTGATCTTCGGCACGCGCTCGCCACGCTCGTCCATCAACTCGATTGCCACGCGATCCACATCGAGAATCTGAAAGAGCATCCGCGACATGCTCTCGAGTAGCGCGTCCGCGTTGATAGCGCGCGAGAGACCCTTCGAAACTTCCAGCAGGAGCGCCAGCTTCTTGGCGGTGTCCGCGTGCTGCACCCCCGTCTCGCCTTCGCCGGAATCCTCCAGCGGTGTTGCCACGGCGTCTGTCGCACCCGCGGTACCCGTTGCAGGGCCTACCGTCCCGAGCCGCTCTCCGCGCACGTACCTCGCCAGCCGCCCCAGATTCCCCATGATCGAGCGCCGCTTGAGGATCGCCGAGCCCGACACCGGCGTCTCGGTAGCCGTGTGTTCAGCATACGCGCCCTTCTCGCCACTTCCTTCGGCGCGCCGCGCTTCCACTCCACCGTCGGTCTCGAGCCGGAACGCCACCGCCCCGAAGCCGACTTCATCACCCAGGTGGATGACCGCCTCCTCCACCCTCGCCCCGTTCACGAACACTCCGTTCGCCGACCCGAGGTCCCTCACCGCTACCTCGTCCGCGCCGCACCCCAGTTCCGCATGCTTCCTCGACACCGTAGGGTCGAGCAGCACGATATCGCACCCGGACCCTCTCCCAACCGTGAAAACCCCTCCCTCCCGCAGCGCGAACTCCCGCCCCCCGTCAGCGCCGATGAGCCTGAAAGACATGAGCGGAATGTAGGGGAGTGCGGGAGGAGGGGGAAAGAGGAAGGAGAGAGCAGAAAGCAGAAAGCAGGACAATACCCAGTAGCCGTCATCCCCGCGAAAGCGGGGATCCATGTTACTCAGCCGAAAATGGATCCCCGCTTGCGCGGGGATGACGATGGTGTGGGGCGCCCGCGTCCGGGGGGATGACGGTCCTATACACCGTTCACTGCTTTCTGCTTTCTGCTGTCTGCTCTCTTCCCCCTTTCGCCCTCACTCTTCCCATCGCCGTCAAAATCGCCCTCGCCTTGTTCTCCGTCTCTTCCCACTCTCTCGAGGGGACGGAGTCGGCGACGATGCCGGCGCCGGCTTGTACGGAGGCGATGCCATTGGAGATCACGCACGTGCGGATCGTGATCGCGAGGTCCATGCGACGGTCGCCGGCGGCGATGTAGCCAACGGCGCCGGCGTACGGGCCGCGGCGCTCGGGCTCGAGCTCGTAGATGATTTCCATCGCGCGAACCTTCGGGGCGCCGGTCATGGTGCCCGCGGGGAAGGTGGCACGGAATACATCGATCGTCGATGCATCGTCCGCCAGCGTACCATCTACCTGGCTCACGATGTGGAGCACGTGGCTGTAGCGCTCCACCACCATCAGGTCGCTCACGCGAACCGTGCCGAACTGCGCGATGCGTCCGACGTCGTTGCGACCGAGGTCCACGAGCATCACGTGCTCGGCGCGCTCCTTCTCGTCGGCGAGGAGCTCGGCTTCGAGGCGGTCGTCTTCCTCGGGAGTCAGGCCGCGCGGGCGGGTGCCCGCAATCGGGCGCACGGTCACGCGACCGTTGGCGACGCGTACGAGCAGCTCGGGTGAGGATCCCACCAGCTCCACTCCGTCGAGCGAGAGGTGGTACATGTACGGCGACGGGTTGAGCGCGCGGAGTGCGCGGTAGAGCGAGGTGGGATCGAAGTCGAGCGGAACATCTATGCGGCGCGAGAGGAGCACCTGGAAGGCGTCACCGGCCAGGATGTACTCGCGAATGCGCTCCACGTCGCTCTCGAACTTCTCGCGCTCGTACGAGCTCTTTCCGCGAGCTGGGGGAGCGTCCGCATCCAGCTCCAGCGGCGCCAGCGCGGCGGGGGAGTGCAGTCGCGCGATCACGGCGTCTATCTCGCGGTGCGCGGCCTCGTGCAGCGCGCGCAGCGCCGCTTCGTCGCCCGCATCATCTACTGGTACTCCAACCACCACGCGGGCGCGCGCGTGCAGGTTGTCTATGATGACGAGCGCGCGCGTGAACACGAAGAGAGCATCCGGGACGTCGCGGCCGCTCGGCTGCCGCGGCGCGTCGGGGAGTCGCTCGATGAGCCGCACCACGTCGTAGCCGAAGTAGCCCACCGCGCCGCTCCAGAAGGCGCCGAGCTCCGGCGCTTCCACCGGCTCGTACGCGGCTATGAGCGAACGCAGGTCGCCCAGCGGATCGGCGGGGCGGCGCTCGTTGTGCCAGCCGCGCTCGGGGCTCCAGTCTTCCACCACTCCGTCACGCAACCGCCACGCGCCGCGCGGCTCCGTGCCCAGGAAGGTGTAGCGCGCCCACGTCTCGCCGCCGGCGGGCGCGGATTCCAGCAGGAAGGCGAAGGGGCCGCGGCGCAGCTTGGCGAAGGCGGCCACCGGAGTGTCCGTGTCGAGCAGGCAGTCGCGCCACACCGGCACGAGCGAGCCGCGTCGTGCATGCGCACGAAAGTATTCGAAGGTCATCTGCGTCGCGCTTGCCGCGCCAACGGCGCGCGATGACATATTTCCATCATGCTTCGTCTCTCCGCGGCGCAGGCGGCCGCGCTATTTGTATTGCTGGCAGGCGTGTGCGCCGTGCCCGCGAGCGGCGCCGCCCAGGATTGGGACGACGCGCGCACCATGTCGCTCGTCGAGCGCGCCACCGAGCTGCGTGCCGCGCAGCTGGCCGACAGCGCGCTCGTTGACTATACCGCGAAGGCGCACGGCTACGTCACCTTTCTCGCCCAGATGGGTGAGGGTTTCACCGAGCCGCCGAAGGTCGTGAAGGCCGACGAGCTCGAGCTCGAAGTGTACTGGCGCGCGCCCGACATGAGCAAGCAGCGGATCATCGGCCGCCGCGACACTCTCCTCGCGCCGAGCGACATCCAGTACCACCGCGACCACCTGGGGATCGTCCAGAACAACTTCCCGAACATCATCCGCATTGGCGATGGCGACGAAGTGCGCGACGTCCCGCACCCGCTTTCGCGGCTGGGGCTCGACGAGTACGAGTTCGCCATCCGCGACTCGCTCGCGCTGCGCCTCCCGACCGGGACGCTGCAGGTGTACGAGGTGGCCGTGCGGCCGAGGGACGTGACGCAGCCGCGCATCGTGGGCGCGCTGTACATCGACCGCACCACCGCGCAGGTGGTGCGCATGGCCTTCGACTTCACGCGCCCGTCGTACCTGGACGCGCAGCTCGAGGACATCTCCGTTGTGCTGGAGAACGCGCTCGTGCAGGGGCGCTTCTGGCTCCCGCGCCGCCAGGAGATCGAGATCCGCCGCACGGGCACCTGGCTCGACTTCCCCGTGCGCGGGATCATCCGCGGCCGCTGGGAAATTTGCTGCTACTCGGTGAACAGCGGGCTCCAGCGCGCCATCTTCGCCGGCCCTGAGATAGTGCAGGCGCCGCGGTCGGTGCTCGCACGCCACGTCTGGCAGGGCCGCATTCTCGACTCACTCCCGCCCGACGTGCGCGCCGCCAGCGAGGCCGACGTACAGCGCGTGAAGGAGGAGGCGCGCAAGCTGGTGCAGGCGCAGGCGCTGCAGCGCGCGAGCGGTGCGTCGCTCTCGGCGCGGCGGATCTCCGACTTCGCGCGCGTGAATCGCGTGGAGGGCCTCGCGCTCGGCGCCGGTGCACAGCTTCGGCTCGGTGGTGGGATGAGCGCGAGCATCACCGGCCGCTACGGCTTCGACGACCACGAGCCCAAGGGGCGCGCGTCGTTCGAGGTGCGCCGCGCCACCGGTCCGTCGCTCACTTTGTACGCATTGCGCGACTACCAGGAGATGGGCGATATCGCCGAGAGCTCCGTGCTGGTGAACTCGTTCGCCGCACAGGAACTGGGCACCGATCGCACCGATCTGTACGACGTGCGCGCCGCCGGCGCTTCGCTCGACCTCGGCCGCTGGCGCGGGCTGCTCTGGCGGCTTCAGGGCTCGCATCAGGAGCAGGGCCGCCTGCGCGTGCACGCCACTCCGTGGAGCGGCAGCTACGAGCCCACGGTGCCCGCGTGGTCCATCACTGAAGAGCGCATCGCGCTCGGGATCGAGCGGCCGCTCTCGATGGCGTTCTGGGGTGCCGAGCTGCGAGCGCGCTCGGAACTCCGCTGGGGGTGGTTCGACGGACGCGATACGAGCTTCACGACGACGCAGCAGTACTACGGCCGCGCCTTCGTCGACGTGGAGTTGCAGCGGCCAATCGGCGATGACCGGCTCGTGCTGCGCACCACGCTCGGCGCGGTGGACGGTACGCCCGATGTCCCCGCGCAGGATTACGTCTTCCTGGGCGGGCCGATCACGGGGCCCGGGTACGACTTCCATCGCTTCGCCGGCACCTTCGGCGCGAGCCAGCGCATCGAGTGGCGCACGCGGGTCCCCTTCGTCCCGATCTCGCTCGGGCCCTACGGCCGCGCCCCCGGCTCGGCGACGCTCGCGCCGTACTTCCACACGGTGTACGTCTCGGGAAGCGCCCCCTTCGCCGAGCGCGCGCGCGGCTGGTACCCGTCGGTGGGCATGGGCGTGTATGTCCTCTTCGACCTCCTCCGCTTCGACGTTGCGAAGGGTCTGCGCGAGGGCCGGTGGAGCTTCTCGGTGGACCTCACACGCGAGCTCTGGGGCATCCTGTGACGGCGGTGACGACGGAGCTTGCAGGGCGGGGATCAATTGAGTAATATTAACTACTCATACGATCAACCGGGGAGGCATCGATGGCCGCCGCACCGAGCCGGAAGTACTCGCGAGCGCGTCGCTCCAGTTTGTGGAGCGATCTCCTGAGCGGGCGCGCGCCGCTGGCGACGCTCAACGCGTACGGGCCGATGGAGCGCATCGCTCTGGTGCGCGAGGGGGTCCCCTCCGCGATGCTTCCCTTTGTTGCCGAGGAGATGGCGATCACGAAGGACCGGCTCTACCGGACCATCGGCGTTCCGCGCGCAACGATGGACAGAAAGATCCGCGCGCGTCAGCGTCTGAACCCCGACGAGAGCGAGCGCATTCTCGGCATTGCGCGCCTCGTGGGTCAGGTGGAGCAGATGGTGCGCGAGTCGGGAGAAGCGGAGGGCTTCGACGCCGCCCGCTGGATCGCTGACTGGCTCGAGACTCCGCTCGCCGCGCTCGGCGGCGATCGGCCGGCCGCCCTCATGGACACCGCCGAGGGGCGCAGGATGGTGTCCGACCTCCTCGCGCAGCTCCAGTCGGGTGCATATGCGTGACGGGGTCAGGTCTCCAATGTTTAGCAGGCACGCCTACTGGCGTGCCTGCTAAACATTGGAGACCTGACCCC
>DASSOX010000009.1:0-30958 GCA_035700125.1 Gemmatimonadaceae bacterium
GACCGCCGCCTGCGCTTCGCCCTCGGCGCGCTGGATCTGCGACTCGCGTACGCCCTCCGACTCGAGGATAGCCGCGCGCTTCCCCGCCTCGGCCTGCGTGACCGCGGCGCGCCGCTCGCGCTCGGCACGCATCTGCAGCTCCATCGCCTGCTGGATCTCGCGCGGCGGCTCGATCGCCTGCAGCTCGACGCGCGTCACATCCACTCCCCAGCTCATCGCCGCCTCCTCGATCACCTCGCGCATCCGGTTGTTGATCATCTCGCGGCTCGCCAGCGTCTGATCGAGCTCCATCTCGCCGACGATGTTGCGCAGCGTGGTGCGGGTGAGCGTCTCGAGCGCGTACGGCAGATTCTGCACGGCGTACGCCGCCTTCTGGGGATCCGCCACGCGGTAGTAGAGGACAGCATCGATGTCGATGGTCACGTTGTCCTTCGTGATCACCGGCTGGCTCGGAAAGTTGAGAACCTGCTCGCGCAGATCGATGCGCGCCGTAGAGCTGGAGATCACCTTCTTGATCCCCTTCATGTCGCTCTCGAAGTAGCGCACGTCGATCGTCTTGGCGCGCTCGAGGAACGGGACCACGATGTTGAACCCCGAGCGCGCGATCCTGTTGAAGCGGCCGAGCCGCTCGATCACCATCACCTCGGCCTGGCCGATGATCTTGAACGCGTTCGCCGCGATCAGCAGCGCCCCGACGACGATGATCCCGAGCACAATAGCGCCCATTTCCTTACTCCGCTTGAGGGGGACGATGTAAAGTTACCCCGTACGGAGGGGGAAAGGGAGGAGAGAGGGCAGAGGGCAGAAAGCAGAGAGCAGAAAGCAGGAACCGCAAAGGGTTCAGGAGGCAGGGTTCAGGGTTCAGGTACTACCTCGGCGGCAGGATCTCGATCGCTGGGTAGTTCCTGAACCCTGAACCCTGAATCCTCAATGCTGTAGCACCCGCCCTGCCTCCTGAACCCTTTGCAGCTCCTGCTCTCTGCTCTCTGCTCTCTGCCCTCTCTCCCCCCTACTTCCAATCCGCGATGAAGATGTTCGTCTCGTGCGGATTACCTGCCAGGCGGTTCGATGCCCACACCAGGCTCCGTCCGTCGGGGCTGAACTGGGGGAAGCCGTCGAATTCGGGAGCGGTGGTCACCTGCTCGAGGGCGGAGCCATCGAGATTCACCAGGAAGAGATCGAAGTTGCCGCTGCGCGGGTTGCGGTAATTGGAGGAGAAGATGATCTGCTTCCCGTCGGGAGTGAAAAACGGGGCGAAGTTGGCGCCGCCGAGGTGGGTGATCTGACGCTGCTCGGTGCCGTCGGAGTTCATCACCCAGATCTCCATCTTGCTGGGACGCACGATGCGTTGCGCGAGGAGCGACTTGTAGTCGGCCAGCTCGGCTGGGTCGGTGGGGTGGTAGGCGCGATAGACGATCTTCTTTCCGTCGGGCGAGAAGAACGGGCCGCCATCGTAGCCCACCGCGGTGGTGAGACGACGAACGTCACTGCCATCGACGTTCATCGTGTAGATATCGAGGTCGCCGTCCTTGAGCGATGTGAACACGATGGTCTTTCCGTCGGGCGAGAGCGTCCCCTCGGCGGTGTACACGCCGTAGTTGGTGAGGCGCTTCGTGTCGCTGCCGTCGGCGTTGGCGGTGTAGATGTCGAACGGGTCGAGTCCCCACACGTAACCCTTCGATGGGTCGGGCTTCGCGGGGCAGGCGCTGTCGGCGGCCTGCGTGGACGCGTAGAAGATCTTGCTGTCCTTTGCGAAGAAGTAGCCGCAGGTAGTCTTTCCCTCTCCATTCGACACGCGATGAACGTTGGAGCCATCCACGTTCATGATGAACTGCTGATCGCAGCTCCGGCCGTCGCGAGTGGACTGGAAGATGAGCTGCTTCCCGTCGGCGCTGAAGTACGCTTCGGCGTTCTCGCCGCCGTTGGTGAGCTGACGGATATTGGCGAGGTGGCGCTCGCCGGGCGCGGGCTCGACGTCCCGCGCCGCGGCGTTCTGGAAGCCACCGCTTTGCGCGCACCCGACCATGGCCGCGAGAGCGGCCATGGTAAAGATGGTAGTGGTTTTCATGCGGTGGAAACTAACGCCTGACGCCGCTATCCGCCTTCGCCAGTGAGAAGAGGTCCTGCTGCGACTGCCCCTTCTCGAGCAGCGATATCGCCTTGAGGAGCTGCGGGTCGTCGGGGATGTCGCGCCGGAACGCCGTGGAGTCGCCGAACGCGAGGCGCGCGACCTGGTTCGAGATCCACTGATTGACCAGCGGGGCGGCCGCCACATAGTCGGAGCTGTCCACATTTACCTTGGCTGCCTCGAGACGCCGATAGAATTCCGCGCGCCATTCCGGCTTGACCTTGAAGTCGGGCTTCACCTGCCCCTTGAGCTCCAGCGCGTAGTCGTACAGCACGCTCCGCAGCGCGGGGAACTTCGGCGCCACGGCCTTCGCGAACTCCTGCTCGGCGGTGGAGATGGTGTCGTTGGGCACTATCACATCGGGTGTGATGCCGCCGCCACCGTAGACCACGCGTCCAGCGTCGCTCTTGTAAGCGGGCCGGTTCTTCTTCACCGTGTCGCTCTCGAGCGAATCCGGCGGTGTCTCCTCATCCGCAGCGTCGGCCACTACCGCCGAATCGGATGCCCGGTGCGCCTTCTGGATGGAGCGGCCGCTCGGCGTGTACCACTTGCCGGTAGTGAGCTTGAGCGCCCAGCCGCCGTCGAGTGGGAAGACTGTCTGCACGAGCCCCTTTCCGAAGGAAGTGGTGCCCACCACCAGCGCGCGGTCGTGGTCCTGCAGCGCGCCCGTCACGATCTCGGCTGCCGACGCGGAGTAGCCGTCTACCAGGACCACCAGCGGCGCGGTGGGAATGTGCTCCCCGCCGCTGGAATTGAAGACCTGGGGCGGCCCCTGTCGCATGCGCACGCTCGCGATCTCCTGGCCGTTCTTGAGGAAGAGATCGGCCACGGCGAGCCCCTGGTCGAGGATTCCGCCGGGGTTGTTGCGCATGTCGAGGATGATCCCCTTGGCACCCTGCTTCATGAGATCGTTCACCGAGGTCTGCAGCTCCTGGGAGGCAGTCTCGTTGAAGGTCTGGAGCGGGATGTAGGCGATCTTGTTCTCGAGCATCAACGAGAAGGGCACTGCCGGGACGTGGATTTCGGCGCGCGTGAAGGTGTGCTGGATTGGCTGGCTCACGCCGGGGCGGGCGAAGCTCACCTTCACTTTGGTGCCGATCTCGCCCACGAGGACGTCGGAAACCTGCTGCGACGTCCAGTCGCGCGTGGACGCGGTGTCTATTCCAATTATCCGGTCTCCCTCTACGATTCCCGCGGCCTCTGCCGGCGTGTGCGGGAAGACCCTCACGACCACGATGTTCCCCCCCTGCTGCTCGATCTGCATCCCGATCCCACCGTAGCGGCCGGTGGAATTGGTGGAGAAGCGCTTCATCTCCTTGGGCGAGAAGAGCTCGGAGTAGGGGTCCTGAAGTTGGCGGACGAGGCCGCGCGCCGCCTTCTCGTACAGCTCGCCGGTAGCGACGGTATCTACATAGCGCTCGGAGACGAGCGAGAGCACCTGATCGAAGACCCGCGCTCCGTCACGCGCGGCGTGCTCCTGTACGACGAAACCGCCAATTGCGGCCGGGAGAAGCAGCGCGCCCACGAGCGCGGCGGAGCGAAGGCGAGACATCGGAGTCGGGGTCGGGGGTTGGACCAAGCGTGAGAGGAGAGGAAGCAGAAAGCGGACAGCAGAAAGCAGAAACGGCTCGTGGGGGAAGCATCCTCTGCCCTTCGAGGTTTTCACTGCTTTCTGCGTTCTGCTTTCTGCTCTCTCCCCCTATGCACTACCTGCGCCCGGAGAACTAAGTTCCCGCCGTTATCAGGGGTTGCCGAGCCAGCCGGTGCCACTGGCGGTGCCGCCGCTGCTCGAGCTCTCACCGCTGTCGCCGCCGCCGGACGCGAGGATCTGCTTCCACGTGAGCTCCGGCCCTTTCCGGAAACCCTTCTGGGTGAGCTTCACGCCCTCGGGAGAGATGGTCACCATGTAGGCCTGGCCATCGATCTCGATCTCGCGCTTCAATGTCTTTTCCAGCTTTGTCGCCATTTGGTGATCTCCACTTTCGGAAGGTGACTGTGGCTGCCTCTGCAAGGTTCAGGCGCAATTCACGCGCTGCGCGTCGCTAGAACATAATCCACGAACCATTCCCGCATCTGTTGCCGCACGACGGCATCGCGTAGAAGTCCGGCCGAAATGAGCATCTCGTGTGCCGGCTGGAGCACTCGCAGGAGGTGCGACGGGTAGCGCTGCGTCAGCGGAAGCTGGTCGGCCAATTGTGAAAGCGCCACCCTCCAGGTCACGTTCCCTTCAGAGCGCGCCACTTCGAGGAGCCGGTAGATCCGCCGCGCCACGGGCGACGAGAGCACCGTGTAGCGTTGCACCGAGAGTGCCGAAGTGTACCCCGCCGCCACGTTGGCGCGCAGCTGCGGCGAGATGGTGACCACCGCTTCCCCCGGCTCCGCGGCCGCGAGCGCGGGAAAGAAGGTGAGCTGATCGCGGTCGGTGGAACGACGTCGCTCGATCTTCACCGCCTGGAGCACGGTGAACGATGCATCCACCTCCCTACCGGCAGTCGCGTCGTGATAGGCACCGAGCGATTCCAGCGTCGTGTGCTGCAACCGCGCGAGCGCCGCGCGAAGCTGACCGTAAGTTCGCCCGTCGGCCCTTCGCGCCATCGACCTGAGAAATGCATGCAGCGTGAAGCTCACCACTCCGTCCGCCGGCTCCCCCGCCTCGTGGAAGCGGTGCCAGATCTCCACATACACATCCTGGTCGAACGTCCCCGGAATCCTGTCCCCTGGCCGCGGCAGCACTCGCCACCGCCCTCCCTCGGGCGGCGCGTAACTGATCGCGGATTCATCCGCCGAGTCGCTGAGGCGAAACAACGGCAGCGCCTCGAGCGCCCTGTCGAGCAGGATGGTCCGCGTGGCGTGCCGTCGTCGCGCGGCGAGGGACATGGGGTCAGGAGTGAAAAGGCAGCAGAAAGCAGAGAGCAGAAAGCAGTGAACTGCCCAGGGGGAGAGGGCTGTCTCTCACGAGCCGTTCCCTGCCTTCTGCTCTCTGCTTCCTGCTTTCTGCAGTTCTACTACTTGACCCGTCACCGCACTCGCCTCCGCAGAGCAGAGCCAGAGGACGGTGGAGGCGACTTCGGAGCGGGAGACATAGTCGGCGTCGGTGCCCATGGATTCGACGTTGGCGGCGGTGCGGATGGAGGTTGGGGCCACGGCGTTGGCGCGAACGCCGTGTTGGGATTCTTCCTGGGCGACGGCGTGCATCAGCGCGATCACGGCGCTCTTGGAGGCAGCGTATGCGGACATGCGTGCGACGCGCGCGCCGGGGAGCGCGGCAGCCGACGAGAAGTAGACGATCGAGCCGCGCGCGGCGCGCAGTGCGGGGAGAAAGGCGCGCGTCGCGAGGTAGGCGGTGGTGAGGTTGATCGAGAGCTGGTGCTGCCATGCGGCGAAGTCGCTCTCGGCGACGGGCCCGCTCATGGCGAAGCCGCCGGCCATGTTGATCAGCGCATCCACCCTATCGCCGAAGGCATCGCGTACCATGCCGGCGAGCGACGCCACCTCCGCCTCCTTCGAGAGGTCGCAGGGGAAGCCGCGCACGTCGGCTCCGTCGCTACGCAGCGCCGCGGCGCGCGACTCGGCTTCGCTCGCGGAGCGGCTCACCACCGCGAGCCGGGCCCCACTCGCGAGCAGTGCCTGCGCTACGACTTCGCCGGTCTGTCCCGGCTTCCCTATCCCCGTAAGCACCACCACACCATTCTCGTAGCCCACGCGCAAAGCCTCCGTGACGGGTGAGATGCGGTCAGCATGCCTATATCCGCGCGCCGCCGCAAGATACAGCACTCTCACGGCGCCGGTATTGCATGGCAGTCGTCGCGATAGCCGGCGGGCGCGACCGCCGGCCGACCGGCTCGAACCACCCATCTCGCTCACGAGTGTACATAGCGCTCATCATAGTGGCGGCCATCGTGCTCGCCTTCGCCTTCATCGGGGCCGAGTACTCACTACGCGGCATCCCAATCGCGCGTGTGACGGCGATAGGGGATGCCGGCGGGCCTCCGTGCATCGGCGAGCCGCTCTTCGAGCGCACCATGGAGCTCTTCACCGGTGCCACGCTGCACCAGGGCAACGAAGTCCGCGTCCTCGTCAACGGGAACGAGACCTATCCCTCGCTCTGGGAAGACCTTCGAAGCGCCGAGCAATCCGTCACGCTGCAGACGTATTTCTGCAAGCCGGGGAAGATGGCCGACACGCTCGCCGACATCATCATGGAGCGCGCACGTGCCGGCGTGCGGGTGCTCTTTCTGTTCGACGCATTCGGTGCGCAGGGCTTGACCGATGAGTATCTCGACCGACTGCGCGACGCTGGCGTCCGAGTGGCGTCCTTCCGGCCGGTGCACTGGTACTCGCTTCACAAGGCGCAGCACCGGTCGCACATCAGAGTCGTGGTGGTGGACGGACGGGTGGGCTACACCGGCGGCTTCGGGATAGATGACAACTGGTTCGGCGACGGCCGCTCGAAAGATGAATGGCGCGACACCAACGTGCGCTTCACCGGCCCGGCCGTCGCGCAGCTGCAGGCCACTTTCGCCGCAGGCTGGGTGGAAGCGACCGGCGAGCTCATAACGGGCGACGTCTTCTTCCCCGAGCTCGAGCCCGCGGACGATGCAGCCTGCCTGGCCGCGCTCTTCCACTCCGCTCCCACCATCGGGAGCACGCCGGCGGCGCGCTTCGTGTCGCTGACTGTAGCCGGCGCGCGCGAGCGGCTCTACATCACCAACTCGTACTTCGTCCCCGACGAGGATCTGGTAGAGATACTGGCTCGCGCCGCGCGCCGCGGCGTGGATGTTCGCGTGCTCACCGCAGGCCCGACGACGGATGTGAAGATCACCCGCTGGGCCGGGCGCGGCCGCTACCAGGAACTGCTCGAGAGCGGCGTGCGCGTTTACGAGTACCAGCCCACCATGATGCACGCCAAGACCTTCGTCGCCGACAGCCTCTGGTCGAGTGTAGGCACGATGAACTTCGACAACCGCTCGATGGTCTTCAACGACGAATCCAACCTCCTCGTCCTCGACCGCACCGTCGGAGAGCGCATGACTTCTCTCTTCCGCTCCGATCTCGAATTCGCGAAGGAGGTGAAGCTGGATGAATTCGAGAAGAGGGGATTTCTCGCCAAGGGAGCGGAGAGGATGGCGTTGACTCTTTCGCGCTTGTTGTAGTGTCGCAAGGGAACGGAAAGCGGGAAGCAGTGAACGGCTCGTAAAGCAACGTCATCCCCGCGAAAGCGAGGAGCCATGTTACTCGACCGGCCATGGCTCCCCGCTTTCGCGGGGATGACGGTAATCGCTCGCGCGAGGATGACTTGTTGGATGTGCAGTACCTGAACCCTGAACCCTGCCTCCTGAACCCTCGCAGTTCCTATCCCCTGCTTCCTTTCAGCTACTCCCCAGCGCCGCCCTCACGGCTTCACGTATCGCCAACACCGTCTCACGGTCGGAGGCAGGGGAGTCGTCGCGGACGTGGAGCTCGATGCCGTGGGCTACAGTGATGCGGTGCCACATTGCCTCGCCGCTGTTGGAATCGGCGGTGGGTTCGGCGAGGTCGGCGTCGCCGAAGAGGGAGGGAGAGAGTGAGGTGGCGACGCGGCGCTCGAGGGCATCGCCGAGCAGCTCGCCGAGCTCCGCCTTGATCTTCGACAGCGTCTGGCCTTCACGCTGGCGGATCTTGATGAAGAGGAGCTGCAGGAGATGGCGGTAGCCGTAGGTAGCCGCGGTGCCCGTACCCTCGGGATGATCGAGGAGGCCGCTGGCCACGTAGAAGCGCACCGCTCGCGCGCTCGGCTCAGCGCGAGCCGCGGCATTCGTGGGACGCATCGCCGCGGACGTCGTGATGGCCGTGGCGTGCGCCGCCAGCCCGCGGGCATTCCAGGGTGCGTGGCGCGAGTGAGCGCGCAGGAGGGGGACGGGCGATTCTGCCATGGAGAGAACAATAACATCGTGCTCCAGCTCGGTCAGTCCGCCCGAGCTGGAGCACGAAAGTTACTACTGACTGCTACCGGCGAGCGCGCTTCCGCGCCGAGCCTTTCCGGGCGGAGGATTTCCGCGCCGCGCTCTTCCCGCGAGCCGAGCCCTTGCGGGCAGCACCCTTGCTGGCAGAGCTCTTCCGAGCGCCGGTCTTCTTCGACGCGCCCTTACGGGCGGTCTTGCCAGCGGTCTTCTTCGACGCGCGCCCCGTAGTTTTCGTCCGGCCACCCGTCCTCTTCCCAGCGGCCTTCCTTCCGGCCGGCCTTTTAGCGGTCGTCTTCTTCCCGGCAGCCTTTTTAGTGGTTGCCTTCTTTCCAGCGGCCTTTTTGGCCGCCCCCTTCCGGGCAGCGGTACCCTTGCTGGCTTTCTTTGAAGCCTTCTTCGCGCCGCCGGCCTTCCTGGCTGCAGGCGCCTTCTTTGCGGCGGGCGCCTTCTTGGCGGCAGGCGCCTTCTTGGCAGCGGGTGCCTTCTTTGCGGCAGACTTGCGCGGTGCACTCTCCGTGCGCGGTGCACGCGGCGGCGGCTCGCTCGGAATGCCGGCCTGGAGACCGCCCGGCGTGCGCGTCTCCCTCGCGCCACCGGCGAGGATGCTGCTCGTCATGGAACCACCCGTGGTGGTGCCACCCCGGATCGCGCCACCACGCTCTGCCTGCGCCGGGGAACCGAGGTCGAGGTCCTCCTCGTTCTCCTCGATCAGCTCCTCTTCCTGACCCAGCTCCTCTTCATCCTCATCATCCTCGGCGCTGTCCCAGAGGGCGTCCGCGTGATTCTTGATGCCCCAGCCGGTCCCGCCATCCTCATCATCGTCATCGTCGTCGTACGACGAGCCACCGCCTCCGAAACCAAGATCGTCTTCGTCTTCGTCGTGCTCGGAGAGGTGGAAACCCTCGTTGTACTCATCACCGCGCGGCATGATTGCCTCCTGTCGTGTTTGTCGCGTAGCTCTCGCAGCTGCGGTAGCGCACAAAACTAGCGTAACCCTAACGCTCCCGCCGGTCCATCCCGGCCCGGAACGCGCATCGTCGCTCGCGGGCCAGCGAGCATCCTAACAACACATCCTCCAGCCCGGACTCCCTGATATCACATGGGAGGCGATACGTCAAGGGAGGGGGAGTAAAGGGAGCAGAAAGCAGACAGCAGAAATCAGTGAACTGCCTCGCGGTAAGGGCTGTAGTCCCGCGAGCCGTTCCTGCCTTCTGCTATCTGCTTTCTGCTCTCTCCCTCTCAGTCCCCCGCCACCGCCACCGGTACCCTCTCTCCCTCCACCTCGGGGGCGGAGCCGAAGATGTGGAGGCGATGCTGGAGGGAATCCAGATACGTGTAGATCACGGGGGTAACGTACAGGGTGATCAGCTGCGAGAAGGCGAGTCCGCCCACCACCGCTACACCCAGCGGGCGACGCGACTCGGCGCCCGCGCCCGTACCAAGGGCGATGGGGAGTGTGCCCATCAGGGCGGCCATAGTGGTCATCATGATGGGGCGGAACCGCACCGAGCATGCCTCCATGATCGAGTCGTGCGCCGACTTCCCTTCCGTGCGCTCGGCTTCGATGGCGAAGTCGATCATCATGATGGCGTTCTTCTTCACCAAGCCTATCAGCATGATGATTCCCACGAAGGCATACACGCTGAGCTCCATGTGGAAGATCATCAGCGTGAGGAGCGCTCCGAAGCCGGCGAATGGGAGGCCCGAGAGAATCGTGAGCGGGTGAATGAAGCTCTCGTAGAGAATTCCCAGCACGATGTAGATCACCACGATCGCCAACACGAGGAGCATGAGGAGCCCGCTCTGCGCATCCTGGAAGGCGGCAGCCGTACCCGAGAACTGAGTCGAGACGCTCGATGGGAGCACCTCCGCGGCGGCCTCCTCCACCGCCGCGACCGCAGTACCGAGCGCCACGCCGGGAGCGAGGTTGAAGGAAAGCGTCACCGACGGGAGCTGGCCGGAGTGGTTCACCGTCAGCGGCCCCACGCTCTGCGTGATCTTCGCGAGCGAGGCCAGCGGCACCAGCTCGCCCGTGCTCGAATGGATGTAGAGCATGTTCAGCGCCGAGAGGTCGCGCTGATACTGCGGCATGAGCTCCATGATCACCCAGTACTGGTTGTTCTGGGTATAGATGGTGGAGACCTGTCGCGCTCCGTAGGCGTTGTAGAGCGCGCGCTCGATCTGATCGGCGCTGATCCCGAGCGATGCCGCCCGGTCGCGATCTATCTTCACGTCCACCTGCGGATTCTTGATCTGCAGGTCGCTCGTGACGTCCTGCAGTCCCGGGATCTGCTGCATCCGCTTCAGCAGCGTGTTCGACGCGTCGTACATCTCCTGGATGTCGGCGCTCTGCAGCGTGAACTGGTACTGGCTCTTCGACCGCCGCCCGCCAACGTTGATCGGTGGCGGGTTGGTGAGGTAGACCTTGGTGCCAGGCACCACGCTCAGCTTCTTCCCCAGCTCCTGGATCACTTCGTCGGCGCTCAGATCGCGCTCCGAGCGGTCCTTGAGGTGGATGAAGAGCCGCCCCTGGTTCACCGTGCCGCGTCCGCCGCCCACCGACGACATGAACACATTCACGTTCGGATCCTGCGCCACGATGTCGGCGAGCTCCTGCTGGTGGCGGAGCATGTTGTCGTACGACGTCCCCTCGGCGGTCTCGGTGGTGCCGGAGATCCGGCCCGCGTCCTCGCTGGGGAGGAAGCCCTTGGGGACGAACACCGCCAGCACGCCGGTACCGATGAGGATCGCCAACGAGAAGAGCATCACCAGCCCACGCCGCTGCATCGCCCACTCGAGCGTGCGCATGTAGGCGTCGAGCGTTCTCTCGTAGGCCCGCTCGGTAGCGTTGTAGAAGCGGCCGTGCTTCCTGTTCCCCTCGGGCTTGAGGAAGCGCGAGCAGAGCATCGGCGTGAGCGTGAGCGACACCACGCCGGACACCAGGATCGCCACGCCGATCGTCACCGCGAACTCGTGGAAGAGCCGCCCCAGCAGCCCGCCCAGGAAGAGCACGGGGATGAACACCGACACGAGCGAGAGCGTCATCGAGAGAATCGTGAACCCGATCTCGCGCGACCCCCTCAATGCCGCCTGGTATACCGGTTCGCCCTTCTCGATGTGGCGCACGATGTTCTCGAGCATGACGATGGCATCGTCCACCACGAAGCCCACTGATAACGTCAACGCCATCAATGAGAGGTTGTCGAGACTGTACCCCAGCAGGTACATGACCGCAAAGGTCCCCACCAGTGACATGGGGAGCGCCAGACTGGGGATCACCGTGGCCGAGAGGTTCCTCAGGAAGAGGAAGATCACCATCACCACGAGGCAGAGCGTGATGAAGAGCGTGAACTTCACGTCGCTCACGGACTCCTGGATGGAGGCCGAGCGGTCGTACATGGTGTGGATTTCCACCGACGGCGGGAACTGCTTCTTCATCTGCTCGAGCGCCGCCTTCACGTCCGAGGCCACCTTCACGGTGTTGGTCCCGGGCTGCCGCTGCACGGCGAGCATGATGGAGGGTACGCCGTTGTACCAGCTCGCCTGCTTGTCGTCCTGGATCCCGTCTACGACGTTGCCAAGGTCCCCGAGCCGCACCGGTGCACCGTTGCGGTAGGCCACGATGAGCGGACGGAACTCCTTGGCGTCCTGAAGCTGCCCATTGGACTGGAGCGTGTAGACCTTGTCGGTGCCCCAGAGCACGCCGGTGGGAAGATTGACGTTCCCCGTGTTGACGGCGTTGGCCACTTCGTCGATGCCGATCTTGCGCGACGCCATCGCCTGCGGGTCGAGCTGGATGCGCACCGCGTACTTGTGCGATCCGTACACCTGCACCTGCGCGACGCCCGATACCGTGGAGATGCGCTGCGCCAGATACGTCTCGCCGTACTCGTCCAGCTCGGTGAGCGGCATCGTCTTCGACGTGAGCGCGAGGTAGAGAATCGGCGACGCAGACGGGTCCACCTTCCGGTAGGAGGGCGGGATGATCCCGTCGGGGAGCCGGCGCAGCGTCTGCGAGATGGCCGCCTGCACGTCCTGGGCGGCGGCATCCACGTCGCGGTCGAGCGCGAACTGCAGCGTGATGCTGGTGCTCCCCTGCTCGCTCTCGGAGGTCATCTGATCCACGCCGGGGATCGTGGAGAACTGCTTCTCCAGCGGCGTGGCCACCGCGGAAGCCATCGTCTCCGGGCTCGCGCCCGCGAGCGATGCGCTCACCGAGATGGTGGGGTAGTCCACCGTGGGGAGGTCGCTTACCGGGAGGAGCCGGTAGGACACGACCCCGAAGATGAGAATGCCGGCCATGACGAGGGTCGTCATGACCGGACGCTTGATGAACAATGCGGAGATGTTCATTCCGCCCTCGGCTGATCTGCGTTCGGCGCGCCCTTTATCTGGACCTTCGCGCCGGATGTGAGACGGAGCTGGCCGTCGGTCACCACCATCTCGCCGGGCGAGAGTCCCTTGGCGATGACGGCTATGTCACCGACGGTGCGTGCCACCGTCACGTCGCGCGTCTGCGCGGTATCATTCTTTACGACGAACACGTAAGTCCCGTTCTGGCTCTGTACGATAGCCGGTGCGGGCGCAACGACGGCGTTCTTCTCCACGAACAGCTCGAGCGCGACGTTCACGAACTCGCCGGGCCAGAGCTCGCCATCCTTGTTGGGGAAGAGTCCCTTCAGCATGATCGTCCCCGTGGTGGTGTCCACCGCGTTGTCCAGGAACGATAGCGTGCCCCGCGCGGTCTCGCCCACGCCGCTGGCGGGCTGGGCGTGGATCACGAGCGAGTCGCTCTTGTACTTGCGGATGTCGGGGAGGTTGGAGGCGGGAACCGAGAAGCGCACCAGGATGGGGCGGAGCTGGTTCACCACCACCAGCGTCTGGCCGGCGGCGCGAACGAGGTTCCCCTTCTTGAGGAGGAGCGCTCCGGCGCGCCCGTCTATCGGTGCGCGGATGGTGGCGTACTGGAGATTGAGCTGCGCGTTCTCCACGGCGGCCTCGTCGGCCTTCACGGTTGCGCGCAGCGATGCCGCGTTGGCCTTCATCTGCTCGAACTGCTGCGGAGTCACGTAGTCCTTCTCGACGAGGGACTCGTAACGCTTCACGTCCTGTTCCGCGGCCACGAGCTGGGCCTGATCCTTGGCGTGTACCGCCTGCGCCTGCGCCAGCGCCGCCTGGAACGGACGCGGGTCTATCCGGAAGAGCACCTGGCCGCGCCTGACCTCGTCGCCTTCGTTGAAGCCGACTTCAGTGAGAATTCCGCTTACCTGCGAGGCCACCGACACGGTCTGCAGCGGTTCCACTGTCCCGGTAGCGCTGATCTCCCACGGTACCGAGCTCCGCTCCACGCTGGCCACGGTGACCGGTACGACCTGCGGCGGCGGAGTATGGGTGTCGCCGCACGCGGCAACGGCCATGGCCGTGGCGCCGAGCGCGAAAGCGCGGGCTGTTGCGCGGGCTGTTCCGCGCCTGGTGAGGGTTCGCAGCGACCGCGTGATGACGCCGCGGGTGGTCGATTGAGCTCTGACGTTCATCTTGGTGGATTCTTCCGGGTCGAATCGGGCGCGAGATCGAACGGCGTCCCGCCGCCCGAATCGAGAACTCCTGTATCGTGTGCAAGCTGTGCGAGCGCGCTCTGCCAGATCCAGCGCGCCTGTACCTGCTGCGCCCTGGCGTTGGCCAGCGCGCTCTGCGCCGAGAGAAGGTCGAGCACGGTGCCCACACCGGCGCGGTAGCGGCCGAGTGCGACCTCTTCGGACTGCTGAGCGCTGGCCAGCAAATCGGCGGCCGTACGCACGCGGCGAGCGGCGGTCTGCAGCGTGTAGTACGAGCTGTACACCTCGAAGACTACCTGCTGCTGCAGCGCGTCATAGCGCGCCGCGGCCGCCTCGGCCTGCGCCTCGGCCTGCACCTGGTCGTACGCGCGCGAGAAGCCGGCGAAGAGCGGGATGCTGAGCCCGAGGTTCACGGTGTAGCTGTTCCCGCCGCTGGGCAGTGTGCGCAGGTACGTGCGGTTCACGTTTCCCGTGACGGTCAGTGCGGGGAGCCGGTCCGAGCGCAACTGCTTGATCCTCGCGCGCGCCTGCTGCACGGCGGCTGCCGACGCATTGAGGTCGGGGCGCGACTCCAGCGCTCGGTCTATCAGCGCGCCCACGCTGTCCACCAGCCCTTCCACTGGAAAGGTAGTATCGGGCGGCGAGATGTCGTACGGGGTGTTGGCAGGGAGCCCCACGGAGAGCGCGAGCGCTCCACGGGTGGTCTGCAGCGCGCCCTCGGTGGTTTCCATGTCGAGCCGCGCCTGGGATGCCGACGTGCGTGCCAGCAGCACGTCGCCCACGGTGGCGAGTCCCACCCGGTGCCGCTCCTCGGCGGCTTCCAGGTTCCGCTGTGCTTCCTCGTAGGTGGTCTGCTGCGCCTCGAGGAGCGACCGGGTCGCCACGTACTGGAAGTACGCCTGTTCGACGTCGAGCACCACGCCCTGGAGGGTGGAGTTGTGCGTCCAGTCGGCGGCGAGGAGCGCCTGCCGCGCGGCGTCGATCGAGCCGGAGCGGCCGCCGAAGTCGAGGAGGAGCCAGGAGAGCTGGAGACTGGGTCCGTAGGTGGTCTGCTCGACCGCCGAGCGTCCCTGTGCGGAGAGCGTCTTGATCCGGGTGACGCCCACGTTCCCGTCTATCGTGGGGTAGTAGGCGCCCTTGGATGATCCGAAGGCCGCGGCCGCGGAGCGAGCGTTGGCCCAGGAGAGACGCGTCGCGGGGTTGTTCCGGAGCGCGAGGTCTACGATGTCGGTGAGCGTGAGCTGCGCGATGCGCTCGGCGATGTCTGCCGGTACTTCTGCGGCGGGCGGTTGGGGAGGTGCCTTCGCTGCTCGCTCCCGTGCGGGCGGCGGCGTCCACGGTTCGTGGGGGCTCGGCGCTGTACCGGCCACTCCGGAAACAGAGGGCGTGCGGACGCACCCCACCGTGGCGAGGAGAAGCGCGGAAGAGCACCCGATGGCTGTGCGCCATCGGGCGCGTAAAATCGAAGAGTTCACAAGAGCGAATACGTGTCGCGCTCGCAGTCTGTTGGACCACGAGCGCGGTAAGGCCGAGAGGCCAGCCGTCACACGAACCGCTGGCTGTGAAGCGACCGACTCGCGCGGGAGGAGCGCCGCGAGTCAGGGGATGACGTCGTCTATGAAGACCAGAGTCTTACCACGTAGTACTACTTCGCGCAGGGCGTCATACACCGTGGAGTCCAGCAAAGTGCCCGTCTGCTGTCCCAGGTATTCGATCGTCTCGCGCGCCGTCATTGGCTCGCGGTAGGCGCGCTTCGATGTGAGGGCATCGAAGGCATCGGCCGCGGAGAGGATTCGGCCGCCGAGCGAGATGCGCTCGCCGGCGATCCCGTTCGGGTAGCCCGAGCCATCGTAGTGTTCGTGGTGATCGCGGATGAAGTCGAGCACCACGCCGAGGTGTCTCAGTGGTGCCAGGATCTCCATGCCGATGCGGACGTGATCCTTCACGTGGTCGAACTCCTCGGGGGTGAGGCGGCCGGGCTTGTCGAGCACGTGCTCGCGTATGCCGATCTTGCCCACGTCGTGCAGCCGGCCGGCGAGGCGTACGGCTTCGATCGTATCGGCATCGAGCGCCATGGTGTCGGCGATGGAGACCGCCAGCTCGGCCACTCGCTGCGAGTGGCCGCGCAGGTAGATGCTCTTCGCTTCCATCGCGTTGATGAGAGTCTCCGCGATGTTGACGGTCATGGTGCGGAGCGCCTCCTGTTCGCGCTCGAGCTCCGCGGTGCGGAGGGCGACCTCGTCGCGGATGAGCTGTTCCACGCGACGCTGCTCGAGGCGGAGCGTGCGGCGGTGGAGCGCGCGCGCTACCGCGTCGCGAAGATCGGGGAGCTCCACCGGCTTCACGAGGTAGTCGTAGGCGCCCTTGGCGAGAGCGTCGGTTGCGGTGGTGGCGTCGTTGACGGCGCTGAGCATGACCACCGCGAGATCGGAATCGTTGCTGGTGGCGTGGTCGAGAAGGGTGAGCCCCGTCATCCCTGGCATGCGGATGTCGCAGAGCATGAGCATGTACTTCTCGTTGCCGAGTAGCTCGAGCGCATCGTTCCCCGAGCCGGCGGACGCTACCTCGTAGCCGCAGGAGCGGAGGAATCGCGAGATGGCCGTGCGGATCGGCTCTTCGTCGTCCACCACGAGGAGTCGTGTAGACTCTCCGGTTCCGAAGCGGTGCGACGGGCTGGCCGAGTCGAGCGGCGAGTTGGCGAGAAAGGGAGCTGCGCGTACCATCTGGAATTCCGCGTGAGACGGGGAGCGGGGATCGCGTGCGCGACCTGCTGCGAGTGCACATCGTGGAGAGCACGATTTGCAACCGAGTGACGACGTTGCGCGGCGTAGTGTAACGCCGCGCAACATTAGAAATCGTTTAGACTTGCGTGATGTGGTGCGTCGATGCGCGCGGTCTGCTCGGGGTCTGCTCCGGGTCTGCTCCGGGTCTGCTCCGGCGGTTCGTCAGCTCCGCGTGGGCTGCTTCTTCGCGGCGTCCACCGCGGCCGCGATCTCGCGCTCGTGGCGCTGGTATTCGGGGAGGTTGCGTGCGAGCTCGGCCGACTGGCTGGAGAGGAGCTTCGCCTCGAAAGTCCGCACGCTTGCGGAGTCGCCGGCGGCGCGCGCGGTGGAGATGGCGAGGATGAGACCCAGGAGGTGATTGGGGTCGGAGGCGAGGATGGTGTCGGCCTGTGCGCGCGCCATCGGGAGTGCGCCGGCCACTTCGGCTATCCGGCCCATGTCGTAGCGCGAGTCGGCGTCCTGGTCGGGGAGCATCTGGTAGGCGGAGATCCCCATCTGGGCGAAGAGGTTCACGGAGTCCTGCTTCCCTTCTTCGCTGAGGCGCATCACGCGGTCGTACAGCCGGTCGGCGCGTTCGCGGGGGGACATCTGCGAGATGTCGGGTGCGCGCACGGGTGCGACGCCAACGCCGGCGCCGCCTGACCCACCCGCCTCGGGGCCCACCATTCCGGCGGCGCTCGCGGCGGCCGCGTTGTCGGCCTGCGGGGTGCGTGCGCCGTTGAATCGCTGGCCCGCGAGGAGGGCGATCAGTGCGAGGAGCGCAATTCCGGCTACCGCCCACGGGAGGGCGGCGGGGAAGCCGCCGGCTTCGCCGCGCGCGGCGGCCGCGGGCGGCGCGCCCGCGCCGGCGGGGGTCCCGCAGCGGTGACAGAACCTGGCCCCCGGGGTGAGTGATGCGCGGCAGGTGGAGCAGACAGCCCCCTCGAGCGGAGCGCCACAGCTGGCGCAGAAGCGGCCGGAGGCTGGCGCCGAACAGTTGGGGCAGGTGGCGGACGCGGTGGGTGGAGTAGTGGACGACATGGCGCGAAATGTACATCGCGAGGGGCGGGCGGGGGAACGCGCGCGATGCGAACTTTCACTTTGACGCACCGGCACTGCTGGACTAGCTTAGCGCCAGCAGTGCGCTAGTACCCCACCAGCAACCAGTGACGTACAGCTTGTCTCCCTCCAATCGTGCGATAACGCCCGCGACCCAGGGCGCCACCAGGAAGGACATCCTCGAGCTCGCCGAGCGGCTCGGCGTGAGGTTTCTGCGACTGCAGTTCACCGACGTGCTCGGAATCAACAAGAACGTCGAGGTGCCGGCGTCGCAGTTCGAGAAGGCGCTCGCGGGCGACATGGTGTTCGACGGTTCGTCAATCGAGGGGTTCGTGCGGGTGGAGGAGTCGGACATGCTCCTCACGCCGGACCTCGACACCTTCAAGGTGTACCCGTGGAGCGAGCCCGGAAGCCGGGTGGCTCGGGTGATCTGCGACATCACCATGCCGGACGGGAGCCCCTTCGCGGGCGATCCGCGCGGTGCGCTCAAGCGGCAGATCGCGCGCGCGAAAGAACTGGGCTACACGATGAACGCGGCGATGGAAGCCGAGTTCTTCATGTTCAAGACGGGGCCCAACGGGCGGGCGTCCACCGAGACGCACGATGTGGGCGGGTACTTCGATCTTGCGCCGGTGGATCTGGGGGAGGATGCGCGCCGGGCGATCGTGGACACGCTCGAGCAGATGGGCTTCGAGGTGGAGGCGGCGCACCACGAGGTGGCGCACGGGCAGCACGAGGTGGACTTCAAGTACGCCGACGCGCTGGTGACCGCGGACAACCTGGCGACCTTCAGGTTCGTGGTGAAGTACGTGGCGCAGCGCTTCGGGCTGTTCGCGTCGTTCATGCCGAAGCCCATCTACGGGCAGCATGGGAGCGGGATGCATACGCACCAGTCGCTCTTCACCGACGGGCAGACGAACGCGTTCTGGGATCCGAAGGCGGAGTGGGAGCTGAGCGACGTCGCCCTGCACTATATCGGTGGGCTGCTCAGGCATGCGCGGGGGATGTGCGCGATCACGAATCCGCTGGTGAACTCGTACAAGCGGCTGGTGCCGGGGTACGAGGCGCCGATCAACGTGGCGTGGTCGATGAGGAATCGATCACCGTTGATCCGGATTCCGGACCGGCGCGGGATGGGGACGCGGCTGGAGTTCCGGATGCCGGATCCGGCGGCGAATCCCTACCTCGCGATGGCGGTGATGCTGGCTGCGGGTCTCGAGGGGATAGAGACGAAGGCGGATTCGAGGGAGCCGGTGAACGTCAACATCTGGGAGATGTCGTTTCGGGAGAAGCGGCGGCTTCGCATTGACGATCTCCCGCACAATCTCAACGAGGCGTGCGACGAGTTGGAGAAGGATCGTGTGATACGTGCGGCGCTGGGCGAGCACATCGTGCAGAACTTTCTCGAGGCGAAGCGGGAGGAGTGGCGGGAGTACATCACGCAGGTGAGCGGGTGGGAGTTGGAAGAGTATCTGGGGAAGTATTGAGGGAGGTGCGGGGCGCGGGTGAGGCGAACGCGGGGCGCGAGGGTCAGGCGAACGCGGCGCGCGAGGCGGTCCTGGCTGCTGGCGGTCGCCCCCTCGGCGAGGTGGTGACGCTCACGAACGCACCGGGCAAGCGACTCACATGGGTCTATGTGACAGATCCGGAAGGCAACGTACTCGAGCTTCAGTCGCTACCGAAGTAGATGCTTGACGTCCGCTATGTATCCGAGCACAGCTTGCGCGATGAACGCGGGCCGCGATTGCTGCGCTACCTGTTACAGCGTGGCGCCGACGAGTTTTCGATCACGGTCGCTGCGCTTCAGGACACGCCGGCGCCGTTCGCCGATGCCTTCGAGGACGAGCTCGGGCGATTCGAGCGTGCCGCCGCCGGTCGCCGGGTGCTCTCCGGCGCGGACGCACACGGCCTCACGCGCGCGGTTCGATTGTGGAGCTATGACGGGGAGTCGCTCGAGCATCTCCTGAGCTTCGTGGACAAGAGCCTGTTCTACTGGCCAGCAGGACCAGACGGGTGGCTCGAGGATCTCACGGTGTATCGACATGGCGAGCTCCTTCTGGGCCTCGTCTCGCACGAGCGGGAGGGCGTCCTTCGTCTGACGCCGGAGGAGCTCGCGGAGGTTGCGGCAATGGATATTCCGTTCGAGACGACGGCCGAGTGGATCGCTTACTGAGCGCCGCAACGGTTAACCATCGTTGGACTTGACGAAGGAGGTCGAAGTGAAACGAGTCACTGGCATCGGCGGCATCTTCTTCAAGGCCAAGGATCCGTCCGCATTGCAGGCGTGGTACAAACGGCACCTCGGCATCGACGTTCAGGAGTGGGGAGGTACTGCCTTCACGTGGAGCGACGCCGACGGCAATCCCACTGCTGGAACCACGATCTGGTCCATCGCTCCGGCAGAGAGCGGCCAGTTCGCCCCGGGCAACGCTTCGTTCATGATCAACTACCGCGTCGAGGACCTTCACGCTCTCGTTGCCGCGTTGAGGGCGGAAGGCTGCAACGTTCTCGACAAGATCGATGAATCCGAGTACGGCAAATTCGCATGGGTCATCGATCCAGAGGGGAACAAGGTCGAATTGTGGCAACCACCTGCGGGCCAATGAATCCGCATCGGGCGAGTCGTGCGCTGTCCTGCCTTACACCTCGATGCGCCGGATGCGTTCCGGGCCGCGCTCGAGCCACCATCTCCCACGACCGCTCCCGGTGACCAGACCGGTCACAGACCTAGAGGACGGTGCGTCTGGCTTGATGTCCACCTGTCGCAGCTCACCTCGCTCCGCGCCACGGTAACGCCACGGTAACGAGACCGGCCGAGGAATCTGCCGGCGTATACCGCACTTCCCGCCCGTGTAGCTTACAACGCCTCCCGCTTCTCGCGCGCGAAGTCGGCTGCCGAGGGCGGGCTTCGTGATTTTGGGAACACGGGAGGCAACGCCGGAATTTCTACGAGAGCAGTCTCTTACACATACACGAACGTGAACGCAGTTCCAGCACGATCCAGCCTCGAAGCAGCAGCGCCTGCCTCCAGACCACTTCGTCCCCACCACTCCCCGACCCGCTTCAGCGTCATCGGCGCGGTCAGCTTCGTACATCTGCTGAACGACATGATGCAGTCGGTGATCGTGACGATCTACCCACTGCTCAAGGGCGAGTTCAATCTCAACTTCGTTCAGATCGGCCTCATCACGCTGACCTTCCAGATGACGGCTTCGCTGCTGCAGCCGGTGGTGGGGATGGTGACCGACAAGCGCCCGCTGCCGTACTCGCTGCCGGTCGGGATGTGCTTCACGCTGAGCGGCCTGTTGCTTCTGTCGGTCGCGCCGTCGTACGGGGTTCTGCTGCTCTCGGTGGCATTGATTGGCGTCGGCTCGTCGGTGTTCCACCCGGAATCGTCGCGCGTCGCGCGCATGGCATCGGGAGGGCGATACGGTCTCGCTCAGTCGCTCTTCCAGATCGGCGGGAACACGGGACAGGCGCTCGGCCCGGTGTTCGCCGCCGCCATCATCCTGAAGCTGGGACGCGCGCGCGCCGGCTGGTTCGGGCTCGCGGCGCTGCTGGCGATCGTCATCCTCCTGCAGGTGAGCCGCTGGTACAAGGGCCACATCGACGAACGCGTGAGAACGCACGCGGCCAGCGACCGGCCGCGTTTCCCCGCGAAGGTCGTGCGCCACACTATCGGAATTCTGCTGGTGCTGATGTTCTCGAAGTTCTTCTACCTCGCCAGCATCAGCAGCTACTACGAGTTCTATCTCATGCACCGATTCGGGCTGTCGGCGCACACCGCTGCCAACTTCCTCGCCGTGTTTCTGTTCGCCGTGGCTGCGGGCACTCTCATCGGTGGGCCGCTCGGCGACCGCATGGGCCGCAAGCGGGTGATCTGGTTCTCGATCCTCGGCTGCGCGCCATTCACGCTGGCGCTGCCGTACGTCGGACTTGCCTGGACGGTCGCGCTGAGCATCGTGATCGGTATGGTGCTGGCCTCGGCGTTTCCGGCGATCATCGTGTACGCGCAGGACATGCTGACGCACCGGATCGGGATGGTATCGGGGCTGTTCTACGGCTTCAGCTTCGGACTGGGCGGTCTCGGTGCGGCGGTGCTCGGTCTCCTGGCCGATCACTTCGGCATCACCTTCGTCTATCAGGTGTGCGCCTTCCTGCCGCTGCTCGGCCTGCTCGCGGCATTCCTGCCGGACGTGCGTCCGCCTGAACAGCCCTAGCACGCACCGGCTGCGTCTTCCCCACTACTACCTGTGGCCCGCTCTTCTGGACTCGCCTGCGCTGCCGTATTTCCTGCGCGTGGTATTCGGTTCGCGTGCCGCGTCCATGGACAGGCATGAGTAAGCGCGAGGTCACCATGTACGACTGGGGAGAGTGGCTCCGGACGTGGAACCGCGAGATCCTCGCGCACTACGATGCGACGGAGTACTCGGAGCTCCACGATCTCCTGACTTCTCCTCCACCGCAAGTTTGACGAAGTGCGACGTCCGCTGCCGCGCACCTTCCTGACCGCCGAGTGGCGCTGGCTCGTGATGCTGAACTACCGCGTCGCACCGGGGCTGCTGCGCCCATACGTCCCGGCAGGAACGGAGCTCGATTGCTGGAATGGAGCGACGTACCTGAGCATTGTCGGTCTCCTATTTCGCGACACGCGCGTACTCGGCGTGCCGGTGCCGTTTCATCGGCACTTCGAGGAGGTCAACCTGCGCATCTACGTGCGCCGCACTGTAGATGACGAAGTGCGCCGGGCCGTCACCTTCATTCGTGAGCTCGTACCGCGACGTGCAATCGCGACCATCGCGCGACTGACGTACAACGAGCCGTACACCGCGCTCCCAATGCGGCATCGCCTCGGACCGACCGACGACCGGACAGGTGCGCCAGCCATGGTCGAATACCGCTGGCTACACCACGGCGACTGGTGCCGACTCTCGGTGGAACCGACAGGCGTGGCGCGGCCACTCGAGGCGGGGTCCGAGGAAGAGTTCATCACCGAACACTATTGGGGCTACACACGGCAGCGCGACGGAGGGACGATAGAGTATCGGGTGGAACATCCTCCCTGGCGCGTGTGGCAGCTCCGGAACGCTCGCCTCCAGGGCGATCTCGCGTCTCTGTACGGCAGCGAGTTGGCGTCGGTTCTCAGCGGCACGCCGGCATCGGTGTTCCTGGCCGACGGCTCCGCGGTCAGTATCCTCGCGCCGGAGCGCCTGCGTCCATAGCGAGAGGGTCGACCGCAGCCGGGATCCAGCAGCCGACCCGACGCGCACATGCCCCTACGGACTGGCCGGCCCCACTGCGTGCGGCAACCAGTACTCTATCGACACCGAGGAGGCGAAGGCCTTCAGCAGCCTGCAGCTCATCGTGCCGGATGCGAAGGCCGCTGCCAACGTTCAGCTGAAGGGAACTATCGACTGCAAGTCTGTCATGCGGAACGGAAAGCCCGGTACGACAGCGACCTTGGAACTCGGCCGCGTACCGCTGGATCGCCTCGTCGTTCATGGCCTCGCTTCATACCACGAGCGTGCTCACCGCGGCGATGAAGATGGCCGCGGTCCATACGATGTCGAAGTTGAACCACGCCTTCCTGAGGAAACCAACGCCGAGCACCCGGTACACCGCGAGCGCGATCACTCCCATCACGACGAACATCGCCGCGGTGTGCGCCACGAGTGCTACCGACCCACCCTCGAGCGTGTGGTGCGCGTGGTGCATGACGTCCGCATGCGCCGCCGCGCCGCCCACGAGCACGGGGAGGAGCATGAGCCCCGCCCCGTGCGCGGTGGACATCAGGAAAGACCACATGGTGAGATCACGGAAGCCGAGGCGCATCCCCACCCAGCGTGGATGCGCCCTCCGCCGGACCACGAGCCAGATGCCGAAGGTGAAGAGCATCGCCGCCGCACCGACTCGCAGAACGTCCACGGGTACGAACATCCCGCCCGCTACGAAGACGCCGATCGCGAGCGCTACGCTCACGGCATGTCCCAGCGCGATGGGTGGCAGCGCACTCAGAACGCTGGACGCGCGGTGATGCTGCACGCCCAGCGCGACGGCGAAGAGCCAACCCATCGCCGGGTTCAAACCGTGGTATGCGCCGAGTAGCGCAGGTATCGTCCAGCTCACGGTCGCCTCACGCGAAGCAGTAGGAGTCGGAGGAGGCGTCGCCGCCCTGCAGATGCACCTGATGCGGGCGATACCCTTCGGTGGTCACGAAAAACTCCGGATCCACCGCCATCTGACCGTCGGCCCCGACGTTCAGTCGCGTCATCCAGCCGCGAATTCCTTCGGGGTAGAACTGCGCGTCCCACGACGTGTAGAGCGAGTTGGTGAGATAGACGCGCTTTCCGTCGCGGCTCACCTCGATCATCTGCGGGCCGCCGTTCAGCGGGCCGGAACTTCCGTACTCGGCGTGCCGCACGATCCCGCCCAGGTGCACGGAACCGGTGTGCTTTGGCTCGAAGGGATCGGTGACGTCGTAGCGGCGCAACTCGCCCGTCCCCCAGCACGACACGTACAGCGCGCGGTCGTCGAGCGAGAGAGCGATGTCGCTCACGAGCGGCGGCACGGCCTTGAAATCCTTCAGGGCTGGCGGCAGGTCATCCGGATCGGCCGGCTCCGCGGGGATCTCGATGACCTTCTTCACCTGCCAGTCGCCGTCACGATTGAACCAGAGCCACACGGAGGCGGAGAGATTCTCCGTCGAGACGACCACGCCCGCGAAGCCGTACGCGCGCGTGGGATCGTGCGCGGGACGTAGCTCGAGTACCATCTGGTTTTCCTCGCCGAGCATCATCGACTTGATGTGACGGCGCTTGCGGAGATCCCAGAAGTTGAGGTTCCGGCCGTACTTCCTCTCCATCAGCAACTGCGGGACGAGACCGTTCTCCACCATGTTCGGCGTGCCCCACTCGCTGGTGACCATCGTGTCGTAACCGAGGTGCCACCAGAAGTCGTACGCGAGTTGCTGCGGGCCGCGGTCGATTTCCCACGCGCCGAGCGGTTCGAAGCTGTCGTGATCGAGCACGAAGACTCCGCCGGGGCCGTTGCCGGCGGCGTTGCCGAGCGCGCTCATGTAGATGCCGTCGGGGCCGCAGTGCACGGTGTGCGGACGCGAATAGCCGGTCTTCGCGATCAGCTCGTCGGGCTCGATGATGCGTACGATGGACGGCTCGAGCGGATTGGGCTGCGTGTCCACGATGTAGATGCGCGACGATCGCAGGCCGGGCACCACGAGGTAGCGTCTGCTCACGTGCGGATGCGGCGCGTACGGACAGAGCGCAGCGCTGCACGCGTTCCAGCCGAAGTGATGCAGCTCGTCGCCAGCGTAGGGAAGGTCGACTCTCGTGACGACCTCGCCGTGCGTCTCCGAGTGGGGGTCGCAGTCCACCACTCCGATCGAATCGGGACGGCCGTCTTCAGGAGTGGGATTCACCAGCATGACGTACGCGAGCGTTTCGGGCGGTGCTGCTGCCGCCGCACGGGGTGACGGATAGAAGGTGGGGTCGGGAAGCAGCGTGTGGCGTGGCGGCGAAAGTGTGGCGCTCATGGTTGCCTCGTTGTCCAGGTTCGGTGTCTACGGGGACGTATGGAGCGCGTCGCACCGTGAGGCGGCGCGCGTCACTCGCTACGTCGTTCCAATACGCCGTGACTTTGCACCGAACCATGCCCCGCGCACATGAGGCGCAGGTCCCAATCAGGGGGCGATGTCGCGAGGGCGCGCGAGGGAAGGTGGGACCTCGCTCCCAGTCGTCAGCGCCCGCGCTCGGCGGGAATGCGGCCGAAGCCGGCGGTTCGCGCGGCAACGATGGCCTTGGGCCGTGTCTCGACGTCGAGCTTGCGGAAGATGCTCGTGATGTGGTTGCGCACCGTCTTGGGCGAGATGTGGAGACGGCCGGCTATCTGCGAGTTGTCGAATCCCTGCGCGATGAGCTCGAGCACATCGCGCTCGCGGTCGGTGACATCGGGGAAGGGGCCGAGCGTGATGACGGGCTCCGTTTCGCTCGCGGCACCGCGAAGGAAGTTGCGCAGCTCCTCGAGGAAGGCCGGCCATGCGGGCTCGTCCTCCTGGATGATGTGGTTTCGTCCTTCGAGGGGAACGAAGTGCGCGTCGGGGATCAGCGATGAGAGAACGCGTCCTTCCTCAAAGGGGACGACAGCGTCGTCACGCGAGTGCAGCACGAGCGTGGGAGCGCGGACCCGTGGCGCGGCATCGGTGACGTCGACTCTGGCGAAGACCGACTGAAAGCGTACGGCGTTCTCCGTTGACGTCGTGCGCGTCTGCAGATCATCGAGCCACTCGATCCGTTCGGGTGGGGCGTCGGGCATGAAGAGGCGCGAGAAGACCTGGCAGTATGCAGATCGTCTCTGTCCCCACCCCAGATGCGTGAGGCGCAGGAGCAGCTCCGCTTCCTCGATCTGCGCGGGCGTGGGTTCGCGTTGCAGCCGCCCGCGCGCGTAGCCGCCGTACAACACGAGCGCGCTCACGCGCTCGGGATGCCGCGCGGCAAATGCCACTGCTACAGCTGCGCCCTGCGAGATGCCGAGCAGGGGGAAGCGATCGAGCCCGCGCGCATCGACGATGGTCTCCAGATCGCGGACCCACGCCTCGAAGGAGAAGTCCGATACGTCCCAGTCGGAGAGCCCGCAGCCGCGCTCGTCGTAGCGGATGAGGGTGTGGCCCGTGGAGAGCTCGCGCATCCAGTGCCGCCACACGGGACTGCGCCAGTCGTAGTCGAGATGGCTCAGCCAGTTGGCAGCCTTGACGAGCGGCGGACCGTGCCCCGAGACGGCATAGGCGAGCCGGACGCCGTCGGGTGCGAGGCAGAGGCGGATGCGCTGTTCCATGACCGCGGGCCCGAGAGAGAGTGCTAATAATGGGAGACATGGCGGCGTATTGAAAGTGAGGCGCGTTCACACGGGGGCTCCTGGTGCGCGGCCAGCTAACGCGGTAAGCACCTGCTGCGCTCGTTGAGCGATGGAGCCGGAGACTTCGACGACCCGAGCCGAGAATGGCCAGGCTCCTTCGACGAGCATCTCCCGAAGGACCCGGTCCACGCGACGACGCAGCTTCGGTGCGTCGCCGACGTCGATTCGATCAGGGTGCTCGATCGGAACGAACACCACGAGATCCAGCGTGGCGAGAGCAGCGGCAGTCGCAGCGATGTGCTCGTCGCGGACGAAATCGGGGTATGCCGCCGCGAGGTAGGCGAGATAGTCGGCGGGTGATCGGTCGAAGAGAGCGTCGCCAGTCGATCTTTCCGAGAATAGCGAGGCAGCATAGTCCACGAGGGCGACGAAATCATCGTCGGCAGGCGGGTCGCGGAACGCATATCCCGCGGAGTCGAGGAGATGGTAGGCCTCGTCGACCGTCTCGTAACCATCGAGATGTGTAGCCAATTCGCGAAGCAGCGTGGACTTACCAGTGCCGTGGCTGCCGGAGATTGCGATGCGCATATCTGCTGGTCTGGAACTCCACCTTCAGGGCGCGGCGCGGAAGCCGGCCAGGATGCGCCGCACTTCATCGTCCGTGACACCGAGGTGCGTGAGGATCTGCGCAGCGGGTCCGGTCTGTTCGGCCAGGAGGCCTAGAAGCAGGTGTTCGGTCCCAATGAACTCATCGCCCTGCGCGGCTGCAGCAGTGTCCGCAAGAGCGAGGGCCCGCTGAGCGCGAGTCGTGTACGGACGCTTGGTCATACGTCACACTCCCTGCTGAGTGTACATGGATGCCGCGGCAGGCCATCGTTCTGCCAGGTCCGCATAAACCAATTATCCAATGCGAGAGCGGCGTTATGCGCCGTTCTCTCGCTGCCTAATACAGCACCGCAGCCGTTCGTGAGAACGGCGTAATGTGTTCTCCGGCAAACTCTTGCCGGCGCCAGTTCGTTGGCGGATCTCCGAATTAGGCAGCGTCACAGGTACTGATAAACCATGAAGCGCCGAGTCGCTCCGCAGTGGTCCATCGCGAAGAACCGCCGCCCCATGCCAGGCGCCTGTGCGAGGGGCGAAACCGACAGCTCCGATTCGAGCTCGCGTTCCAGCTCGTCCAGTGGCACCCCGAGTAAGTGGAGCACAACAGCGCAATCCGTACCTTACCTTTCGACCCACCGGCACGACCCGACCCAGCAACCGGAGCTCCGTATGGCATCCGACGCCGACTTCCTCCAGTACATCACCGAGCAGCTCTCCGGCGTGTACGGCCTCTCGCACCGGAAGATGTTCGGCGAGTATGCGCTCTACGTGGGACGCAAGGTCGTCGCGCTGGTGTGTGACAACCAGCTCTTCCTCAAGCCTACGCCGGCTGGGCGCGCGCTGCTGGAGCATCCCACGGAAGCGCCACCCTTTCCAGGTGCAAAGCCCTACCTGTTGATCGACTCCGCGCTCGACGATCGCGATCTCCTCGCCGAGCTCTTTCGCGCCACGGAGCGGGAGCTTCCAGAGCCGAAGCCGAAGAAGACGAAGAAGAAAGCAACCCGCCGCAAGGCAGGACCATCGAAGGGGTGACGCGCTGCCGCTCACCGTCCTCAGCATAAGACTCCATCTGTCCGTATTTTCTTCTGTATGCCGCTCCGTCGCACCGCGCCTCACGCCACCACACCACAAAGAGCACCCGCATGGTCAGATCTCCCAACCGGCTGGCAGCCGGCTTCGCGCTCCTCGCACTCGCCGCGCCGAGCGCTACCCTCGCCGCTCAGACGAGGGTCGCCCCCGACACCGCGCTGACGCAGATCACCGACCTGGTCTCCCGCCTCTCGCTCGACCGTTACAAGGCCACCATCAAGGGACTCACGCAGTTCGGCGACCGGCAGCAGGGCACCGATCGCAATCGCGCCGCGGTGGACTGGATCGAGAAGCAGCTCCAGAGCTACGGCTGCACCCCCACGCAGCGGATCACCTACCAGTTCAACCAGGAGCCGCGCGGCGAGCGCCAGCGCCCTACGCCCGAGCAGATCGCCGAGTTCCGCCGCATGCGGGAGGAAGGATGGAGCGTGGGCGGCTCGCGCATGCGCGGCAACCGCGCACCCACGGGCGTGAATCGCGATTCGCTCCGCCAACCTGATCCCCGTCTCCGCGCGCTCAACAAGCAGCAGCCCGTGGACGGCGAGCGTCAGGAGGTCTACTGCACCAAGGTCGGCACCAAACACCCGGACCAGATGTACATCGTCAGCGGCCATATGGACGGACTCGGCTGGGGTGAGGCCGCCAACGACGATGGCTCGGGAACGGCCCTCGTGATGGAATTGGCGCGCGTTTTCAGCATGCCCGATGTGAAGACCGATGTCTCCATTCGCTTCATCCTCTGGAACAACGAGGAGACGGGGCTGAACGGCGCACGGGCATACGTCGAGCAGCGCGCCCCGCTGCAAGGGAAGGAATCACCCGCCGGCTCGGGCAAGTACCCGGAGCCGAAGTGGCTGGGGATGATCCAGCACGACATGATGATGTTCGACCACGGGATGCCGCTCCCCGACAGCACGCTCCCGAAGAAGCAGCGCCCCGAGGCGGACGTCAACATCGAGTTCCAGTCGCAGTCGAAGTTCGCGAACGAGGCGGCGAAACTCGCCTGGCACTTCCGCTTCGCCAACGAGAAGTACGCCACCGACTACCCGGCCGCGGTGGGCCCGCACATGACGAACACCGACTCGTCGCCCTTCATGGACCTCGTCCCGGCGATCAGCCTGCGCGAGAACGAGCGTGGAATGCAGATCGGCGCTGGCTGGAACCCCAACTGGCACCAGCCCACGGACCTCTACTCCACGTACAGCGACGACGACTTCCGGCTCGGCCTCAATGCCGCACAGACCACCCTGGGCGCCATCGCGGAGCTCACGGGCGCGCGGCTCTCCAGATAGACTAACCCGACCTTACAGACAGGTAGATCGGATGCATTCTCGATTCGGCCACTCCGCACTTCGCAGCGCCGTGCTGGCGTGCGCCTGCTCCATCGCCGTCCCCGCCGCGGCCCAGCAGAAAGCAGTTCCCGTCTTCACCGACGGTCAGGCACAGGTCGTTCCCGGCTTCCAGGACAGCACGACCTGGGTGAGACAGGAGCTCTGGGTAGAGACGGAGTTCGACACCGACGGCGACGGGAAGAAGGACAGGATGCACGTGGACGTCACTCGTCCCGCCCAGACGAACTCCGAAGGACTCGAGGTTCCGGTGATCTACGAGTCGAGTCCCTACTTCGCCGGTACGTCGGGACCGCGCGCGAACCTCTGGAACGTGAAGCAGGAGCTGGGCGCGAAGCCCACGCCTCGTGTGCACCAGCCCGAGATCCCCTTCGAGGCGGTGCGCCCGAGGATCTCGAACGATCTCATAGCCGAGTGGGTGCCACGCGGCTTCGCGGTGGTGCACTCCGAGGCGCCGGGTACGGGCCTCTCGCAGGGGTGTCCCACGGTGGGCGACTCGCCCGAGCGCCTCGCACCCAAGGCGGTCATCGACTGGCTGAACGGGCGCGCTCGCGGCTTCACCTCGAGAACAGGTAACGAAGAGGTGAAGGCCACCTGGTCTACCGGGAAGGTCGGAATGATCGGGACTTCGTACAACGGCACCCTCCCGCTCGCGGCCGCGACCACCGGCGTAGAGGGGCTCGAGGTGGTTATCCCCGTCTCACCCAACACCTCGTACTACCACTACTACCGCACGAACGGCCTGGTGCGTCACCCCGGTGGCTGGCTCGGCGAGGACATCGACTTCCTCTACGACTTCATCCACAGCGGCGACCCGGCCACACGTGCGTACTGCAATCGCACCTACCGTGATGGCCTCTTCGCCGCGGTGGGACACCGCGATCGGACGACCGGTGATTACAACGACTTCTGGGCGTCGCGCGATCTCCTCCCCCACGTGCGGAACATCAAGGCGGCGGTGCTCCTCGCGCACGGCTTCAACGACTGGAACGTCGTCCCCGAGCACAGCCTGCGCGTCTACGATGAGATGAAGGCGCACGGACTCCCCGTCTCGATCTACCTGCACCAGGGCGGGCACGGTGGCAATCCGCCGGCCGACATGGTGAACCGCTGGTTCAGCCACTACCTGTACGGAATCGACAATGGAGTGGAGAAGGAACCGCACGCGTGGATAGTCCACGAGGAGGCGGCGCAGGCCGCGCAGGCGAAGGCCGTAGCCGAGCGCGAAGCGCAGATCGCGGCGGCGCGCGCCGCGGGCGACTCGATGGCTGGACGCGGTCCCGCCGAGCGGATGCGTGCACGCGGACGCCGCAACCGACCCGAGCGCACGCGTCCCACGCCGTACGCCGATTTCCCGGTACCTGGCTCGGTAGCCGTGGTCCTCCATCCTGTGGCGGGCGGCAGCTCCGTTGGCGATCTCGCGCTCTCTGCTCCTGGAAGCCAGGGGAAGGAGAAGCTGGTAGACGACGTGTCGTTCAGCGGAAGCGCGCTCGCCGCATCGGAGAGCTCACCGCACCGACTGCTCTACGCCACCGCGGTGCTCGCCGACTCGGTGCACATCTCCGGCACTCCGCGCATCAAGCTGCGGCTCGCAGCGAGTAAG
>DASSOX010000010.1:0-4233 GCA_035700125.1 Gemmatimonadaceae bacterium
ATGCAGGTCTTCGCCGGACACAGCGAGCGCATCGCCGCGCTCACCGGCCGAGTGTACGACATCCGAGCGGCCGCCGCCGGCGCGGCCGCCTCGCGCGCGTCCTCCACTTCTACTCTCGATCGGGAGAGCTCACTCCCCGGCGCCGACTCGAACACCGGCGCCGCAGGCACCCCGCCCGCGCCGAGCTCTCGGTGTCACGAGCACGACAATGATCTCCTCGCCGGCGGACTCCTCGAGATCTTCGCACCGCCGCTCGAGCCACCGGACTACAGACGAACCGACGATGGCTTCGAAGTAGACTACCCGCCCCCTATAGAGCGTGGCTACGCGCTCGCGGAAACCGTTGCCGGAATCGCCGCACTCCTCCGCGCGCGGCGCGCCGACGACGCGCGCGTGCGCCTCGTGCGCTCGGTCGCGGAGATCGAGCAGGCGCGAAGCGACGGCGCCATCGCAACTGTTCTGCACCTCGCCGATGCGGATTCGATCGACACGGAGCTCGACACCCTCTTCCTCCTCCACGAGGCCGGCGTCCGCTCGATCGCCATCACCTGGAGCAGGGCCAACGCCTTCGGCCACGGCGCGCCCTATCGCTCGCCGGCGTCGCCGGACATCGGTCCCGGCCTCACCGAAGCGGGCGTCCGCCTCGTGCGCGCCTGCAACGAGCTGGGCATCATGATCGATCTCGCCCACCTCAACGAGGCGGGCTCCATGGATGTCGCCAGACACTCCACCGCGCCGCTGGTCGTCACCCACGGCGCGGCGCATGCGCTCTCCCCCACTTCGCGCGCGCTCACCGAGCGGCAGATCGACGCGATCGCCGACTCGGGCGGCCTGGTGGGCGTGAGTCTGGAGGGACCGGAGGTCCCGGCGGACCGGAAGGTGAGCGAGATGGTCCGGCAGATCGACTATCTCGTCGATCGCCTCGGAGTCGATGGCGTGGCGCTCGGATCGGACCTCCACGTGAAGCCCGACCCCGAACATCCGCACGGCGGTTCGCGACTCCCGGAGCTGCTCCGCGCGCTCGAAGCCGCCGGCCACGACTTTACCACCATCACTCGCATCGCGTACGATAACTGGATGCGAATTCTCTCCGCCTCCTGGTGACCCCGACGCGGCAGCACATCGACCGCAAGTGGTGGGTCCTCATCGCCGTGGGCGTGGGGACCTTCATGTCGGCGCTCGACGCCAGCGTCGTCAACGCCATGCTTCCCATCATCGAGCGCTCGATGGGAGCATCGGTCGCCGCGATCGAATGGGTGGTGACGGCGTACCTCCTCGTGGTCAGCGCGCTCCTCCTGGGGATGGGCCGCCTGGGCGACATGCGGGGCCACAGGAAGATCTACCTCACGGGCTTCGCGATCTTCGTCGCGAGCTCGGCGCTCTGCGGCGCGGCACCCTCGGCGCACGCGCTGATCGCCTTCCGCGCGCTGCAGGGGGTGGGCGCGGCGATGCTCTTCGCCAGCTCGCCCGCGATTCTCACCGCGAGCTTCCCCGCCTCGGAGCGCGGACGCGCGCTCGGACTCCAGGCGATGATGACCTACATCGGCCTCACCACCGGCCCCGCGCTCGGCGGCTGGCTCACGCACGTCCTGGGGTGGCGCTCGATCTTCTACATCAACGTACCCGTGGGACTCGCGGCGATGTGGCTGAGCGCGCGCGTCGTGCGCGATGCGCCGCGCCGCGTGCACGAGGAGCGCTTCGACTTCATCGGCGGCGCGCTCTTCGCGCTCGGACTCACCGCGCTCCTGCACGCGCTCAATCAGGGGCACGTCTGGGGGTGGGGCTCGCGATCCACCATCTCGCTCCTCGCGCTCTCGGTGCTCCTGCTCGCAGCGTTCATCCGCGTCGAGCTGCGCGTGCAGAGCCCGATGCTCGACCTGCGGCTCTTCGGCAGCCGTGCCTTCTCGGCGGCGACGGCGAGCGCGGTGCTCAATTACATCTGCGCCTACAGCATCGTCTTCGTCCTCCCATTCTATCTGATACGCGGACGCGGGCTCGGCCCGGCGAGCGCGGGACTGATACTGACCGCGCAGACGGTGGTCATGGCCGTAGTCTCACCACTCAGCGGCGCGCTCTCCGACCGGATCGGCTCGCGCCTTCTCAGCACGAGCGGGATGGCGCTCATCGGCGGCGGTCTCCTTCTGCTCGCGCGACTCGGGCCCACATCGCCGATGCACTCGGTGATCATCGCGCTGGCGGTGGTGGGGCTCGGCGCGGGGCTCTTCGGCTCGCCGAACAACAGCGCGCTGATGGGCGCCGCACCCCGCGAGCGAAAGGGGATCGCGGCCGCGATGATGGCCACGGCGCGGAACGTCGGGATGGTGCTGGGCGTGGGGCTCGCCGGAGCAGTCTTCACCTCTGTGCTCGCACGCCACGGGAACGATGCGGCCTCGCTCTACCCCGCCGCGCGCGCCAGCTTCCTCGCCGCTGCGATCGTTGCCGGCGCGGGAGTCGTGGTGTCGATGGTGAGAAGCGCTCAGCGCCACCCCACGCCCGGTCCTTGTCCCGGACCACAGTGGAGTCGATCCCCTTCAGGAAGCCGCGCATCTCGCGCATGGCCCGGACCGGAATGAACTCGATCCGGTTCTGGTACTGGAGGGCTTGCACCTTCTGCCCGGGCTTCAACCGGAGGGCCTCGCGAATCTCCCGCGGGATGACCACCTGGAACTCGGGGGATACGGTCACGACCGACATGGCAACCTCATCGATAGGCACATAGTGCAGCGATATACCTATCGATAGAATCCCGCAGGTCCGGCTTGGAATCACTCATCGTCTGGCTAACGACATGCGGTTCAGCTGCGGGGCGGCGGCCGCAGCCTCATGGACGATTCCAGCGGAGGCTGCCGCCCCGCCAGCTGCAGTTGCCGGTTAGGCCGAATCGTGGTATCCGGTGTCTCTAGCGACGCCGCATGCGGAAGCGCCCCGACTGGACTCCGGCACTGATCTGTGAACGCTTCATCCAGCGCCCCACCGCCGAGTCGCCGTACCAGGCAGCGCTGGCGTTCAGGAAGCAGTGCTCGGAGCCGGCAAAGGCCAGGTAGAGGGTATCATGCTCGATCTGTGCAGTATGCGACGCGGTGCCCTTGAGCAAACACGTCAGCGGGTGGCCGAGGACTGGGGCAAGATCGACGTCAAGCCTGCCCTGCAGGTCGCTCGCAATGCTCCATCCGAGTGAATCCGTCAGGTCAAGCTCCCCCCGGGCCACCGAATCTCCCCGCGCGAATTCGACGCTCCAGCGCCCCACCACGGCATCGCGCGGGTCGTTCGGCTTGTACTTGGCGAGCGTCGTTGGCGAGCGAAAGAAAGGCTTGCCGCATGCTGAACTCACGAGTAGAACGAGGCCGATCGTCACCGCGCGGCGAACCATGCATGCCCCTCACGTTTTCGGCCTAACGCTCAAGTTCAGCTGCGAAGGAACCAAATAAAAGCGCGGGCGCAGCCCGCGCCATCCTTAGCTCCTTCGTCAGCTGCAACGTTCGTTAGGCCGCGCGCACGGTAGGAACCATATGTGACGAGTGCGGGCGTGGGCGCTTAGCGCTCGGTATACTCGTACCTCTTGCCATCCAACATGCCTTTAGGTGAGATGCTCACGCTGAATCGCTTAAATAATCCCATGAACTCCGCGATGCTCATCTCCGCGCTGACGCGTGTTGTGCGGACGGTGCCACGTGCACTTCGCACCTTAGGCTCAACTGAGTCGAAGGTTCCCGTTACGAGTACGAAATGAACTGAAACCGGATCCCGATGAACGCCTGCATTCTCGCCCGCCCAGACCTCGATTCCGAGCACGAACTCGTCCGGCTGTGCGAGTCCCTTGCTGCGAAGCCACTCTTCCGGTCCGCCTCGATCCGCTCGATCGGCGGCAGCCGAACCGGTGAAATCATTGTACTGGACAGACGCACGAAACTGGTCGCTCATAGTGATTTGCCGGATGTGTGAATCCGCAAAATAACTCCGACAATCACACTTTCCGCACGCCGGGACGGCGCGGCGACGGGTCCTTGCAACGCCTATCGTTCGTCGGCGCGACGTTCGCGAGCCACACGCGCCAGTCGCTCTCCCAGCGTCTCTGGAAGCGCTCGATCCGTCCAAGATACGTCCTCGGAGCCCGGCCTACCAGTAATCGTGAGCTTGTCAACCAGCCGAGCATACAGGTATGGATCGTGTCCGCAAGTGATGCGGCCCAGAAACACCGTGCCGTCGAAGGGCATGTACTCGGCTGGATACGCA
>DASSOX010000011.1:0-31092 GCA_035700125.1 Gemmatimonadaceae bacterium
GAGAGGGGAACTACAGGGTTCAGGAGGCAGGGTTCAGGGTTCAGGAACTACCTGCACAACTGTCATCCCCGCGAAAGCGGGGACCCACGTTCGGCCGGGTAACATGGATTCCCGCTTTCGCGGGAATGACGGTCGTCGCGGAAGCAGTTCCTGAACCCTGAACCCTGCCTCCTGAACCCTCGCAGCTCCCGCTCCCGCCTCCCGCCTCCCGTCTCCTAGCGCGTTCCGCGTTTCACGTGAAACAACGCGCTGGCCCGTCCGGGGCGAGGGGTTATATTGCGAGCCTCGCAGCTCCCTCCCGGACCCACCAATTCCCAACGGTTTCACGTGGCACGAGTCATCGCGATCGCCAACCAGAAGGGTGGCGTCGGCAAGACGACGACGGCGGTCAACCTCGCGGCGAGCCTTGCCGCCGCTGAACAGCGGGTTCTCCTGGTAGACGGCGACCCGCAAGGCAACGCGACGAGCGGCACGGGGATAGACCCGACCCAGCTCGAACAGACGATTTACGAAGCATTGCTCGGCGAGGTGCCGCTGGCGGAGGTCATCCTCCAAAGCGTTCTCTTTCCGCGGCTCTCGGTAGCGCCCGCCACGCCGGACCTGGCGGGGGCGGAAGTGGAGCTCGTGGAGAGGGAGCACCGGGAGACCGCCATGCGCGACGCGCTGGCGCCCGTGCGCGACGAGTACGATCTCATCCTCATCGATTGCCCGCCCTCGCTCGGGCTCATCACGCTGAACATGCTCGCGGCCGCTGACGGCATCCTCATTCCGCTGCAGTGCGAGTACTACGCGCTCGAGGGGCTCTCGCAGCTCCTCAACACGGTTCAGATGATCCAGCGCGGGGTGAACACGGAGCTCGCAATCGACGGGGTGCTCCTCACCATGTACGACGGGCGGCTGAATCTTTCGCGCCAGGTGGTGACCGACGCGAGGGAATTCTTCGGCGACCGGGTCTTCAAGACGACCATCCCGCGCAATGTTCGGCTCGCCGAGGCGCCCAGCTTCGGCAAGCCGATCATCCTGTACGATATAGCGTCGGTGGGCGCGCAGGCCTACATGAGCGTCGCGAGAGAACTCCTGGCCCGACAGGCGAGGACGAGTAAAAACGAGGTTCCGTCCGCCATCGGAACTGAGTCCGCTGAGCCAATGACCAGCGAACCAGGCGCACGCGCTACGGACGAGGCCGAGTCAAGCCAGACGTTGCGCGGCCCGGGTGACTCCGATGCCGGCGAGTCAGCCGCCGAGGACGGCGCAGCCGCCGCCGAGCTCGCCGAGCTCCACCGACCGGCCGAGGCCAGCAACGGCGCCGACACTGAAGAGAGTGCGGACCCCAACGACGACCCCGATCCCGCCCGTCAACAAGCCACCGCCGAGCCCGGTGACTCCTCGACGCCTGCGTTCGTCAATCCAGAGCCAAATAACGATGAGTAGCGACCTTCGCCGACGCGCAACGGCGACCAGCCGTACTGCCTCACACACGCCAGATGCCCGCATCCCCGAGTCCGCATTCAACGCGCTGATGACCCATGCCTCCTGAGAAGCCCCGCAGGCTGGGGCGCGGACTCGAAGCGCTCCTCACGGCCAAGGCCGCTGCAGCTCCGGCCGCAGCTACAGAAGAGCCAGGCACCACTGCGGAGGCGCTACGCAACCTCCCCATCGCCGACATCCGGCCCAACCCCTACCAGCCCAGGAAAGAGTTCCGGCCTGAAGAGCTCGAAGAGCTGCAGGCCAGTCTCCGGGCGAGCGGACTCCTCCAGCCCATCACTGTCCGGAAGAACCGGGGCGGCCGCGGATACGAGCTGATAGCCGGCGAGCGCCGCCTCCGCGCCGCCACCGCACTCGGCTGGACCGAGATCCCGGCCGTGGTAAAAGAGATAGACGACAGTACTCTCCTGACGCTCGCCCTCGTCGAGAACCTCCAGCGCGCCGATCTCAACCCGCTCGAAGAGGCGGAAGGGTATCAGCGCCTCATAGACGAGTTCTCGCTCACCCAGCAGCAGGTGGGCGAAGTGGTGGGGAAGGATCGCACGACCATAGCTAACATGCTGCGGGTGTTGAAGTTACCCGCTTCCGTACGGCGGCTCCTCCAGGACGGACAGATCACTCTCGGTCACGCTCGCGCGCTCCTCGCCTTCGATAGCGAACACGCCATGGTCGAGATGGCCAAGGAGGTCGTCGCCAACGGGCTCAACGTGCGCGATGTGGAACGCCGGGCGCGTGGTTCCGCGCCAGTATCGCCACAGCAACGTGCCGGAAAAGGGACACAAGGCCCGGTTTCCACCCCGCCCGAAGCACGCAGGCTCGCCGAGGAACTCCGGCGGCACTTGCAGACCGACGTCTCCATAACCGTAGGCGCCGGCGACCGCGGCAAGATCGAGGTCTCCTTCTACTCGGCCGACGATCTCGAGCGCGTGCTCGATCTCATACTTGGCGACAGGCGAGAACGTTTGTGAGCGCAGAGCCCGCCGAGAAAAAGCCAAGGAACGGCTACGGCAACATCTACACGCCGAGTGCCGGGTCGATGATCATCCACGTCCAGCGCGAGAGCGGGCTGGCGAATCGCACGATAGTGCTCACGCTCCGGCAGGTGCACCTGCTCCGGCGCGGTGCCTACGTACTCGGCGGGCTCCTGGCGGTCGTGATCCTGAGCTGGTTCTACCTGGCGGCGCAGGCGGCGCGGGTACCACTGCTCACGAAGCAGATCGAGAGCATGCAGTCGGACGTGAAGCAGCTCGACACCCTGCGTTCCACATTGAACGGTCTCGAGAGCAGCTTCCAGCAGGTGCAGACGATGCTCGGTGCGGCTCCAAAGCTCGCGGACCCGCTGGTCAAGAGTAACGATGCATCCCTGCCCGATAGCTGGCCTCTCCCCGTTGCCGGAACCGTCATCACAGCCTTCGACAGCAGCTCCGGGGCGCACGGCATGGACATAGGAGTGGAGCCCGGGACAGCGGTTCGTGCCGCCGGGGCAGGGATGGTCGTCGAACTCTCGGACGATCCGGAGCTCGGGCACCTCATCCGGATCGCGAACGCCGACGACTACGAAAGCGTCTACGCCAACATCCGCGACGTGCGCGTGGCGAAGGGGGACCACGTCGCGGCTGGCGCCGTCATCGCCGTCACCGGTGAGGCACGACGAGCGCTGCCCCCGCACCTGCACTTCGAAGTCCGTCGAGGGAAGACGGACGTCAACCCCATCTCGATCATGAAACAGGGACCGGCAAATGGCGATCTTCAGCGGTAAGGAAATGACCGAGGGCGGTGAGCCCACCAAGAGCGGCGCTCCCGCCAACGGCAACGCGCTCTCCATCATCGCGGCCGGCACCACGATCAATGGCGACGTAGACACCGATGGCGTGATCCGGATCGAGGGGCGCGTCGAAGGCTCTATCCGTGCCGCTCGTCAGGTGCTCATCGGCCGCCAGGGCTCCGTGCTCGGGGACATCTCCACGCGCGAGGCGGTGATTGGTGGGAAGGTCGAAGGCACGATCACGGCGACCGAGCGACTCGAAGTGCAGAGTACATCGCTCATCGTCGGCGACATCAACACGCGAGCGATCGCGGTGATCGAGGGCGGAAAGATCAACGGCACCGTGCGTATCTCGGATGCGAAGGAGCTGCCGCACATAGATATCGCACCGAAGCCCGCGAATGCACCGGCGTCGAGTGGTGGAGAGAAGTCGCACACGAGCGGGAAGCAGCGGGCGTTCGTGGCGTCGTGAGGTAGCCCTCGAGGGCATACCACGAATCGGCACGACATCGCAGTGAACGAAAGCACGCGATACAGAGCGCGATAGAGGACGCGATGACGAAAGCCGGCGGACGAGTCGATCCCATACTCGTCCGCCGGCTTTCGTCATCGCGTTAAATACCGATCCTGCTACTCGCCCACCGATAGGCTCGTAGGCCTAATGTTCGGATCTACCATGTCGGGCGATCCCCAGAGCGCGATGGAGCTTTCGTCTATGGCGTTCGCAATGTCCAGGATATGCGCGCGCGATCCGGGGGCCGCCTCGACGATGTAAGAGACTCCCGCCGGCCCCCAGTTCTGCACGATGGTCACCTCCGCCCCCAGCGAACTCACGAGACTCGCGATCTGGACGCGAGACACCCCATCCTTGAACTTCGCCACCGCACGATTGAGCACGTAGAGAGGTAAATCCCCCTCCATGCTTCGGTACGTCGGAATCACCGCGCGAAACTCCGGCATATAAAGGAGCTCCGTCCTGGCCGCGGCAGCCGCGTCGGGGTCTACGGTACCCGCGAATTGCACCAGCCAGTCAGAGGGCGGCCCGCCGAGCGGTCGCATCGCGGCGATCTCGAGCCCATGCGCCGACAGGCGCGTCTCGAGCGCGGTGCGCACGGCAGCCGAGTCCGATGCGAGCGCGTCGATGGGAAGGACCACCATTCCGGTCGGATCCACTTTCAGGTAGATCGGCTCGTGCTCGTAGTAGTAGAACGGGTTGCTGTCGGCACCCGGGCCGCGACTTCGATCAGGCGCCAGGATTCCACCGCTGCACGCTGCCAATACCAAAACCAGGCCGAGCTGGAGAACCCCGTGCACCGAAGACAGCGTCCTGACGGACAATTTCGTCATCGCGATCTCCTGTTCCAGAGACGAGCCACACGCCAGAAGCTGGCAGGCACTTCACCCCGCGCGCATCATGGGCAATCCTGGGCGGAAACACAAGGAGGCAGCTCGTCAGACGTCAGTAGGGCGCCGCCAGCACGTAACGCCAGCACACCACCAGTGCGCCGCCAGCATATCCTGTAGTTGAGCGCACCTAGCACTTCCCTTATCCATTCCCCATGAGAATCGCCTCCGGCCTCGTCGCCGCGCTCGTCACCACCGTCTCCGCCCTCCTACTCTCAGCCTGCTCCGGCTCCGACTCGGCCGCTCGCGGGAGTTCCTCCGCCGACTCCTCCTCCTTCAAAGTCGCGCTCCTCACTCCCGGGCCGATCTCCGATCACTCCTGGAACGCGGGCGCGTATCAGGGACTCCTCCGCATCCGCGATTCGCTCGGCGCCGAGATCAGCCACATCCAGGTGAAGACGCCCGCCGACTTCGAGGAGAACTTCCGCGCGTACGGTGCGCAGCACTACGACCTCGTCTTCGGACATGGCTTCGAGTTCCAGGACGCGGCCTCGCGCGTGGGGCCGGAGTTCCCCAACACGGTTTACATCACCACTTCGGGCAACCGCTTCGGGAAGAACGTCGCGCCCATGGTCTTCGGCTTCGAGGAACCGTCGTATCTGGCCGGCGTGCTCGCGGGCTCTCTTACCAAGTCGAAGGTGATCGGGATGATCGGCGGCACGCAGCTCCCACCCGTGGCCAGCAGCTTCCTTGCCTTCGAGGCGGGCGTGCACTCGGTAGACCCCAACATCAAGGTGCTCACCTCGTACATCGGAAGCTGGGACGACGCGAGCGCGGGGAAGGAGCAGGCGATCGCGCAGATCCAGCGCGGCGCCGACTTCATCTTCCAGAACGCCGACGCTGCGGGGCTCGGCATCTTCCAGGCGGCGAAGGAAGCGAAGAATGTCTACGTCTTCGGTACGAATTCCAATCAGAACTCGGTCGCGCCGTCGGTGATCATCGCGAGCGTGGTGATAGATCTCCCTCACGCTTTCCTCACCGTGGCGCGCGAGGTGAAGGAAGGTCGCTTCCAATCGAAGATCATCTACCTGGGCACGAGCACCGGCGTGGTGAAGCTCGTCCTCAACCCCGCGCTCGACACTCTCGTGCCACCGCCGTTGCACGCGAAGCTCGACTCCGTGCGGGGCGCGATCGAGGCGGGCAAGGTGCACCCACCGCGGCTTGAATTCGTGGACACGATACCCACGCACTGAGCGAGGCGGCTATCATCCGGATGGCGAGCGCTCCCGACCTTCTCGTACGTTGACGGACCCGTCCCACTCCGATCGATAATGGCAACCATCACCGAGATAGCCAGCCACCTCGACGAACTGCTGCACACCGCCGAGATCCCCGACTACTCGAATGCGCTCAACGGGATCCAGGTGGAGACCGCCGCAGAGATCACGAAGGTCGCCGCCGCCGTCGATGCCCGTGAACGAACTATCACGAGCGCCATCGAAGCAGGGGCGAACTTGCTGATCGTTCACCACGGGATGTTCTGGGGCGGACTGCAGCCGCTCCGCGGCCCGAACCTCCGTCGCGTACGCTCGCTCATCACATCGAACCTCGCGCTCTACTCCTCGCACCTCCCGCTCGACGCACACCCGGAGCTCGGCAACAACGTGCTTCTGGCGCGCGAGCTCGGCCTCACTCCGTCGTCCGGCTTCGCGCGCTACAAGACGATAGACATCGGCGTGGCGGGCGAGAGCGACGTGCCCACCGCGCAGCTCATCGAGCGCGCCGACGCGATCGCGCGCCAGCACGGCGGAAGCGCGCGCTACACAACCAGTAACGACGACGAGCGTATAACGCGACGCTGGGCCATCTGCACGGGCGCGGGCGCGTCGCGTGAAACGCTGAACGAAGCCACTGCGCGCGGGATAGACACGCTCATCGTGGGCGAGGGTCCGCACTGGACCGCGGTGGACGCCGAGGAGCTGGGGATCGCGGTGATCTACGCGGGCCACTACGCCACCGAGACGCTCGGCGTGCGCGCACTGGCCGATTACGTATCGAAACGCTACCAAATCCCGTGGATGTTCGTCGAAGCGCCCACCACGCTCTGATCCGCGAGCGAGAACCGATGCCCATTTCCGGCGAGGTATCGACGCGGTGACATCGACAGACGACCCGTCGTCGCACATCTCTTCGCCCGCCCTGCTCGCGCTCGAGCACATCGCGAAACGCTTCGGCAGGGTGGCCGCGCTCAGCGACGCGTCTCTCGTCGCGCGCCCCTCAACGGTGCACGCACTACTCGGCGAGAACGGTGCGGGAAAGACCACCCTAATGCGCATCGCCTTCGGCGAGCTGCGCCCCGACTCGGGAACGATAGGCATCGATGGAAGCGCGGTGGAGCTCGCATCGCCCGCCGACGCGCTCGCACGTGGGATCGGGATGGTGCATCAGCACTTCACCGCGGTGCCAGCGATGACCGTTGCCGAGAACGTCGCACTCGCCTCGGGGACACGCGGGCGCTTCCGCCCCGCGGAAGCCAGGGCGCGCGTGCTGAAGCTGTGCGAGGAAGTGGGTCTCGAGCTGGATCCCGACGCGGTGGCGGCGGAGCTCTCCGTGGGGATGCAGCAACGCCTCGAGATCGTGAAGGCGCTCGCGCGCGGCGCGCGCGTCCTCATCCTCGACGAGCCCACGGCGATGCTCGCGCCCGCGGAAGGCGAGGAGCTGCTCGCGATGCTCCGCCGCTTCACCTCCCGCGGGAACTCGGCGGTGATCATCACGCACAAGCTGCGCGAGGCGCTCTCGGTAGCCGACGACATCACCGTGTTACGCCGCGGCCGCACGACGCTTGGCGCGCGTGCGGCGGACACGGACGCCGAACAGCTCACGACCGCGATGCTCGGCGAGAGCCATATCGTACATCCACGGCGCGAGCGCACGCTGCCGCCGGTGCGGGAGGAGAGAAGCGGCCGTGACGGCGTAGTGCGCGAAGCGGGGCCCGGAGATGGACGCCGGCTGGGGAGCGATGCGTCGGAAGCGGTGATCGAAGCCCGCGATATCGTGCTCCGGGATGACCGAGGCGTGACGCGAGTGCGCGGAGCAACTCTCGGCGTGCACGCTGGCGAGATACTCGGCGTGGCGGGCGTGGAGGGCGCCGGCCAGCACGAGCTGCTTCGCGCGCTCGCCGGACGGATGAAACCGACATCTGGCTCGCTGCGGATTCCGGAGCGCGCGGGTTTCGTTCCCGCCGATCGGCAGCGCGACGCGCTGGTGATGGACTTCACCCTCGCCGAGAACGTTGCGCTCGCGGGCGCTGGCGCAGCACACGGCCGGATGCACTGGCCTGCGATCGAGCGGAGCACCGGCGAGCTTCTCGATCGCTACGGGATCGTCGCCGCCGGTGTGCATGCCAGCGCGTCATCGCTCTCGGGCGGGAACCAGCAGAAGCTGGTGCTCGCGCGCGAGCTCGCGAGATCACCACGTGCTCTGGTGGCCGAGAACCCCACGCGCGGACTCGACATCGCGGCCGCCGCGGCTCTGCAGCGTCAACTGCTCGACGCGCGCGACGCGGGGATGGCGATCGTGCTCTACTCCAGCGATCTCGACGAAGTGCTCGCCCTCGCGGATCGCCTGGTAGTGATGTTCGAGGGAGTGGCGCGCGATGTAGCGCTCGACCGCGAAGCGGCAGGACGCGCGATGCTCGGCGCTGCATGACCTGGCTGCGCCGGGTGGCGACCGTCGCCATCGTTTCACTGCTCGCGCTGGGCGCACTGTGGCTCGCGCTGCGCCTCGCGGGGCTCGACGCCACGCACGCACTCGCCGCGCTATGGGACGGCTCGTTCGGGAGCAGCTACGCTCTCACGTCGTCCACGCTCGTCCGCGCCACGCCGCTCATCCTCACCGGCCTCGCGGTTGCGATAGCCTTCCGCGCTGGCGTGTGGAACATCGGCGCCGAGGGCCAGCTCCTGGCGGGAGCCGCGACCGCCGCAGCCGTGGGACTCTTCGCGCCGCCGGCGCTGGGCGCATTCACGGTGGTGGCGGCGCTCGGCGCGGGCGCGCTGGCCGGCGCGATATGGGCGTGGATCGCCGCGTATCTGCGCAACCGCTTCGGCATGCTCGAGGTGATCAGTACCATCATGCTCAACTTCGTAGCGCTTTACGCGGTGGGGTACCTGGTGCGCGGTCCGTTGCAGGAGCCAACGCACGTCTACCCGCAGAGCGAGCCGCTGCCTCCACTCGCGCAGCTTCCCAGGTTGATCGAGGGGAGCCGGTTGCACTGGGGCTTCGTGCTCGCGGTGCTGGCGGCGCCCGTGACGTGGTGGGTGCTGCGCTACACGGCGGCTGGTTTTCGCGTGCGCGCCGTGGGCCAGAGCCCGAGCGCCGCGCGGGTCGCGGGGATGGTTGACGTGCAGCGAACGACGCTGCGCGTCTTTCTCGTGAGCGGCGCGCTTGCTGGCCTGGCCGGCGCGATAGAACTGACCGGCGTCACCTTCGCTCTCTACGAGAACGTTTCGCCGGGCTACGGCTACACCGCGATCGCCGTGGCGCTGCTGGCCGGACTCGATCCGCTCGGCGTGCTCGCCACGGGACTGTTGTTCGGCGCGCTGGAGGCGGGCGCACTCTCCATGCAGCGCGAGGCCGCGGTGCCCTCGGTGGTGGTGAACGTGGTGGAGGCGCTGCTGGTACTTCTCATCCTCGCGGTGGCGAAGTGGCGCGGCGGCTCGGCGATGCTTTCGCGACTGGCCGGTGCGGGGAGCGAGACGCGCGCGGAGGCGGCCGAGTGATGGGGAGCGCGGAAGAGTTTCTCGCGGCGGCGGTGCGAACGGGAACTCCGCTCGCGCTCGCAGCGCTCGGCGAGACCGTGGTGGAGCGTGCGGGTGTGATCAACATCGGCCTCGAGGGGATCGTGCTTGCGGGCGCCTTCGGCGGACTTCTCGCTGCGGGGTCGGGACTCGTCGCGGGCTTCGCGGGCGCGGTGGTGGCGGGCGTGCTGGTGGCCGCGCTCTTCGCGCTCTTCGCAGTGGGCATGCGCGCCGACCAGATCATCACCGGCGTAGCCGTGAACCTGCTGGTGGTGGGCCTCACCGGCGCTCTCTATCGCGCGATCTATGGCGCCACGGGCGCCGCGCTCACCGTCCCGACCACCGGGACGCTCGCTATCCCGTTTCTCTCGCGGATCCCGCTGGTGGGTCGCGCGCTCTTCGATCAGGCGCCTCCCACTTACGTGGTGTACTGCGTAGCGCCACTGCTCGCCTGGTGGCTCTACCGTACGCGCTCGGGACTCGCGCTGCGGGCCGTGGGCGAGCGGCCCGATGCCGCGCGCGCCGCGGGCGTGGCGCCGGCCCGCGTTCGCTGGCTGGCCATCCTGCTCGGTGGCGTGTTGGGTGGCGTTGGTGGCGGCATGCTGGTGCTATCCCAGGCCGGTACCTTCGCCGAGGGGATGTCGGCCGGCCGAGGATTCATCGCGATCGCGATCGTGGCGTTGGGGCGCTGGCACCCGCTCGGGGTCCTCGCGGCCGCTCTGCTCTTCGGAGCAGCGAGCGCTCTGCAGTTCCTCTTCCAGGCGATGGGGTGGGCGCTTCCCTACCAGCTCTTCCTGGCGCTCCCGTACGTGCTCACTCTCCTGGCCCTGGCCGGTCTCGCCGGCCGCCGCGCCGTCGCACCCGCGGCGCTCGGCCAGCCCTGATGCGGAGAGCAGCGCGACCGTTGCAGTCGCGATGGTGAGCGCGATCGTCACGGTACTGCAGTCGAGCGCCCTGGAGCCCGACATTCTGCTAGTGATTGCGGGGCTGCTTGCGCTGCTCGCGGCGGTGGTCTACTTCGTCGTCATCTCCCCACGCCGGCTCCGCCGCACCGACATCGAAGTCGAGATCCTGGCTCTCGCGCCGGAATTCGACGGCTACACCATCGCCGTCCTCAGCGACCTGCACTACGGCGGAGTCATTTTCCCCCGTTCGCATGCGCAACGCGCCGCCGCGATAGCGCGGTCCGCGAACCCGGACCTCATCGCGCTGCTCGGCGATTACGGCGTCTCGGTTGGCCGCTTCACCCGCCTCACACGCCACATGTACGACCGCGGCATGCGCGAGCTCGGCCCCATACTGCAATCCATCGGCGCGCCCGACGGGATGCTCGCGGTCCTCGGCAACCACGACTACGACACCGGTGGCTGGCGAGTAGTGCGCTGGCTCTCGGAGATCGGCGCCGGCGTCCTCCTCAACCAGGCCGCCCTCTTCGAGCGCGGCGACGCGAAGCTGGTGATAGGCGGTGTGCGCGACCCACACTACGCGCAGGTGGATCCCGAGGGTGGATTCGCCAACGCCCCTCCCGGCATCCCCCGCATCCTCCTGTCGCATACCCCGGATGCGATAACTTCCCTCTCCCCTACCGCGCGCCCCGCGCTCGTTCTCTCCGGCCACACCCATGGCGGCCAGGTAGTCTTCCCCTTCATCGGCGCCCTCGCCCGCCACAGCCGGATCTGCGGCCGGCACACCGCCAGCGGCTGGATCCCGAACCCCCACTTCCCCCTCTACGTCACGACGGGCGTAGGCGTCGCCATCCCCGTGCGGGCGTGGTGCCGGGGGGAGGTGCTGATTGTGAGACTGAAGAAAGCGGGGAGCTAGGAGGAAGCAGGAGACAGGAAACAGGGACTACCACGTTTCCTGTTTTCCGTCCCCTGTCCCTTTCGCCCTCTTTCAGCACCCCGTCCCGACACTCTTCCACCTCACCCTCCATTGGCCGCGAGGCGAGCGTTCGAGGAGGGCGTAGGCGTTGGTGTCGGCGCCTTCGAGGAGGACGACGAGGGCGGTGTGAGGGGGCGAGGGGAGGCGGATGGCGGCGAGGAGCTCGGTGGTGACGAGCGATTCCTCGGTGCCGGAGGTGCGGTTGCTGTAAACGATGTTGTAGCGCTGCGCGGAACCGGTACGCTCGGCGATCAGGAAGGTGTGCTCCTCGAGCGGCATCGCTTCCTGCGGAACCTTGCGCACCACATCGGCGGCGATGGCTGGGGTGGCCGAGTCCACGGTGAAGCGATAGGCGTTGCGAACGGCGAAGGGGATCCCGCGGAAGGTGCGCGAGCTGTCGCCGGGGAGCGCTGAGATGAGCCGCGTGATGTCGGCGGCGAGCTTCGCCGAGTCGAGGGGGGAGAGTCCTTCGATCGAGTCGAGCGGCACGCCGGAAATGCGGTTGGGGAGGAGCCCCACGCTCCATCCCGCGGCGGCACTGTCCTTCGAGGCAGCCACGATTGCCGTGGGCCACTCGATGCATTCGCCGGCACGCCAGCTCCGAGGTCCTACCGAGGTCACCCGCGCGGCGCCGAGCGCGCCGGCGTGGCCGAAGAGCTCCACGGAGGCGTCTTGGATCGGTGCGACGTCGAAATGTACGGTATCCGGCAGGGTGCTGTCGCTGTACTGCGGGTAGACGACGTAGGCACGCCCGGGGGAGTCGGCGCGCACGAAGAGCACCGGGCCCGCGGTCGCGTCCCACGTGCTCGCCGGCGGTCTGGTTGCGGACGTGCTTTCAGGCGGCGCGGTGGAGGCGACCGGGTGAGCGTTGGTGCTGTCGGAGGGGACCGGTTTCTTCGAGCGCTCGCAAGCCACCATGGCGAGCGGGAGGAGCATCGACCGGAGTGCGCGGCGTGGAAGTGCGCGGCGGAACGCGTTCATCGGTCCAATCTTTCCCGCGCCCTCGCGCGCGTCAACGTGCGCGGGGCTGGAGGCAGCCGCTCCTTCGGCGCGAGTGGTCAGCGCGGCGGGAGGAAAGGGCCCACGAGATCCCAATGCCACGCATCGCGGCGGACACCGGTGCGCGGATCCTTGAGCGGCTTGTACTGAAGACGTCGGGCGGGGAGACCGACGGAGCGTCCGTACTCGAGGAGCCCCTCCCGGTCGGTGGAGACGAGATGCGCCATGCGCTCGCCGCGCCACACGTGGCGGTGCAGCCAGAGTCCGCCGTCCATGGCGTGAATCATTCCGTCCCTGCGCCGCTCGAATTCGAGGTACGGCACCCCCTGCTCGGCGATTTCTGCGTCGGGTTCGCTACGGGATGTGGAAGCGCTCACTCTCCAACTTAAACTGCGGTGCTACACAGGAAACAATGCTACTGGCACATGATGGATCCGGCATTAACGGCCGGCGCCAGGGTCGAGGCACCACCCACGTATATGGCGCAGGTGAGAGGCGACGAGAGCTGATGCGTACTCTTGGCCGACCATCCATTCGCGGTGGCCTCGCCAAAGGAGATCGCCACCCCGGACGAGGGCTGGAAGCCAAGCGCCGTGAGGTCGCTCGAGTAAACCTCGTACGAGAAGTAGTAGCCCTCTTCCGCCGTTGCCAGATTGCGAAGGTCGCTACGCATGGATGCGGCGTACGCCTTCCCCTTCGTGTTGGCGAACTTCGGAATCGCAATCGCGGCCAGGATGCCGATAATGACCACGACGATCAGAAGCTCGATCAGCGTGAAGCCAGAGTATCGCGATCGGCGCATTGGATTTCCCCGTTCAAGAAGATGATCGGCCCGGAGCTGGCCCCGGTCCTGGTCCCCTCCCCATGGCAACCCCGGTGCCGCCGTGTCCGTCAGCACCATCTCCTTGTGCCGCAACGACTTCCCCCGTTCCCCCTCCCCGCCTCGCAATTTTCACCCGTTCGATTTGCAACTTCAGTGGCAGGATGCAATGGGGAGAGAGCAGAGAGCAGAAAGCGGAAAGCAGTCAAAACCCTTGAAAACCAGTCATCCCCGCGGAAGCGGGGATGACTTTGTCTCACGAGTAGATCACTGCTTTCCGCTCTCTGCTCTCTGCTCTCTCTCCCCTCCCTCCCCCTCACACCCAATCACATTCGCCCTCACCGCCGGGGATAGCGGGGGGGCGGAGCCGTAGAAGATGGAACAGGCGACGGGGTCGCCATCCCGAGTGGCGCGGGCCGACCAGCCGGTGCCGTCGGCACTGTGGAGGGTGATGTCGGTGCCGGCGGAGGGGGCGAGGCCGAGGACCGTGGTGTCGGCGGTGTAGCGTCTCGTCGACTTCCAGAACGACTCCTCGGCGGCGGCCACCTCTCGGAGGTCGGTGATCATGGCGGCCACGTGCGCCTTCCGCCGGTACGCCTGAAACCTCGGCAGCACCACACTCACAAGCACGCCAACCGCCACGAGCACGGCGAGCAGCTCGATGAGCGAGAATGCCGAGCGTCGGTGGGAGGAAGTGGGCATGTGGAAGGGAGAGATCGCCGAGTGCAGGACGGTGGGGAAGAACGAGGGGTAACGGGGAAGGAAGGAGAGTGCAGTGAGTGAAGGGGTGCAGTAAGCGAAGATGAAAGCGGGGTGGGCGCCGTTACTCAGGCGCCCACCCCGTATTCATCGCCTTCTCACCGACCAGGTCCATCCCGGATCGGATCGGTGATGTAGAGAGATCAGGTCCCCGGGTTGGCCACCACGATAACGGAGGCAGTCCCGATTATGATGCTGCCGTCCTCGTTCTCGACCAGCGCCTGGATCTTGGCCGTACCCTCGCTAACGGCTGTCACCACACCGGTGGTGTCCACCGTCGCGACAGAGGGGCTCAGAGAGAGCCATCCAATGGTGCGATCGGTGAGCGCCTCGCCGTTAGCGCCCTTCGGTGTTGCGGTGATCTTGACCTTCTCACCCACGTGCAGGCCGGCCACGTCGGGGCTCATCACGACCTTGGCCACCGGTCGCGGGGTGACGGTCACGTTGATCGTCTGCTGCATCCCCTCGACATCGCCCACGATTTCGGCATCGCCGAGGCTGTCCGCCGTGACGACCGCCCAGTAGGAGACCGATTCGTTGAACGTCGTATCCGTACCCACAACAACGGTATCTACCGTCACCTTCGCGAACGTCTCCACCGACGCTACAGCTTCCGCCGAATTGTCCCACGTGATGCGGCGGGCGGTGAGATCGTTGTCGTCGGCATCGTGGATGTGCACCTGGAGCGTATCGGCATCACCCGGATAGAGCGCCACATCGAGGTCAGCGGGGTCGCTGCCGAGCGTGAAGCTCTCGGCCGGTACGCCGGTCACCGAAACGTTGATCGTTCCTTCGACCGGGCCATGGTAGGCATTGAAGACGGCGTGGAGCTGAGTGCTCCCCGCGCCGATGGCGCGAACCTGCCAGCCATCGGCGCCAGACTCGACGACCGCGACATCAGGATCGTCGCTCGACCAGTCGATGTTCGGGCTGTACATGTGGCCACCGGAAACGGTGTCCTTCACCACGACACTGACCGCGGCGGAGTCGTCCTGGTTGAGGGAGATGTCCGCCTGGTCGGGGATTACCACGAAGACGTAGTTCGGCGGTGGGCCGACGGTGTCGTCCGAGCACGCGCTGAGTGCGAGGGTGCCGGCCGCGAGGACGGTGAGAAAACGACGCATGATGAAAAGTTGGGTAAGTGGAAATGACGTGACGCAACTGTTCCGGCTGCGCGTCCGGCGGAGCGGCACCGTTGCCGTCCGTCAACTGTTTGGACGAGTGGGCCTCCCATGCGTTTCACACCCACCCGTCGCGGCAGCTTTCCCTACCCGACTGTTCCCTGCTGCAGACTCAGTGTTTCGTGGCCAGCCAGTTCTCCCCTGCACCCAGCTCAACGACAAGCGGCACAGAGAGTTGCGCTGCGTTCTCCATCTCGAATTTCACCAGCTTCGTGATCGCCTCCAGCTCCTCCGGCGGCACCTCGAATACGAGTTCATCGTGCACCTGAAGGAGCATGCGCGACTTCACCTGCCGCTCCGCCAGCAGTTTGTGGATGCGAATCATCGCGATCTTGATGAGGTCAGCGGCCGAACCCTGGATCGGTGAATTCGTCGCCGTCCGTTCACCGAACTGACGGATGTTGAAGTTGCGATCCTTGAGCTCGGGGATGTAGCGACGACGACCGAAGATGGTCTGCACGTAGCCGTGCTCACGCGCGAACTCCACCATCGAATCGAGATACCCTCTGATCCCGCTGAAACGCTCGAAGTACTCCTCGATGAATCGCTTCGCCTCGGCGAATTCAATTCGTAGCTGCTGCGAGAGCGCGCGCGGGCCCTGCCCGTAGATCGTGGCGAAGTTGATGGTCTTGGCGCGCGCGCGCATCTCGGGCGTTACCTCCTCGAGCGGTACGTCGAAGATGATCGATGCCGTCTGCCGGTGGATGTCGCCGCCCGCGCGGAACGCCTGCACGAAGGCGGGATCGTTCGAGAGGTGCGCGAGCAAGCGCAGCTCGATCTGCGAGTAATCCGCGGCCACGAGCATCCATCCCTTACGCGGAACGAAGCCGCGGCGGATGTCGCGCCCCAGCTCCGTGCGGATCGGGATGTTCTGCAGATTAGGATCGCTCGATGACAGTCGCCCCGTGGTGGCCACCGTCTGGTTGAACGAGGTGTGGATGCGGTGCGTCTCGGGGTGCACCAGAGCGGGGAGCGCATCGAGGTAAGTGCTTTCGAGCTTCGACAGCTCGCGATACTCCATGAGCAGCTCGGGGATCGTGTGCCCCTGCTCGGCCAGCTCCTGCAGCACGCTCGCGTCGGTGGAGGGGCCGGTCGCCGTCTTCTTTATGACCGGAAGCTGCAGCTTCTCGAAGAGGATGTGCCGCAGCTGCGGGTTGGAGTTGATGTTGAACTCCACTCCCGCCTCCTCGTGGATCCGACGCTCCACGCGCTGGCGCTCGGAGGCGAAGCGCTCCTTGAGCGATGCGAAGAACGCGGTGTCTATCGAGATGCCTTCCCACTCCATGTCGGCCAGCACGTCCACCAGCGGTATCTCGATCTCGCGGAAGAGCGAGGTGAGTGCGTACACCTCGAGCTGCGGCTCGAAGATCGCGCGGAGGCGCAGCGTCATGTCGGCGTCCTCGCACGAGTAATCGCGCGCGGCGCTGATGGGAGTCTCATCGAAGGGGATCATGCTGCGCCCCTTCCCGCACAGCTCATCGAACGAGATCATCTTGTGGTCGAGGAACTCGAGCGCGAGCACGTCGAGCCCGTGCGAGCGGCGTCCGGGGTCGAGCACGTACGACGCGATCATCGTGTCGAAGTCGAGCCCGCGGAGGTTCACGCCCGAGCGGCGGAGCACTAGCAGATCGTACTTGGCGTTCTGCCCCGTCTTCTTCACCGAGGGATCCTCGAGGAGCGCGCGGAGCGGCTCCATCTCGGGCGAGTCGAGCGGCGGCAGGTTCTTTACTGGCTCGCCGCCGTTGGCGAGCATCCGCGCGGCTATGGACGCCGGCTCGGCGCTCGACTTCGCGCTCTTCTTCTTCGAGCTCTTAGCGCTCTTCGCGGCCTTCGCATCGCGCAGCGTCTTCTCGACATTCACCTCGTCACCGCCCATCACGAGACCGCGATCCTCGGGCGCGTCGGTGGGGGAACGGTCACCCGCCACATCCACGAGGAGATCGCCCTGCTCGGCGAGCTGCGCGCGGTGGCGAAGGGGGAGGTAGTACGCCTCGCCCGGCGCCACGGCTATCGAGATGCTCACGATGGTGCAGCGGAGCGGGTCCACCAGCTGCGGGCTGCCGGGATCGATTATCGTCTCGGTGTCCACGGCGATGTGCGGCACGCTGCGCGCGCGCTTCACCATCTTCTCGAGTGCCTGGATGGTGTCCACCGTGGTGTACTTCACGGCCTCCTCTTTCTTCTTCGGCTCCTCCACCGCGTGGTCGCGCGCGAGCGAGTGGAACTCGAGCTCCACGAAGATCTCCTTGAGCCGCGCGTGGTCGGGCTCGCGCACCGCGAGCTCGTCGAGATCGAGCTCGATGGGGAGATCGTAGCGAAGTGTTACTAATTCCTTGGAGAGCCGAGCGTCCGCCTCGTGCTCCTTTAGCGCCTCGCGCGGACGCTTCTTCTTTATCTCATCCACGTGCGCGAGGATCTCCTCGAGCGGCCCGTACGTGTCCACCAGCTCGCACGCGGTCTTGTCGCCGATCCCGCGCACGCCCGGGACGTTGTCCGACGAGTCGCCCACCAGCGCGAGGTAGTCGGTGACGTGCTCCGGCGACACGCCGAGTCGCTCCGATGCGTTCTCCACGCCCACCCACTTCTCGTCCACGCTCGCCGGTCCGCCCCGGCCGGGATTCAGGAGGTAGATGTTCGGCGCGATGAGCTGATAGAAGTCCTTGTCGCCCGAGACCACCACCACGTTCACGCCCTGCTCGGCCCCGCGCCGCGCGAGCGTGCCGATCACGTCATCGGCCTCGAAGCCTTCCATGGAGAGGACGGGTACGTTGTAGGCGGAGAGGAGCTCGCCGATGCGTTCCATCCCGCGGTCGAAGTCGGCCTGGAGCTCGTCGCCGAGCTTCTCGCGGGTGGCCTTGTAGGCCGGGTAGCGCTCGTGGCGGAAGGAGAGCCCCGAGTCGAGGACCCACCCCAGGTACTCCGGCTTGTGCTGCTCGATGAGCCGCTGGAGGAAGTTGACGATACCCCAGGCAGCCGAAGTGTTCTCGCCGCGGCTCGTGGTGAGCGGGCGGGAGATGAGGGCGAAGAACGCTCGGTAGATGAGCGCGTAGCCGTCTATGAGGAAGAGGCGCGGCGAGGGGGGTGGCGAGATGTCCATGCGGGAAAAGTCGCCGCGCGCGGGAGGGAGCACCAGAGCGGTGGATCGCCCGAAATACAGTCATCCCCGCGTCAGCCATCACCGCCATCCCCGCGAAAGAGGTAGGCACGTTAGAGGCGCATGGAAGGAACGATACGGCAACGCCGGCCAGAGAGCGAGGACGTGGCGGGCACCCGGTCCGCCGGCTGGTCAACGTCCGCGGGAATGCGGTATATTTCCGCAATACCAAAATCCCACCGCGGAGATTCGTAGATGACTCGCACTATCGGCATTCTCACCATCGACCGTAAAGGCCGAACGACCCTTCCCAGAGAGTTGAGGGAGGCGCTTGGCATTACCGACCAGACGCAGATCCGCGTCGATCGGACCGATGATGGGGTTTACGAGCTGGTGCCGGCGGTCGTGATCCCACAGGACCAGCTCTGGTATCACAGCCCCGAAGGGCGGGAGCGCCTGCGCGTGGCGGAGGAAAGCTTTCGGGATGGGCGGTCCACCCGCACCACCCGGGAGGCAGAGACTCAGCGCTTCCTCGACTCACTCAAGAAGCCCGCCACCAAGCGCAGCCGCAAGCGCTAGCGCATGGCTCGGGCACAGCGTTTCTTCAGCGCCCAGTTCTCACCGCAGTGGGCGAAGAGCTACGCCTCCTTCCAGGCCGCCGAGCAGAAGGGGATAGACAAGGTAGTGATGGCCTTGCTGAAGGGTGAGGCGACACCCGGAATGCGCATCAGGCCGATCGAGCCCGAGAAGTATTTCAACGAAGCGCGGGCGAACGACGGCGACCGCGTGGTTTTCAGGATCGCAGACGATATCGTCTATTTCGTCGACATCGTCGCACACGATGACATCGACAGGTACGGCAGGAAGCGCTGATGGGCGTTGCGCGCGGAGCGCAGCGCCATTTCCCTCACGCCGCCGACTTCGGCGTCCTCGCCGCTCGCTTCTCTCTCACCGTTCTGCGTGCAGCGCGATCGCCGAGCGTCGCCCTGTGCTCCCCGCTTGCTGACTCGTCCGAATCCTTCTCGGTGCGCCCCGAGCCGCGCGTGATGAGCGCCACCGCTCCCACGATGATCGCGGCCGCCACGAGTGTACGTGGCGTGAGCGGCTCGGACAGAATCAGCCACCCCAGGAACACCGCGACCACCGGGTTCACATAGGCATAGGTGGAAACCGCCGACGCAGTGGCTACGCGTAGCAGCCAGATGTACACGCTGTATCCCACCAGCGATCCGAAGATCACCAGGTAGAGCACCGCGAGCATCGAGTCCGTGGAAACCGCGCTCGGATGCAGGCGAGTGACATCGCCGCTCAGCACCGAGAGAATCGCGAGCCCAGCTCCACCCGCGAGCATCTGCATCGCCGGCGCCACGAGCGGCTTCGGATGATGCGGTGCGTGCTTCGAGTAGAGCGAGCCTACCGCCCACGAGAGCGATCCGCCGAGGAGCACCAGCGCGCCAACGCGGTCCACTCCGGCGCTGGCGGACCCGAAGGGATTCACGAGCACCGCGAGCCCCACCAAGCCGAGCACCACTCCCGCGATCACCATCGCCGTGGGACGCTTCCCGCCGCGGCGCCCCCAGTCGAGCAGCACCATCCAGAGCGGAACCACCGCCGCCAGCAGCGAGGCGATACCGCTCGGCACCTTCTGCTCCGCCCACATCACGGCGCCGTTCCCGAAGACGAGAAGGAGCACGCCGACGATCGCGTCCGACTTCCACTGCGCGAGCGTGGGCCGCTCGCGCGGGCGCACGAGCAGGTAGAGCACGCTCCCCGCGATGAGGAAGCGGATCGCACCCATGATGAAGGGCGGGATCGTCTCTACGCCGATGCGGATGGCGAGGTAGGTGGAGCCCCAGAGTACGTAGACCGTGGTGAAGCCGGCAATCAGTCTGGCGCGCGAGGGGGCATGCACGGCTGTATCGGTCAAGGAGTGGTTGGAGAGAATGGATGACCGCCACGTTCGTATCGTCGATCATTCGCATACCTCGGTTGCTGCGGAACAGTATTCGAGAACGGACGAGAGGGGGAGCGGGTTCCCGGGGGCGTGATGAGCCTGGGACAGGTCAGCCGACTCCTGAGGGCACCCCGTCGTGCGCTGGTCGACCACTCCAGGGAATGGGCGGTCCTTCGAAACCAGAAGTACCGCGCGAGAGTGGCCGGCCTCCATCCGCGAGCGCGTGGGCGATTTGGAATCCGAGCAACAGAGACCGACAGCGATACATCACGACGCCCATACAAAAGCACGCCCCGCTACAGATAGCGGGGCGTGCTTCTGGCGAACCACTTCACGATTCGCAAACGCTCGTGACCCTAATGGGGACCGGCGCAGCTACCTCGAATGGCCCGTCGTTTGGAAGGTGCTCAGCTGACCCGTTGAACGTTGGCCGCGTGCAGGCCCTTGTCGCCGTTCTGGATCTCGAACTCGACTTCCTGTCCTTCGGCGAGCGTCTTGAAACCGTCCATCGCGATTGCCGAGAAATGCACGAAGACGTCTTCGCCGCTCTCCTGCTCAATGAAGCCGTAGCCCTTGGCATCATTGAACCACTTCACTTTCCCTCTGGCCATTCGAGCTGCCTCCTGCGGGGTCAAACGGATCCTGCACTGCGTTGTGCGGGGCAGACCGACGGCGGCCTGCGAGCGCCTATATAGGTTCAACCTGCGCTTTTGTCAAGAGAACATCTTGTGCCACAACAGGATACCCAGGGCCACCACCGCTCCGATTCGCACGTTGTCGTCCACCGGCTTGCCGAATCGCTCGGCCACCGTCGCGAGCAGCGCCGCCACCACACTCTCCGCTGGCGATAGACGCGCGAGCAGCAGTGCGCCCGAGAGCGTCACCACGAAACACGCAGCACTTCCGCGAAAGGTTTTTCCGCCCCGACGCCTCACCACTTTGGCCCCCATACTTCCACTCACAGCGCGCTCCGAAGGCGGCGTAAGTGGCGACCCGTTCGCCACATCCACTTCCTCGTCCCGCCCTTCGAACGCCCGTCCCACGAGCGCGGCACTGGCGTCGCCGGCCGAGATGGCCCACATGGCGGCTACCGCAACCGCGCGCGGTACGAGCGCCGCGAGCCCGAGCATCGAAAGCACCATCCACGTGGCACCCGACCACCTCGCCTGCTCGTGCTCGCGCAGCAGCACGCCCACCAGGCGCACGAAGCGCTCGCGCGTGGGCGCATGCCACCTGCGCGCCAGCTCTATCACCACCGCTACGAGGGCTGCCGCGCCGAGCCCCGCCACCAGCCAGCGACGCGGGAAGCCGAACGCGTACGCCACCGGCACCACCACGAACACCAGGTGCAGCGCCTTCCGCGTCACCTCGCGGCACAGCGAGAGCCGCGCGGGAGTATCGTTCATCCGTGCACGCGATTCACTCGAGCCAGGGGATCAGTGCAGCCGCGCGCGCTGCAGTGCGTGCTCGAAATCGAGCTCGCTCGCCGGCGTGAGACGCCAGCGATCGAAACCCGCGTCCGACACGAACACGAGCCGCACATCGTAGTCGGCGTACTGCCACACCTGCGAGCTCGCGCGCATGCCGCTGCCTCTATCGTCGTCCACCTCGATGCGATCGGGCGCGCCGAGCGCCACGTACACTCTCCCGCGGTCGGTGAGCCACCCTTCCTCGCCTTCGCCCGCGAAGCGGCGGTTCGCGCTCGCGATGCGATCGAAGTACGCGCGCAACCCCTCGTGCTCCGGAGTGCTCGACACCGGATCGGTATCCTTCCAGAACTGCGCCCACGCCGTAGCACGCTCGGCGCGCGGCGTGGCGCCGAGTGCACGGAGCTGCTCGGGCGTGGCAAAGTAGCGAAGACGACGCAGCATCTCATCGAAGGACAGTATCCCGATCCCCTGGCCGAAGCTCACGAAGAGCGGCGCGCGCACGCTCGCAGCCGAGTCGCCGAGCGATGCCACGACCGTGAAGCGCCCGGGCCCGATGCGCGCCACCGGTATTTCGCGCACCACGGCGGAAATGGAGTCCGTGTTCCCGAGCAGAACCGAGTCCCGCAGCACGCGCTGGTCACCATCATCGAGTAGCGCTATCGAAATCCGCGCGCTGTCGGGAAGATCGTAACCTTCGAGATAGAGCTTCACCACCGAGTCTCGGCCGAAGACCGCTGTAGCCGTGGGGTTCGCGATGAGCGATGGAAGCGAGTCAGCGCTCCCGCGCGGCGCGGCGCTGAACACCGGCACGATCGACGAAAGAGAGTGCGCACCGACGCGCGGCACGGTGAGCGTGTCGCGCAGCCATCCCGCTTCCGGCGAGCGGTCGTCTTGCACGCTCAGCAACATCGTGTAATCGCCGGGCGGCACCGCCACGAATTTCTCGAACACGATGTTCGGCTCGCTCGAGCTGGTCTCCCTCGCCGATGCCACGCGCACTCGCTCGTGCGCCTCCGCGCTCGCCACCGTGGAATCGCTCCCCTTCGCGTGGAAGTCGATGGTCACCGTGTAGCCGGCGCGCTGCAGCGTCCCCTCCGGGCGGAACTCGAGCGCGCGGTTGGCGAGCGCGATGCTCACGAGCACCAGCGTGCTATCTGGCGAGCCGCTCCCGAGGAAGCTCACGTTTCCCACGAAACCGAGCGGCGCGCCGTGCACGAGGAGGTCGGCCGCGCGGTAGACTCCGCGCGGATCAACATCGCGGATGTCGCCCGGGCGCAGCGAGTCGGATGTAACTCCGGGAGCTGTGTCGAGCGTGTGCCCCCGCCCCGAGCACGCGCCCGCCACGAACGCGACGCACGCCGTGAGCAGGAACGCGAGCGTCGTTCTCATGAGTGCTCGGCCATCCTCGCGGACGCGTTGCCCGTCATGCCCGCGAAAGACATTTCCTTCATTCCCACCAAAGACATTCCCGTCATGCCCGCGAAAGCCATCCTCGTCATTCCCGCGAGAGCGGGAATCCACACTACCCGGCCGAACATGGATTCCCGCTTTCGCGGGAATGACGGGGAAAAAGTTCGAGGGAATGACGGCTGGCGCTCCCGCGGGAATGACGGGTGAGTGGTACCGGAGCTGTCCGGAAGTAACCTGCCACATGCTTGCTCGCGCCCCGCTGGACAGTTAGCTTCGGCCCCGTGAGCCGTGAGAATCTGGCGGGAACGACCCTCGCGGGGTATTCGCTGCACGATATGGTTGGTGAGGGGGGTACGGCGGTGGTGTACCGCGCCGAGCATCCCGAGCACGGTACCGTGGCGGTGAAGGTCCTGCGCGAAAAGCTGCGCAACGATCGCACGGCCATCGCCCGCTTCCTTCGCGAAGCGGAGTACGGCACGCAGGTCGTTCATCCCAACGTCATCCGTACAATCGAGATCGGCGAGCCGCATCCAGGACTCCACTTCCTCTGCACCGAGTGGGCGCCGGGCGAGCTCCTCGAGCGCTACGCCAAACGTAACGCTCCGCTCCCAAGCGCCGAAGCGGCCGACATCGTCTATCAGATAGCAGACGCCGTTCAGGCGGCTCACAACGTGGGAATCATCCACCGCGACCTGAAGCCCGACAACCTGATGTACGACCCGGCGTCGAAGCAGGTCAAGCTCCTCGACTTCGGAATCGCGGCCCAGGCCGACCTCGCCCCCGAGGAACGGCTCACCAGAGCCGGCTTCTTCGTGGGTACGCTCATGTATGTGGCGCCCGAGGCACTCTCCGGACAGCTCGTCACCCCCGCGGCCGACCAGTACAGTCTCGCCACGATCGCCTACTACCTCCTCTCGGGCGCGCTCCCCTACCTGGCGAAATCGCAGCGCGAGATGTTCACGCAGCTCCTCTCGCAGCCGCCCATCCCGCTGAGCACCGCGCGCAAGGGAGTCAACATCACGCCGGCGGTGGAAGAGGTGGTGATGAAGGGACTCGCACGCGACCCCGCGCAACGCTATCCGGATGTGATCACCTTCGCGAAGGAATTACGCGCGGCCGTCGAGGCGCCGCCTCCGAAGGCGCAGCGCGAAGGGCTCATGGCGCGCATGAAGTCCATGCTGCGCAAGGGCGGCGACTAGCGCGGCTCCGGCAGCGCCGCCGGGAACGGCGCGCTCAGCGTCACGCTGAGCGTCACGCTGGGCGGCGCCTTTACGAGCTGCTGCCCACATGCCGTGGCTCCGTCGTGACCTCACTCGCGCTGACGGCCGCCAGCTCTGCGGGATCCACAGGGAGCCAGAGAGTAAAGATGGCGCCCTTCCCCAGCTCGCTCTCCACAGTGATATCACCGCCCATTAGCCGCGCCAGCCGCCGAGAGATCGGAAGCCCGAGCCCAGTACCCCGCTGCATCGAGTCGCCCCTCGGCCCCGCGTTCACCTGCTCGAACTCGTCGAATATCCGCTCGTGATCCGTAGGCGCTATCCCCAACCCGCTGTCGGCCACCTGTAGAGCTATCCACGTCCCACGGTGTGCGAAGGGCGGCAGCTCCGCCGCCGCTCCCGTCTGCACGGACGTCGCCAGGCGGAACATCGGCATGCGCTCCGTCTTCGGCGTCACCAGGCGCGCCCGGATCGCCACACCCCCTCCGCCCGCGGGCGTAAACTTGATGGCGTTGCTCAGGAGGTTCATCAGGATCTGCCTGAGGTGCATCGGGTCGGTGCGCACCCTCGGGAGCGAGTTCCCCACCGCGATCGAGAAGTTGAGCTCGCGCTCGCTGACCAGCGACTCCACCTCGCTCGCCACGTCGAGCACCATGGCGCGCAGGTCGAGCGGCTCGATGTGCACCTCTAGCCGGCCGGCCGCCATCTTGGCGAGATCGAGGATCTGGTCCACCAGCAGGCGCAGATGGTTCGCAGACGACGTTATCCGCTCCACCGGCGGCATCTGCCGCGACGTCAGCTCGCCGTACACGCCGTCGTGCAGCAGCTCCACGAACCCCACGATCGCGTTGAGCGGCGTGCGCAGCTCGTGCGAGACGTTGGCCAGGAACTCGCTCTTCACCCGGTTCGCCCGGAGCAGCTCCGACGAGAGCCGCTCGAGCTCCGCCGATCGTTCGGTTAGCCGCTCGTTCTGATTGTGCTCGTGCAACAGCACGAGGATGAGCGTGCCGAGCGTGGCGAGCCCCACCGCCCAGAGGAGGATGCGCACATCCACGTAGGTGGAAGGCCGCTCCACGATCAGCTCCCACTCGTCGCCGCCCGGTACGTTGAAGGTCGTGGTGGCGGTGCTCACTCCCTCGAAGGCGCGCGGCTGTGGACCGGTGCGCGCTATGGTGTCCGCGTCGGCCACTATCAGCACACGCCCCCGGAGCGCGGGACGCCCGCGCCGCAACCGCTCGACCAACGCCTCCGCCGTCACGCCTCCGCCGGCGAAGCCGCGAAAATCGTCGCCCACGTAGATGGGATCTATCAGCAGTATGCCGCGCTCGCCGCCGAGGAGGACGCCGGGCGGCGAGACCTGGGCGCGGCGCGTGCGGCGCGCATCGTGGGTGATCCGGGCGAGCGAAAAGACGTGCGCCGTGTCGACATCGTAGCCCGGAGCGAGCTCCCGATCCTGATCGCCGAAGACGTGCTCGTTGATGATGTGGCCGGTGCTGTCGGTGATCCAGATCCGCCGGAACGACGCCGCGTACTCGCTGAGGGAGAGGGTGAGCGAGCGGAAGTGCGCGGAATCGGGCGGGCGCGATGGATCCACGTAGAGCCCCCGCATCGATTGCAGCGCCTCGGCGTGCACGGCGAGGAAGCTCTCCACGATCGCGGCCGATTGCACCGACTCTATCGTCACTCGATTCCTGTTGGACGCCGCGATCGTACGATCGACCGCGAAGAGCCCAGCAAGAGCGAAGAGAAGGACGAGCGCCAGTGCAACCGACGCGGGGCGAAGCCGCGACAGCGAGTAGGGTAACCGCACGAATCCCCTTGTTGAAGCAGTCGCCCCGGGCGTGCGAGCTTCGATTGACTCCGCAACAGCCCACGGGTAACGTACCGCCATGACCGAGCACGACCGGCTTCTCGAATTGCTAGCCACTCGTTCTGTACGCCGCGGGCAGTTCACGCTCGCATCCGGGCGGCAATCCACACTTTACATCGACGCGCGGCTCACGACAATGAGCCCCGAGGGTCTCTCGGTAATAGGCCCCCTCGGCGTGAGCGCGCTGGCTGGGAGCGGCTGGGACGTGCAGGCCGTCGGAGGCCTCACGCTCGGCGCCGACCCGGTGTCGTACGCAATCAGCTATGCCAGCGCCTCGCTCCGCCGACCGCTGCGCGCCTTCACGGTGCGCAAGCAGGCCAAGGAGCACGGCACCGGGAAGCTCATCGAGGGACCTTTCCGCGCCGGCGATCGCGTGGCGGTGATAGAGGATGTGATCACCACCGGCGGCTCGGCGGTCAAGGCGATCGAGGCCGTGCGCGGGGCCGGCGGCACGGTGGCCGGAGTGCTCGCGCTCGTGGACCGTGAAGAGGGCGGAAGGGAGGCCATCGAAACCACCGGCGTCCCGGTGCTGGTCATGGCCAGAGTGTCGGAGATCCTCGAACACCTCCCGCCCGAGTCCAGTGCAGCGGCTACATCGGATTGACCTCTCTCGTCATCCCCGCGAAAGCGGGGATCCATGTTAACCAGTCAGAACATGGATCCCCGCTTTCGCGGGGATGACGGCGGTGCTTGGCGGGGATGGCGACCTGTAGGTTCGCGAGGCGGTAACCGCGCGGGGCAGGCGCTCGTCCTCGGTGTATGGCGGACGACACTGTCACGAGAGCGCTGGAGCTCGTAGAGGAAGAGCGGCAGAAGGACTTCGTCACCTTCCACCACGCTGGCCGGCGCCGCCGGGCGGCGATCCTGGCCGTGGGCCTCACACTCTACCTCGCGGTCCTCTCGGGCGTACTCGCCGCACCGTTCTGGTTGATGGCCACGATCTTCGTGACCGCCATCGCCACGAACGAAGTGCTCACCTTCCTGGCGCGACGCCCGCAGTCTTACAGACGGTGGTTCAGGTACGTCTTCGTCGTCTTCGACGTGGTGCTGGTGAGCGTGCTGGTCCTGGTCTTCGGACGCAGCTCGCTCCTGGCCGTCTACTTCGTCGCCATCATCCCCTACTCGTTCGATCAGGGGAAGAAGCTCGGCCGCTTCTCGGTTCTCAGCGCCGCGATCGGATATTCGGCGGCGCTCTGGGGATACCAGCGCATTCACCCCGGCGCGATCGAGGCGCTCGCACCCGGCTCGGCGGGACTCGTGGCGATCGCCCTCGACGTGACGATCCTTCTCGTGGTCTCCTGGCTCGTGGTCCCCATAGCCGCACGCCTCGTGACCCGGGTGCGCGGCACCCGCGACTGCATCGCCGCGGCGGAGCATGGAAACCTCCTCGTGCGCGCGCCAGCGCGACACACCGATGAGCTGGGATTCCTCGAGCGGAGCTTCAACCGGATGCTCGAGGAACAGGGCTACATAATCGCCACCGTGCAGCGCGAGGCGGACGAAGTCGCTGCGCTATCCGAGCAACTTGCCTCGGCAACTGGAGAACTGAGCAGCGCGGGGCTGCAATTCGCGGAGACCACGCGGTCGCTCTCGAGCGAGCTCGAACACCAGCGGCAGTATACCGAGGCCGGCGCCGCCGAGACTGCCGGAGCACACTCGGCGGCCCAAGCGATAAGAGACCGCGCCGAGCAGCTGGAGAGCAGTGCGCGCGAGCTGCTGGAAGCCGCCACCTCGAGCCGCAGCTCGATCTCGCGCGCCGCGCAGACGCTGGTGGTGATCGGCGCCGACGTGCGCAGCACGGCCAGCACCGCGGCGCGGCTCGCCGACGCATCGGCCAAGGTGGGCGAGTTCGTGACCACCATCTCGCGCATCGCGCGGCAGACCAATCTTCTCGCCCTGAACGCCGCAATCGAAGCGGCGAGGGCGGGCGACCACGGGAAGGGCTTCGGCGTGGTGGCGGAGCAGGTTCGCCAACTGGCCGAAGAGAGTGCGCTCGCGGCACGAGACATAGCAGGCACCGTGGGAACCATCCGTGAGAACATCGCGAGCGTGACCAACGCCATGACCGCCGGTGAGCGCGAGGTCACGAACGTGGGCGAGATAGCCACGCAGGCCGACAGCGCACTCAGCGAAATCCTCACCGGAATCGAACGCGTAGCCCTGGTCATCACCGAATCGGCCGCGGTTTCGCGCGATCAGGCGAGCGGGCTCGCCGAGCTCTCGACCAAGATCGAGAGCATCCAGGCACTGGCGGGGAAGGCGGTGGCGAGAGCGGGCGAGGCCACCAGCGCGGCGGAAGAGCAGACCGGCGTCATCGATGGACTCGCCACCGCATCGCTGCAGCTCTCGCAGTCGGCCGGTCGGCTCCGGTCGTCGATCAGCCGCTTCGACGTCGCGGCGCTCACGACTACCCAGGAACAGCGGCTTCCTCCTCGCTCTCCCATTCAGCCGCTTCGGAGTAGGGCGACGACAGCGGCGTGAAACGGCGAAGCACCTCGAGGTAGGGCAGCATCAACTCTTCGCGGAAGCGCTGCAGCATTCCTTCGCCGTCGTACTGCTGCCGGAAGCCGACCGCGGTCATGTGCAGCACGGTGCGCACGTGCCGGCCGAAGCTCTGGGGCGAAGAGTACTCCAGGTGGTTGGCCACGTTGCAGACCGAGAGGCCGGGGTTCTCGAAGACGCGCGCCGCCTGGACGAGGCGCGCCATGGCGAGGTAGCGCTTGGGCGCCGGGAGCCCCACGCGGAAGAAGCGACTCATGAGGGTGCTCGGCACCACGCGCAGCTTTCGAGCGAGCATGCGCACGGTGGTGATGCGCGGCGAGGCGGCGCGAAAGAGCGTCTCGAAGAAGCGCCAGCAGTCGGCCGGCGCGCCGGCCAGGTCGAGCGAGAGCTGCGCCAGGGCGAGGCGCTCGATGTCGGCAGCTCGATCGGCAACAAGCATCTCGCGCAGCACTCGCCACCCGGTCGGTTGGCGGACGTCAACCAGCGAGCGTACCCCGGACTGGCCGAGCGAGAGGACCGCCTGCGGGGTCTCGGAGCCGAAGGTGGAGAGGAGCGCCACTGCCGGCACGCGAGGGAACTCGCGCACGAGACGCGCTACGCGCCCCACCTCGAGATCGGCGCACCGCGAGACGGATACCAGCACCGCCTTGGCACGGTGCTCGTAGAGGTCGCGGAAAACGTCGTCGAGCGAGTCACGGTGGAGGGTCTGGTAGAGCCCCTCGCCGGCGGCGTCTACACGCTGTCGCTCCCCCGGCAGGAGCATGGTGGCGATGGAGGTGAGCGCGGTCGGGGATTGTCGCTTGGCGGGCATATCGAACCCCTGTGAAACGGGTGGGTAAGCGGTGGCGGTCCTGGTTCGCAACACCAGGCCGCGGACAGGGGTAGAATGACCAGATCGAGTCAACATACCGTCAACGACGCGCCAGCGACCGCTTCTTCTGCGTCGAGAGTGTGTCAGCGGCTACACGGTTGCGGTCAGCGTGCGAGCCCGCGCGTCAGCACACGCACTCGACTATATAGTACCATAACGTTACTAATAGCCTGGGCGCCACCGAGGTCAGGCAGCCGCGTGGCACGGCTGGAAGGTGGCCTGCCGGTATTATATTTCACGATGGGTACGGTCGGCCGGACGGTCGCGTGGAGCTTCGTGCTCCGCGAGGAAAGTCCGGGCTCCGCAGGGCAGGCCGCCAGGTAACGCCTGGGCGCCGGTCACCTCTCGAGGTGGCAGGCGACGGAAAGTGCCACAGAAAATACACCGCCGGCTGCCACACTGGGCCGGTAAGGGTGAAATGGTGGGGTAAGAGCCCACCGCGCGTCTGGCAACAGGCGTGGCAGGGTAAACCCCGGCTGGAGCAAGGCCAAATAAGCGGCGAGAGGCGGCCCGCCTCGACCAAGACGCCGCGGGTAGGCTGCTAGAGAGCACGAGCGATCGCGCTCCCAGATAAATGACCGTCCGGATGGCGACATCCGACAGGACCCGGCTTACAGGCCGGCCGGACCCGCTCCACCTCCTCTCTCCACCAGCTCCAGAGGAACCGCCACAGGTGTCGAAAGTCATTCCACGTCGGCTCTCCCTCTCGGCGCTCGCCGCTGCTCTCACGACGGCCTGCACAACCACCAGCACCCCACCACCTGTCACGCCGACGCCGGCTCCACGCACCACGGACTCGGCGGCCATGCATGCACCACCTCCAACCGCTGTTCGCTGGACGCCGCGGCGCCAAGCCGGGAGCTGGCGCTACGAACTCCGCTCCACCGGGACCGTGTCACTGACTGGCGACACCACCGCTAACTCGCTCCCGCTCGACAGGATGGTCATCTACACGGTCTCCCTGACGCCAACCGGTCCAGGAGACGGCAACACCGCGGGATTTCAGCTCTCCGGCTCCGTGGACTCGGTAACCGTCACGGTCCCTGAGCGGATCCCCAGCCACACCGCCGGTAGCAACAGCAAACCCCACTTCCAGGGAGCGCTTACCGCCAACGGACACGTTCTCACGCTCTCGAGCAACGCGACCATACCCTGTCAGAACGCCACCGACCCACTCTCGGCGGCCGCCACGGCGATCTTCGCTGCCCTACCGCGGGGAATCGCACCGCGGCAGAGCTGGACCGACACGGTATCCACCGTCACATGCCGCGGTCGAACGCCACTACAGGCAACAACCGTAAGACAGTATACGGCCATTGCCGATACAGTATGGGGAGGGAGACCTGCACTTCTCCTCGCGCGGCATGACACGCTCATCGTCCGCAACCGCCCCGACAGCTCCGCCGCCAGCGTCGACGATAGCGTCAACCATGGCGTTGCCGGCGCGATCGACTCCGCGAGCGCGAACGCCGCCCGCGACTCGACGAACGCCATGGAGGCCACCGGAAGTGGACACGCTGACTTTGCCATCTACGTGGACCCGCGCTCGGGCTTACTCCTCCACGCCACAGGAACGAGCCACACCGAGATCCTGGTAACGACAGGCGGTTCCCGCTTCCCGTTCAGCGAGGAAGCGCACCAGACGATCACGCTCCTGAAATAGCTGACGACAAAACCGGTGTGGTCAGGACTCCTCTCGCCCCCTGGGGAGCAA
>DASSOX010000012.1:0-2617 GCA_035700125.1 Gemmatimonadaceae bacterium
CGGATACGCAGCAGAGCATCGCCGGCCCCGCCGACCGCGGACCGGGGAAGTCCACCATGGGAACGCCGGGGAGCCGGCTGGTCTGGCACTTCAAGATCGACACCGCGGGCGACTTCGCGTGGGGAACTTCGAACCAGTTCGCCTGGGACGCCACGCTCGCCGAGATACCGGGTAAGGGGAAGATCCCCGTCAACATCATGTACCTCCCCGGGCACGCCGAGTCGTACGCCGAGGCCGGCGCGATCGCGCGACATGCGCTCGCGTTCTACTCGAAGCTCTGGATGCCATACACCTTCCCCATCCTCACCATGGTGGACGGGCCCGAGCTCGGGATGGAGTATCCGTCGTTCATCATGTCCAGCGCCCGCGCTTCCGACCACGAGATCGGGCACCAGTGGTGGCCGATGATGGTGGGGACTAACGAGACCTGGTACGGCTTCATGGACGAGGGGTTCAATCAATACATGAACATCCTCTCGGGCGCCGATCGCAGACACGAAGCGCCGGAGCTCGACGGGCGCGGCCAGAGCTACGGACGCACCAGCGGCGACGAGCGCGAGGCGCCGCTCATGTGGGACGCGAACTATGGGGGTCCCATGTATTCCTTCCAGGCGTACGGGAAGGCGCCCCTCATGCTCTCGATGCTCGGCGGGATCGTGGGCGACAGCGCAGTGTGGCACGCCATGAGCGAGTACGCGAAGACGTGGCGCTTCAAGCACCCGTCGCCGTGGGACTACGCCATGTTCATGAACAACGCCCTGCATCGCGACCTCGGCTGGTTCTGGTACTACTGGCTCTTCACGACAGAATCAGTCGATGGATCGATCGCGAAGGTGACCACCTCGGGACCGCGCGCCACGGTGGCAGTGCATCAGGATGGCGAGATGCCATCGCCCGTGGTGCTCGCCGTGCGATTTGCGCCGCAGGGGGCGAAGCTCCGCGCGATGCCGAACAGCGTGATGCGCGACTCCGTGACGGCTATCGTCACCTATCCAGTGGACGTCTGGTTCCGCGGGAGCCGCGACTTCACCGCGACGCTCGACTTCGGATCGCGCAAGATCGAGCAGATCACCCTCGACCCCGACGGGCGCTTTCCCGACCGCGACCCGTCGGACAACGTGTGGCCGGCGGGCTCCGCCGCGACCAACGCGGACGCCGTGCAGAGGGGTCGTGAGCGCTAGAAACGACTCCGATCCACGTCGGGGCTCGGTACGCGAGGCAGGGTGAAGCGGCACTCTTTTCGCACAGGGTCAGCGGTGTGTAGCTCATCGCTGACCCTGAACCGATATGGCTGACAAAGGCAAGCTCGCGGAGTATCACCGCAAGAGAGACTTCGAGAAGACGCCGGAACCCGCCGGCCGGGCGGGGCGGACGCGTAGCGCCGCGCTGCACTTCGTGATCCAGAAGCACGCGGCGAGCAGCCTGCACTTCGACTTCCGCCTCGAGCTCGACGGCGTGATGAAGAGCTGGGCCGTCCCCAAGGGGCCGAGCCTCGACCCGGCGGTGAAGCGGCTCGCCATCCAGGTGGAGGACCACCCGATCGAGTACAACACCTTCGAGGGGACCATCCCGGAAGGTGAGTACGGCGGCGGAACGGTGATGCTCTGGGACCGCGGAACGTACACCGCCGCAGACGATGCGACCGATCCTTCCGGCGAGCTGCAGCGCGGTTACGAGAGTGGCGAGCTGTCGTTCATCCTCGACGGCGAGCGACTGCATGGCGCCTGGGCGCTCATCCGGACTCGTCGCGCCACGGGAAAGCAGAAGCAGTGGCTCCTCGTCAAGCGGCGCGACGACCATGCCGTTCCCGGCTCCGATGTCGTTGCCGAGTACACGACATCTGTGGCAACGGGGCGCACGATGGAGGAGATCGCGGCCGGCGCGGGCCAGCGTGCCACCAGCAAGCGCGCCACCACCAAGGGCGCCACCACCAAGCGCGCCACCAGCAAGCGCTCTCCCGGGAAGCGCGCCTCGAGCAAGCGCACACGGTGACGGCTACCGTGGCTCGCGCGCGAGCCTCGAAGCAGCTCGAGCCGATGAAGCTGCACATCGGCACCGCGATTCCAGAGGGACCGGATTGGGTTTTCGAACCGAAGTACGACGGCGTCCGCGTACTCGCCTTCGTCGAGCGTGGGAGCGTGCGACTGGTGACGCGTAACGGGCGAGACAAGGCGAAGCAGTTTCCCGAGGTGGTCGAAGCGCTGGGCGCCCTCGCCTCGCGAGTGCGGCGCGCCTTCGTTCTCGACGGCGAGATCGTGGCGCTGGCGCGCGGGAAGGCCGCGCGCTTTCAGGCGCTCCAGACGCGCGTGCATCTCGAGGATGCGAAGAGTCTCACGAAGGAAGCGGAGCGAGCGCCGGTCGCGCTGATCGTTTTCGATCTGCTCGTGGATGGGAGCGACGATCTCCTCGGCGAGCCGTGGTCCACGCGCCGCGAGCGGCTGGAGCGCCTGCTCGCTGATCACAACTCGGCCCAGCTCAGGCTCAGCGAGGTCACGAGGGGCAACGCCAGCGCCATGCTGAAGCGCGCGCGAGCCAGGGGGTGGGAGGGGATCATCGCCAAGCGGGAGGATTCCACCTACAAGCCCGGCAAGCGCACCCACGCGTGGCTCAAGCTCAA
>DASSOX010000013.1:0-5604 GCA_035700125.1 Gemmatimonadaceae bacterium
CGAGCGTGACGGAATCCGTGGCGCTCGCGAGCGCGTGATAGACCAGCTGCGCACGCGTCTCACGATCGTAGTACGCCCAGAAGCTCACCTGCGAGCTCACCAGCGTAGGGATTCCGGCTGCCACCTCGAGCACGACCGGTACGCGAGTGTCGGGACCGGTGCCGTCGCTGCCGCACCCTGCGATCCCGATCGCCAGGATCGGTGCTACCCACCACTTATTCTTCATCGAAGTTCTCCGTGTCCGAATTCGCATCATCGGCGGACGTGTTCTTCTGGTCGAGAGTCCGCAGGAGCCGAGCGCGCGAGATGCCGAGCCGGCGCGCCGCGTCGCTCTTGTTGCCGCCGCACAGCTTCACCATCTCCACCGTCGCCGCGCGCGCGATCTCGCGGATGGTGGCGGGAAATGGAATCGGGCCGTCGCCGTTTCCGTCGTCGCTCGCCGAACGTGGAAGAGGGAACGCTTCCGGACCCAGCTCCTCGGCGCTGGCCAGGAGGACCGCGCGCTCGACGGCGTTGCGCAGCTCGCGCACGTTCCCGGGCCACGCGCGCTCGAGGAGCGCCTGCTCGGCGGCCTTCGAGAGGCGTGGATTGGGGATGCCGTACTGCTCGGCGAAGCGCGCGAGGAAGTGCCGCGCGAGCGGGAGGATGTCGCCGCGCCGCGCTCTGAGCGGCGGGAGCTCGATGGACATCACCTCGAGCCGATAGTAGAGATCCTCCCGGAACTCGCCGCGCCGAACGCTGGCCGTGAGGTTCACGTGCGTGGCCGCGACGACGCGAACGTCCACCGCTATCGAGCGCGTGCCGCCTACCCGGCGAACGGTGCGCTCCTCGAGGGCGCGCAGGAGCTTCCCCTGCAGGGTGAGCGGGAGGTGGCCGATCTCGTCGAGGAAGATCGTCCCGCCGTTGGCGAGCTCGAAGAGTCCCGGCTTGGTGGCGGTGGCGCTCGTGAAGGCGCCCTTCTCGTGCCCGAAAAGCTCGCTCTCGAGGAGGAGGTCGGGGATCGCGGCGCAGTTCACGTCCACGAAAGGCGCATCGCGCCGTGGACCGTTGTAGTGGATCGCGCGGGCGACGAGCTCCTTGCCGGTACCCGTCTCGCCGGTGATGAGCACCGTCACGCCCGGGTGCGGGATCACGCGGGCCACGCGCTCGAGCGCCTGCTGCAGCGGCTCGCTCTCGCCGAGGATCTCGTCGAAGCGGTACTTCTGGCGCTCGGCGGCGACGAAGGAGCTGCGATCGTGCAGCGCGCGCAGCCGCCCGGCGTGCTCGCGTAGCCAGGAGCCGAGGATGGCGTAATCGGCGGGGAGGACGAAGTACTCGTCGGCGCCCGCGCGAACCGCGGCGGTGGCCACGTGGTGCGCAGGGTCGGCGCCCACGGCGGCGATCGCGATCCCGTTGGCGGCCAGCTCGGCGAGAGTGGCGGGGAGGGCATCTTCCTCGCCGCCCGCGGCCACGAGGCCCACCGCATCCGTGAGGCGCGCCGCGCTCGCCGGCTCGGAGATGAGCTTCAGGTCGAAACCGCACTCCGCCGCCAATGATGGCCATTCAGTGGCGAAGGAATCGCTGAGCGTGAGCACGGCGAGCGTCGGCATTCGGCGGGAGCAGCGGATGATGATGGCTTCCGCTCGCCGACGGGGAGTGCGGCGAGGAAGTGCGCGCCAGCGGGAGCCATGGATCGTTCCGGCTTCGCGCGGGGCATCGGGATGACGAGTTGCGAGAGTCATCATAACCGTGGGGCGGTGCGGTAGACAGCCGTGTCGGCCAGCAGGCGTGGAGGACGGCTCGAGAGGAGCAGATGCGATACCGGCGGATGGCTGCCGGGGCAGATCGGCAAATCGTTGTGAGGACTGAACTTCCGGGCGGCCACCTGGCGTGGCGGAGCCGGCGCTGGCTCGAAACGGGACAACGCTGCACCGTTTCGGAACGGAGGGATAAGGGGAACGACGGTGTAACTGGTGTGATCAGCGAGCTTCGACCACCGCTATTTTCCCCCCGCACCCGACAGGAGCGTGAAGCATGACGACACACGATTCGCCGCGGGATCCCTACGCTCCATCCACCAGCGGTGGAGTGACGGTGAGGCGGGCGCGGCTCGCGGACGTGGAGGTGGTGGCGCCGCTCTTCGACGCATACCGCCAGTTCTACGGCGCGGCGTCGGATCCGGCCGCGGCGCGGGAGTTTCTCACCCGGCGGCTCTCGCGCGATGAGTCGGTGATCCTGCTGGCCACCGCCGAGGCGCGCGATGGAGGCGGGGCGAGGGCGGCAGGCTTCGCGCAGCTCTACCCGGCTTTCTCATCCGTCGCGCTGGGAAGGACGGTGGTGCTCAACGATCTCTTCGTCGTGCCCGACTGCCGCCGGCTCGGCGTGGCGCGCCGGCTGGTGGTGGAGTCGGTCGAGCACGCGCGGCGGGTGGGTGCAGTGCGGATCGAGCTCGCCACACAGCACACGAATCGGAATGCGCTCGCCCTGTACGAGTCGGAGGGGTTCGTGCGCGATACGGAGTTCGTGCACCTGAGTCGAGCGACGGGTCCAGGTCTTTGATTTCGAACTAGCTCGAGATCAAAGACCTTGCCCCGTCGCTCTCGCGATGATCGCTATCCGGCCCTTGTCGCGGCCCGCCGTGGGAAGATTCATGAACTCGTTCAATACGATCTCGAAGCCCAACTCGACGAGGAGCGCCGCGAGCTGCTCGGGCGGGTGCGAGTCGTAGAAGAATTCACGGTCGAACATCGTGTCGGTGAATGCGGGATGCGCCGAGCCGCCCGCGGTGAGCATCAGCAGGGCGCCGGGGGCGAGCGCGCCATGCACCTTCGCGAGAATCTTCTCGTGGCGCTCGCGCTCGATGTGGAAGAGCGAATCCCACGCTATCGCACCATGGTAGGCGCCGTTTCTGTCGCCCTCTATGGGGAAGTCCTCGATCCTCGAGTGGATCCACTCGCCCTTAGGAAAGCGTGCACGCGCGAGCGCGAGGAGCTCCTCCGACTGATCGACGCCCGTTACCTGGTGCCCGCGCGAAAGTACGTATTCCGCCATCGGCCTGCCGGTGCCGCAGCCGAGGTCGAGGATGCGAGCGGGTGGCGCGAGACCTTCGAGCATCACATCCAGGTAGCGTCGCTCACTCCCGTGGAACGATGTGCGCGCCGAGTCCCATCTGGCCGCGATCGCGTCGTACGACTGGCGGTTGATGCCACTGCCGGTCCCGCCGTCGCTCTCCCTGTCGCCGCGTTCTTTGCCGCCGATCTGGCTTCCGCCCCCGTCTGCACCGGACTCGCCGTCGCGCCCGTCGTCGATCACAGCGCCCGCGCCATCACCCGATCGGTCTGATCGTCGCCGCCGAGCTTGAAGGGCACGCACCCCACGTCGCGGAAGCCGTGCTTCTCGTAGAAGGTGATGGCGCGCGGATTCCGCTCCCACACACCGAGCCAGAGCGTGTGCGCGCCGCGCGAACGGGCGGCGGCTACGACCTTGTCCATGAGAGTGTGTGCCACGCCGCGTCCCTGCCAGGGGCGGTCCACGTAGAAGCGGAGGAGCTCGACGGGCGCGGGACCGGCCACGCAACCCGGCGGATCGCCGTTCGCGCGCAACTGCGCGAATGCCGCGATCACGCCCTCGCTTTCGGCCACGAAGGTGACGCGATCGGGATCAGCGATCTCGGCGCCCTGACACTCGGCGGAATACGTGGCGCGCACATAGACCTCCACGTCTTCCGGGCGATTGTCCGGGCCGAACGTCTCGCGGAAGGTGCGCTCGCCGAAGGCGGCGAGAGCGGCGGCGTCGGTGGGGGTGGCTGAGCGGATGGTCACGGAATGGTCAGGCATGGAGGGAAGAATACAGCGCCGCCGGAGACCCCGCTTGACGCGTGCGACGATCTTTCGTATTTATTGTCGGAATCCGATGTCGGTATCCGACAATACTACGCGGGGAGTGAGTTGTGACCAATCCTCCAGGTGACGTACTCCGTGGAACGCTCGATCTCCTGATCCTGCGCACGCTCCAGCAGTCATCGCTCCACGGCTGGGCGATAGGTCAACGCATCCAGGAGATCTCGAAGGATGCGCTGAAGGTCGGCCAGGGATCGCTGTACCCGGCGCTCCAGCGGCTCGAGGAGAAGGGCTGGGTCACCAGTGATTGGAGAGCAACGGAGGAGAACCGGCGCGCGAAGTTCTACTCGCTCACGCGCTCGGGGCGTCACGCGCTCGAGAAGGAGACCGAGAGCTGGCGGCGCTACGTGGAAGCGGTGGACCTCATCCTGCGCCTCGCATGAGCGCCCGCCATCTCGTCGATCAAATCGTCGACTGGACGATTGGCCATCTCCGGCAGCTCCGCACCATCACGCGAAAGCGCGCCACGGAGCACGAGCTCGACGAAGAGCTGGCGTATCACATCGAGCTCGAGACGCGAAAGAACGAAGCCGCCGGGATGTCGCCGCTCGAGGCGCGGCGCGCGGCGCTCATCGAATTCGGCGGCGTGGAGCGCTACAAGGAAGAGGTGCGGCAGCGCCGCTGGGTACGCGTGATCGAGGATGGAGTAGCCGACCTGCATTACTCCATCCGGATGCTTCGCCGGCAGCCCGCGCTCACGCTCGCGGTGGTGACCACCCTCGCGCTCGGGATCGGCGGTACCGCCGCGGTCTTCAAGGTGGTGGACGCGCTCTTCTTCCGGCCACCGGCGGGTGTGACGGAGCCGGAGCGGGTGCTGCGGCTCTTCATCGCTCGAAACGAGGGGAGCATCCAGGCGCCCTCCGGCGGCCCCGGCTCCTACGTCGATTACCAGGCACTTCTCGGACGGCGGACCGGCTTCGCCTCCGTCGCCACCTACATGTACCGACAGGAGCTGGATCTGGGTCGCGGCGCCGAAGCGGAGCGCGTGATCGGGCGTGTGACGAGCGGGAATTTCCTCCCAACGCTGGGGGTCCGGCCCGCGCTGGGTCGCTTCTTCCTCCCCGAGGAGGACAGCGTGGAGGGTCGGAATCCGGTGGTCGTCATCAGCTATGGATTCTGGACGCGCCATTTCGGGAGAGATCCGTCGGTACTGGGCCGCCAGCTGCTCATCAACGATCGAGCGCTCACAATCATTGGTGTCACCGGCAGGGAGTTCACCGGCATCGGCCCTGAGCAAATAGACGTCTGGGTCCCGATCGCGATGGCGGTGCCGCTCGGGCTGCGGTCCGAAGGATGGCGCGACCAGGCCACATCCATGGCCGTCAATTTCATCGGACGTCTGGAGCCCGACGCCGTAGCAAGTGCCGTGATATCCGAGGCCGTCTCCGCACTGCGCCTCTCGGCCGAGAGTCATGCCGGACTCGATCGGACGCCGGACGTCATCCTGGCCTCCCTCATTCCCGCGCGGGGGCCGCACAGGTCGGCGGCTGCTAACGTCTCGCTCTGGCTCGCGCTGGTGGCAGGCATGACGCTGGTGGTGGCGTGCGCCAACGTAGCAAACCTACTGCTCGCACGCTCCGTTGCACGCTGCCGCGAGTTGGCGGTTCGGCTCGCGCTGGGCGCGAGCCGGGGACGTCTTTTCCGGCAGCACCTCACCGAGAGCTTGCTGCTCGCTCTCCTTGGCGGCGCGGCTGGAGCAGTGCTGGCGGCGGCGGGGATGGGTATC
>DASSOX010000014.1:0-4967 GCA_035700125.1 Gemmatimonadaceae bacterium
GCCCACCCCGCTCGAAATTAAAGACCTGACCCCGTCGTTCACCTCACTCCGATCACCTTGTGCGTCTGGATGCTCACTCGGCATCCAAGCCGCAGCGCCGCCGCCATACACAGCTCGGTTGCCTTGCGACTCTCGCTCATCGGTTGGAGCGAGAGCTTGCTCATGTCGGTGAGACCATGCTCGCGGATGAAGGCCTCGAAGCGCTCGATGTCGCTTGTCCTACCGATCACCATCTTTATCTCGTCCGCGCCGCGCACCACGTCGGCGAGAATCGGCCGGCCGCCGGGGTTCCCGATCTTCGGCGAGCAGCATACGAAGTCGCACGAGTCGCCCGGCGATTCGTGACCGGCCTCGCGGTGCGGCAACGGGGACGATCCGTCGGACGCCTCGAAGCGCTCGCTGGAGCCGTCCGACAGATGACCGCGCGCCGTTCCGGACGTCTCCAGCGCCACCCGGAACCCGGCCCGGTGAAGCGCGCGGACGAGCGGCTGGATCGGCTGCTCCGCCGGCTCGCCGCCGGTGAGCAGCACCCACTCCACGCCGGGCGCCTTCCCATCCCGCTCGTCGCACACGGCGCGCACCAGAGAATCCTCGTCGAGCTCCGCCCAGAACTCGTTGCTCCCGCGCGCCTCCTCGAGCGTCGCGCGCCGCCAGGGGAGCGCCGCGTCGCCCGTCGCCCACGTCTCCTTCGTGTCGCAGAAGGTGCATCCCACCGAGCAGCCGTGGAGTCGGAGGAGGATCATCGGCGTACCGACCATATTCCCTTCGCCCTGGATCGTCGCGTAGATGTCGTTCACGCGGAATGTGACACTCATTGTCTGTACTCCGCCCACGTATCGCGCGACTCGCTCACGGCGACGGCCACCAGGAGCGGAATCTCGGGCTTGAAACGCTCGTACAGAGCCTGCGAGATCCTTTCCGCGGTGGTATAGCTCCCGATGCCGAGTACCTCGTTCAGGTTGCGATGATCGAGCACGCCATCGATGTAGCGCTCCACCGGTTCGAGGAGAGCGTAGTCCAGCACGAACCCGTCGGCGTCCAGCTCATTGCTCTCGAGAGTAACTCGCACTCTGTAGTTGTGCCCGTGGAGGCGCGCGCACTTGTGCTCGGGCGAGTGCGCGGCGAGGTGAGTCAGCTGGTGCGCGGCACTGAAGTGAAAGGTCTTCTCGATGCGGTGCATGATCGGCTTGGCCAGGCGCTCGGTGTCAGGCGTGATTCGAGCCGTGATCGGAACGGTCCGTCACGCACTCATATTGAAAGGTATATGTCACTCGATCCGCCATGACCCCAGCTTCCCCACTCACCGAAGGGCGTGCACGCTCCGGAATCAGGAGACCGTGGTGGGCGCTGGCAAGCGGCTACATCGCCTGCATCTGGGCCATCCTTTTCGCCTTCGCGAACGTCTACCTCCAGCTCGGCGGCCCGGGGCTGACCGGCGTCAGACACCACTTCCGTGGCGGCACCATGGCGCTGAATCTGGGCGTCATCCCGATCAAGCTGGTTGCCGCGGTCGTAGCGCTCGGCCTGGTGCAGCCGTGGGGCGAGAGACTCTCGCCCCTTCCTCGCCGCCTCCTGCTCATCGCCGCATGGAGCGGTTGCGCGATCCTCGTGGGATACCCGGCGATCGGGATGTCGCTCACGGCCGCGGTGCAGAGCGGACTGCTCGCGGCTCCTCCCGCTGGCTTCAAAGTAGGCGGAGGATTCCAGACGCGCGTCCTGCTCTACGGTACGTTCTTCGTGATACCAGGGATCCTTTACGGGATTGCCGCCTGGGATTACCGGCGCGCCACGTCGCGCGCACGTAATCAGACAGCCGCCGCTACTCGGGAAGTCTCGACGCCTTGATTGACGCGACCACACTCTATGTCCTCGCGGTGATTCTCGTCGCGACGCTCATCCGCTCCACCTTCGGCTTTGGCGAAGCTCTCGTCGCAGTGCCGCTCCTCGCGCTCCGAATCCCCATCGCCGTGGCGGCGCCGGTCGCGGTGCTCGTCTCGGTGTCCGTCGCCGCGCTGATCGTCACGCAGGACTGGCGACACATCGAGATCCGCAGCGCGAGCTGGCTCATCGTCTCGGCGCTGCTGGGAATCCCGCTGGGGTTGCTCCTCCTCACGACGGCGAGCGATCAGATCGTGCGACTCCTGCTCGGCATCGTGATCGTCGGCTTCTCGCTCTACTCGATCGGCGCGCACGCGAAGCTGCATCTCGAGACCGACCATCTCGCATGGCTCCTCGGCGCCGGCTTCTGCTCGGGAATCCTCGGAGGTGCCTACGGGATGAACGGTCCACCGCTCGCCATGTACGGCGCGCTCCGCCGCTGGTCGCCCCAGCGCTTCCGGGCGACGCTGCAAGGATACTTCCTGGCGGCAAGCCTCGCCGGCCTCGCCGGTTACGCTGCCGTCGGCCTCTGGCGTCCCCCGGTCACGCGCTACTTCCTCCTCTCGCTCCCCTGCGTGCTCCTCGGCGTTGCCGGCGGCCGGTGGCTCAACAGCCGGCTGAGCGGAGACAACTTCCTCCGCCTGGTCTACGCGGGACTCATCGTGACGGGCGCCGTTCTCATCGTGCAGGCCATCACTCGCTGAACGACTGAAGTTCCATATACCCGTCATCCCCGCGAAAGCGAGGACCCATGTTGCTCTGCCAGACATGGGTCCCCGCTTTCGCGGGGACGACACTCAGAGAGTTCGGGAATCTCGATGGTGCGGGGCCTCGACGCGATTCCCTGCTTCGCGCGGAGCGCTACTTCGTTGCTCCCGCCCTCACCGGAAGCTTCCAACCCGGGCGGATGAAGTGGCAGGTATAGCCGTTCGGGATCCGCTCGAGGTAGTCCTGATGCTCCGGCTCCGCCTCCCAGAAATCACCGGCCGGCACGACCTCGGTCACTACCGTCCCCGGCCAGAGTCCGGAGGCATCCACATCGGCGATCGTGTCTTCCGCGATCCTGCGCTGCTCCTCGCTCGTGTAGAAGATCGCCGAGCGATAGCTCATCCCGATGTCGTTCCCCTGACGATTCCGCGTGGTCGGATCATGGATCTGGAAGAAGAACTCCAGCAGCTGCCGATAGCTGATCTTCGATGGATCGAAGACGATCTCGATCGATTCGGCGTGCGTGCCGTGATCGCGGTAGGTCGCGTTGGGCACGTCACCGCCCGAGTAGCCGACGCGCGTGCCGATGACGCCCGGCTGACGACGAATGAGCTGCTGCATCCCCCAGAAGCAGCCGCCCGCGAGTAAAGCTCGTTCCTCCGTCATCTTACCTCCTCCACCTGATCCAGGTATTCACCGTAACCCTCGGCCTCCATCCTGTCGCGCGGAATGAAGCGCAGCGACGCCGAGTTGATGCAGTAGCGCAGACCGCCGCGATCGCGCGGCCCATCGGGGAAGACGTGCCCGAGATGGCTGTCGCCGTGCGCCGAGCGTACTTCCGTGCGGATCATCCCGTGCGTAGTGTCGCGCAGCTCGTTGATGTTGGCTGGCTCGATCGGCTTCGTGAAGCTCGGCCAGCCGCACGCCGACTCGAACTTGTCGGACGAAGCGAAGAGAGGCTCGCCCGACACAATGTCCACGTAGATCCCCGGCTCGTGATTGTGCAGATATTCTCCGGTCCCGGGGCGCTCCGTGGCACTCTGCTGCGTCACGCGATACTGCTCGGGCGTCAGCTTCGCCACGGCTTCGGGATTCTTCTTGTACTCTGCCATTGACTACCCCCTCCTGCGGGCTGTCCTGGAAATATGATCGGTGAGCGGCGATCGTGTCGCCCCTCCCGCCGCCGCGCGGCGCCAGTCGCGGCCTCTCTTCGCGACACCTCCCACTGTCGCAGCGCTGCACCGCGCGCCAGCGTATCGTGGTTGACTCGCCCGCCCCACCTCCCGCGGGCTCTCCATAATCAGGAGCTCCACGAATGATCAGAAAGACGCTCGCCGCGCTCGCGCTCGCCACCACGCCGGCGCTCGCTGGCGCGCCCGCCCGGGCGCAAACGGCGACACGCGGCCGCATACAGCGCGCCGCGGCCGCCACTTCCACGGCGCTTCCCCTCCCCGAGCGCGCGGTGCGGCGCAACATCCCGATGACCGACATGATCCGGCGCGCCTACGCCGCCGGTACGCGCGACTCCACCGGGCGCCCCGGCGCGCGCTACTGGCAGCTCTGGATGGATTACAGGATCGACGCGCGCTTCGACTCTGCTTCCGAATCCATCAGCGGTACCGAGACGGCGGTGATCCACAACAACAGCGACTCCGCTATGCACTCCATCGTGCTGCGGCTCGATCAGAATCTCTTCGCTCCAAACGCGGTGCGCGCCGAGCCTGTCACCGACATCACCGATGGCATGCAGGTCACCAAGCTCACGGTGAACGGCGCGCCGGTGAATCTGGCTCCGCCGCCGCCGGTGCGGCGGAGACGCGGTCAGCCACCGCAGCCGCCGACCGAGCTCCTGGCGCGCGGTCTCGATCAGACAGTGGCGCGCATAGAGCTCCCCACGCCGATCCCCGCGCACGGCACCGCCACCCTCGGCGCCGAGTGGCACTTCAAGGTCCCCAAGGTCGTGGAGCCCACGCGCGGCATTCGCATGGGCCGCTGGGCGGACACTCTGTATCAGGTGGGGCAGTGGTACCCGCGCGTGGCGGTGTACGACGACCTGCGCCAGGGCGGCTGGGACACCGACCCGTACCTCGGCCCTTCGGAGTTCTACAACAACTTCGGCTCCTTCGACGTGCGCCTCGACATGCCCGCCGGCTGGATCGTCGGCGCCACCGGCGTGCTGCAGAACCCCGAGGAGGTGCTCACATCCACCGAGCGCGAGCGCCTCGCCCGGCTCGTCGCATCGGATACGCAGCAGAGCATCGCCGGCCCCGCCGACCGCGGACCGGGGAAGTCCACCATGGGAACGCCGGGGAGCCGGCTGGTCTGGCACTTCAAGATCGACACCGCGGGCGACTTCGCGTGGGGAACTTCGAACCAGTTCG
>DASSOX010000015.1:0-12737 GCA_035700125.1 Gemmatimonadaceae bacterium
CACGCACCTCGAAGCGATCGCCCTCCTTCCTGGGTGGTTTGTCCACGCTCGTGCTGCGGAAGGTGATCTGCGGGTAGCTATCCGCGTCGAAGAAGTCGGGGCCGCGCAGATGCGTATCCCGATCGGCTACGCCCGTGTCGATGCTCGCCACCGCGATGGTGGCCTGCACGCCGACCTTCTCCGTATGATCCCGATCTCCGGTCAGCGTCGCCTGCACGTCTTTGAAGCGACCGCGAACGGTCGTCATCATCATGTGCTTCACGGAGAACTCGACGCTGGAATGAGTGGGGTCGAGCTGCCAGGTGGGCGTGCCGGTGCTTACCGCGCTCGATGCTGCCATGGGGAATTCCTCCTGCCCGGGGTTGGTCGATGAACCGAGCAGCGGGAGCACGCAACGTGCCCGAACCGAGCGGAGACGGCTGGATTCGGGAGTCGGGTGTGGCTCCCGCGGCTCGACGACGGACCCGCACGCCTACGGTCGAGGTGAAGCGCCCAGCTGATTCGCGTCGAACAGGCGCGGCGTGACCGTCACACTGGTGGTGAAGAACGGGCTGCCATTCAACTGCTCCTTCTCCGCGGCGGTCAGGAATGTGTCGGGGTAGTCCAGATAACCGTAGAACATGAGCGACGAACAGTCCTCGGAGGTGACCACCGGCTCGCACCCCGGCGGGTGCGGCAGACCGAAGGCGTGGCCCAGCTCGTGTCCGAGACCTCCAACCCAGCGCGCGATCGTGGCTCCGCCGGTGTCCTCGCCGGAAATTCCGAGTACATCGTTTTCTCCGAGCAGCGCCACACTCGCGCTACCACCCTGGCCGTCGGTGACTACCGGAAGATAGATGTTCCAGACCGCGTTCTGGTCGTAGAACTTTCCGCCCAGCGCAGTGAACACTTCGTCGGTGGCGCGCGTCCAGCTGCTCGTCGCGAAGTACGACGCGGGATGGGTGCTATGCAGCACGGTGATCACGGGGAAATTGATCGCGAATGTCTTGCCGTTCGCCAGTTGCCCCTGATACCAGATCTGCAGGTGGCGAATCGCGCGGTCCATCCCGAGTGCGACGCGCGGGTCGTAGGCCACGTCCGATGGAAGCAGGTAGACCATGTGGACGGCGGGCGCGCGAGCCGCGATCTCGAGCGGTACCGTGATCGTCTGGCTGATGCCATCGCCAGCGGCAGTGATGCGTGCATCATAGTGGCCGGTGGCCGCGACAGGCGCCACCTCGACATCGAGGAAGACGCCCACGGTGATGTCGTGGTATAGCTCGACCGGGGCACCGTCGAATTGCCGGATCGTCACTCCTGCCGGAAGCTGCTCTCCCCTCACGGTGACGCTGCCGACGAACCTTCCCGGGCCGGTGAGCAGACAGGAGATCGTTGCCGCGCTTCCCTGTGTGAGGCGGACGGTTTCCGGCTCGCAACTCAGCGAGAGCTCCTGCCGGAGATCGCGCACCCTCACCCGCGCGGAGTCGCTCGCACCTTCGCGTGAAGCGACGATCGTCACCGTGCCCATGCTCCAGCCACTCACGAGGCCAGCGTCGCTGACCGTGGCGATCGTGGTGTCGGCACTCGTCCACTTCACATTCGGCTTCTCGATCGCGTAGCCGTCGGCATTGAGGAGCGTCGCACGAAGGCGCACCGTGTCGCCCACCAGGACATCGGTGGAATCCGGCTCGATGACGATGGAGTCGACGTGCCGCGAGTGAACTGGACGCTCGGCGTGCTCCGACGCGGCTCCGCCGCGAGCACCGACATTCGCGTTCTCGTCGCGCGTCGCCTCGGTAGGTGCAGCGGAATCTCGCGTGCACGTCGCCAGTGTCGCGCAGCAGAGCGTAGTGGCCATCAACGCCGAAAGCGTCTTGCGGGGACGAAGACATGACATTGGATCCTCCCTTGGTAGGACGTCTTCGCGAGCGTACTGAGCTCCGTGGGGATCCGGATGGGCCAGAGTGCCTACGGGCGACGGGTCCCTGTCGGGATACTGCGTGCTACCGATCCCGTCGTCCAGAGCACCGGGGACGCGAGCTTCGAGCCGGCCTGGAGGTTACCCTTCAGTCCGGCGCCGATGCCGAGGCGATGAGACGTCTCCCCGTCCCCACCATTCCATACACGTTCCAGAACAGCGCCCCGCGCACTTTGCCGTCGCGCAGGTAGTACACGGTTCCCTCTTCGTTCTGCGTCTTCCACTTCTCCACCATATCGAGGCGCGAATCCACCTCCCCAACCGCCTCGTAGCCGAGTTCCCACAGGTCAGAGTAGAAAAAAGGCAGATACTCATACGACACGTTGCGACCGGCCATTGCCACGCCCGCGTAGCCGCCCGTGTTATTCGCATTGTCGGCGTGCTCGACTCGGCGATGGCGACCGAGCGCCGCATTGTAGATGGAGGCGACATCGCCGGCCGCATAGATGTCGGGATGACTCGTACGCAGCGACGCGTCCACGACGATTCCATCGTCGACCTCGAGGCCAGCGCTTCGCGCCAGTTCGATGTTCGGCTCTACACCAATCCCGGCGATGACGCCATCGACTTCGATATCGCGCTTGCTTCCGGATCCCACGCCGGTCACACGCAGCACTGCCGCACTACCACTCGTTTCGCAGCCGACGACTCGCGTGCGCGGAACGACCGTGACACCTCTGTCCGCAAAGACCTCGTCGAGGCGCCGGGCAAGGCCGGCGGGGTACATGCGACTGCCGACGGATTCGTCGGGGAAGATCAGCCATACCTTCTTGCCGATTCCCGCCAGCGCCGCAGCCATTTCCGATCCGATGAACCCGCCGCCTATTACGGCGAAGCGATCGCCCCGCTCGGCAACCTCGCGCACGCGATCGTAATCATCGAGCGTGCGAAAGTAGATGATCCGGTCGCTGTCGAATGGCAGGCGGCGCGGCGCGGAGCCGGTGGCGAGGAGTAGCCTGTCGTAGCGGTAGACAGTTCCTTCCGCATCCGTCACTTCCTTCGCGGCCGGATCGAGCGCGCGCGCCGTGCACGCCTGGTGATAAGCGACGGTGCTGCTGTTCGCCTTTCGCCAGATGCTGCTCCGCGGCTTCCCGCGCCAGAGCCACTTCGACAGCGGCGGACGGTTGTAAGGCGGGTGTGGCTCGGCTGTGACCACGCCGATCGAGCCGGCATCATCCACCTCACGGATCCCTGTGATTGCGGAGGCAGCGGCCATGCCGCCCCCGACGATCAGGTATTTGTAATCAGGCACGCGCTTCCTCCTCGGAATGGACACGAGAAGATACGCCGTCTATCACGCTCGGGTCGCGCGCGAGCACGGGGACGTCCATGGCGCCCGAGCTTCGTCCCCTTGGCACGACCAAAATCCGGCCCAGCAGTAATTCCCGGCCCGGCGCCGACAGGGCTTGACTCTATACAAAGCTACATGGTCTACAATTGAACTGTGGTTCGAGGGATGTTGCTTCAATCCCTCGAGTTTCCTCTACCGGAGAAGACGAGATGGAGACCCGAGAACTCGACTGCGCCTGGACCGTCAAAGAGGTCATCGAGCGCTATCCAGCTACAGACAACGTGTTTCGGCTGTTCAAGGTCAACAGCTGCGGCGGCAGCGCCGTGAGCGTGCACGAGGCCGCGCGTTGCAGTGGCGTGAGCACGGACGCACTGTGCGGAGCGTTGCAGAAGGTGATCGGCTGAGCCGCGCGCGAGGTGGATGTGAAGAGGGCCTGGGTGCTTCCATTTCGAGCAGCCAGGTCCTCCGTGCATCCGTAGAGCACGCACGATCACAGGCCGCCACTGTCGGAGCGACGAACCTCGCTCGGGCTACAGAAATTACGGGATCTGCGTGGCAAGCGTGTAAACGCCGAGCGCAAGCATCGCCAGCGCCACCAGCGCGCCCAGAGCCGCGAGCCAGCGCGGGTGCCGATAGTCGCCCACGATGTTCGTCCGGTACGCCGCCACCAGCATCACCCCGAGTGAAAGTGGGAGAATGAGGCCATTGAGCGCGCCCACCAGTACGAGCACTCGCACCGGTCTACCCACGAGCAGAAATACCACCGCGGAGATGCTTATGAACGCCACCACCCAGCGCGACCAGTACTGATCCACGCTCCGCGCCAGCCCGCGCAGGAACGAGATGGATGTGTACGCTGCGCCAACCACCGATGTTATCGCGGCGGCCCACATGACCACGCCGAATATCCGGTAGCCCGCGTTTCCCGTTGCCAGTTTGAACACCGATGCGGGCGGATTGGCGGGATCGAGCGTGAGCCCCGTCGCCACTACCCCGAGCGCGGCCAGGAAGAGCAGCATGCGCATCAGCGATGCGACGCCGATCGCGGTGATGGCCGAGCTGTTCGCGCGCGGCACCGCGCCAGCGCCCGTCACGCCCGCATCGAGTAACCGATGTGCACCGGCGAAGGTTATGTAGCCGCCCACCGTGCCGCCAACGAGCGTCACGATCGCGAAACCGTCGAAGCGCGTGGGTGCTATCGCTCGCAGCGCCGCCTCGGCCACGGGCGGATGCGATGCAATCGCCACGTACGCGGTGAGCACGATCATTACGAAGCCCATCACGAGCGCGAAGCGGTCCATCGCTCGCCCGGCCTCCTTGACGAGGAAGATCGCTATGGCGATCGCCGCGCTGATCGCGGCGCCAGTGGACACCGGGATGCCCAGCATCACGTTCATCCCCAGCCCCGCGCCCGCCACGTTGCCAATGTTGAACGCGAGGCCTCCCAGAGCCACGAGCGCGGCGAGAAGGTAGCCGAGCCCGGGGAGCACTCTATTCGCCACATCCTGAGCTCGCTCCCCACTCGCCACGATAACGGGCCAGATGTTGAGCTGTGCGGCGAGGTCGAAGACTACCGAAGCGAGGATCACGAAGGCGCAGCTCGCTCCCAGCTCGGCGGTGAACACAGCGGTCTGCGTGAGGAAGCCGGGCCCCACTGCGGACGTCGCCATGAGGAATGCCGCACCGAGGAGCGCGGAGGTGACACGTCGTGAAGTTGACCTGTCTCGAACGATCGCGACTTCGCTGGCCATGATCTCCAGGGGATATTGACAAGGCGCCGAGTGACGGCGGACTACGCTCGCGTAGACACCGGCCTCGTCGCAATCCTTGCCGGCATCGTCGCGCTCGTGATTCTCATTCGTCGATAACGAAACGGACTTTCTCACCCGGCACGAGCTGCGCGAATCGCGAGATCCACGCTGACCGGATCACTGCCATCTTGGGGTAGCCGCCAATCGTCGGGCCGTCGTGCATGATCACGATCGGCTCGCCACTGTCGGGCACCTGGATCGCGCCGATGCAGGTCGGCTCGGACGGCAGCGCCGCGGCGAAACGGCAGCGAAGCTGAGGACCCTCGAGTCGGAAGCCTGTCCTGTCGGAGGCCTGGGACACGACGAACTCTCTGCCGAGCAGCGCATCCCATGCGGCGGAATCGAAGAGCTGTGCCTGAGGGCCGCGCACCACGTGAACGGTGCCGTCGAGCTTCACCGTGGTCGCCACCTCTCGCGGCGTAGGTGCGTGTGACGTCTCCCCGATCGAGAGTGTGTCCCCGTTGCGAAGCCGCCGTCCCTCGAGGCCGCCGAGCGCCGCGCTCAGGAGCGTCGAACGGCTCCCCATCACGATGGGGACTTCAATGCCGCCGCGAACCGCGATGAGGAGAAAGCGGCCGCGCGTGATGCGACCGACCCGGAGTTCCCCTCCCGCATGGATCCACACGCAGGTCCGCATATTGATCGGCCTCCCATCCACGAAGCACTCCGCCTCCGCTCCGCCGATGGCAACTGCGCTATCGGCCTCGAAGCGAAGCGCTCCGCCCGCAACTGCCCATTCGATCATGGCGGCATTCGCGTCGTTGCGGAGTAGCGCGTTGAGCGCCATGCCGGAATCCCTGTCGGCCAGTCCCGATGGGGGCACGCCGCAGTCCCGGTAGCCAGGGCGGCCGAGGTCCTGGATAGTGGCGAAGGGGGGAGCCGACGTCACCGTGATCATGGCTCGTCCAGCACGAACCGAACGACATCACCCGGCCGGATGAGCGCGGGTGGCTCGCGAGTCGCATCGAACATTCGAAGCGACGTCGAGCCGATGATGTGCCATCCACCAGGCGTCTGAAGTGGATAGACGGCAGTCTGCATCCCGGCGATTGCAACGGAGCCGGGTGGCACACGAAGCCGCGGAGACGCGCGCCGTGGCAACGCCAGCGCCTCATCGAGGTCGCCCAGGTAAGCGAAGCCCGGCTGAAAGCCGCACGCGTACGCGCGGTAGCTCCGCTTCGAGTGTCGGGCGATGACCTCGTCCACCGTAAGCCCGGTACGCTCGGCGACCTCCTCGAGGTCGGGGCCATCGTAGCGGACGGGGATCTCGAGAATGCTTGCGTCACTTCGGGGCGCCAGCGCCTCCTCCGCTGCCAGGAGCGGAGCCACCAGCGCGACGACATCCGCGTAAGCGATCGCCGACCCATCGAAGTACACGCCAAGCGTCGTGTAGGACGGCACCACGTCCGTAATCTCCGCACGCGAGAGCTCACGTATCCGCGCGGCAGCACCGCGCACCGACTCGCCCACATCCCACGAGATCGTCTCGGCGAAGGTCACCAGCAATGCTTCGTCGCCCAGCGGCACGATGGTCGGCAGATCCTTCACGCTCGACTAACCATCCATGAATGGAGCGACGACGATGCCGCGCTCCTCGAGGCGCCTGCGAACCGCACGCACCATCTCGGCCGCACGTTCTCCGTCGCCATGCGTGCAGAGCGACTCGGCGCGAAGGTGCAGCACGGAGCCGTCCGCCGCCACCACGGTTCCCGTCTCCACCATCCGCAGCGCGCGCTCGGCGACGGCATCGACGTCGGCCAACACGGCGCCAGCCTCGCTCCGCGGAACGAGTGACCCATCCCCTCGATAGGCGCGGTCAACGAACACCTCGCTGACCGCGCGAACACCCAGCTCCTCCGCGGTAGTGATCATGGTGCTTCCGGCCAGGGCCAGAAGCGCCAACGACGCATCGACCGACCGGACCGCGCGCACGATCGCATTCGCGGCCGCTGCATCGCGCGCCGCGCGATTGTACAGGGCGCCGTGCGCCTTCACATATCGGAGTCGTGCGCCGACGGATGCGCACACACCCTGAAGCGCACCGACCTGATAGACCACGATCGCCTCGATCTCGTTCGGTGTGAGCGCCATGTCGCGGCGGCCGAAGCCCGCGAGATCTGGATACCCCGGGTGGGCGCCGATGACGACTCCGTGCTGCCGAGCCGCAGTCACCGCCTCGCGCATCGTAACGGGATCACCCGCATGGAAGCCGCAGGCAATGCTCGCCGAAGTCACACTCTCGAGGAGCGCGGCATCGTCGAGACGGTATCGCCCGAAGCTCTCGCCCATGTCGGCGTTGAGGTCCACGCTATGGCCGCTGCTTTCGACTGAACTCATGGTCCGCGGCGAAGCTCCGTCCTTTTGAGGAAGTGCCCTTCGGGCCGAGTTGGAGGCCGTGCTCACACACGAGTGCCGTGACGAGTATACCCCGGCGCAGGTGGGCTCGACCAGCCCGTACTCCGAGGACGCCCCGTCCCTGGACCAGCGCTCGTACAAGGTGCCGCCGTGATCGAGCAGTGAACCGCCCCCTGACCTACCCCCTGCGCTACAAAGCCGATGAGATCTTCGACTCGCCACCAAAAAAGGAGAGAGGGCCGTAAGACACGGGTTGCCAGTGTCTTACGGCCCTCTCTCTTTTCTCTTGCTTTCATCGGGACGGCGGGATTTGAACCCGCGACCCCCTGAACCCCATTCAGGTGCGCTACCGGGCTGCGCCACGTCCCGTCCGCTCCTGCCTTCGCGGACAGGCGTTGAATCTACTCCAGCGGGCGGCGCCGTTCAACTGCGTCACTGCACAGCGGGCTCACTCACCCATGCGTATTCTGACTCGAGTGCCAGAACCGGCCCCGGACGACGATGATCCTCGCCGCAACCCTGCTCTCCGCTCACGGTTCCCCCCCGCTGCCCCGTTGTGCACATTTCTGTCGCCCGGATGTCCCGCTCGGTGAGCAGTTCCCTTGCCCTCGCCCGGCGACGGCACCCGGCTCCCGCGACCCGCGCCTTCCAACAGACGGTGTGAGCCGCCTTCCACGCCGCACGCACTTCACCTAACCGAATGAATATCGCCGTACCTCGCGAGACCACGCCGGGCGAGAAGCGCGTGGCGCTCATCCCGGAAGTCGTCGCGCGCCTCGTGAAGGATGGCCACTCGGTCGCCGTCGAGCGCTCCGCCGGCGAACTTGCGGGCTTCCCGGACGATGCCTTCCGCAGCGCCGGGGCCACCATCGTTGACGATCGCGCCGCGCTCTACTCCGCAGCCGATGCTGTCATCAAGGTCCAGCGCCCACGCCGCGATGTCGCCGCTGGCCTCGACGAACTCGCCCTCCTCCGCCCCGGCTCCACGCTTATCGCACTCCTCTCGCCGCGCTCCGAGCCCGGGCTTCTCCGCGACCTCGCCGCGCGCGATGTCACCGCTATCTCGCTCGAGCTCGTTCCGCGAATCACGCGTGCGCAGATGATGGACGTGCTGTCCTCGCAGAGCACGGTCGCGGGCTACAAGGCGGCGCTCCTCGCGGCCAACGCGGTGCTCCGCTTCTTCCCGCTCCTCATGACCGCCGCGGGTACGATCCGCCCCTCCAAGGTGCTGGTGATCGGCGCCGGCGTCGCCGGTCTGCAGGCGATCGCCACCGCGCGCCGCCTCGGCGCGGTAGTGGAAGCGTTCGACACGCGACCCGTGGTAAAGGAGCAGGTGCAGAGTCTCGGCGCTTCCTTCGTGGAGCTCGATGTCTCGGCCGCGGAGGCCCAGGACTCCGGCGGCTACGCGAAGGAGCTCGCCGAAGATCACATCCGCCGCGAGAAGGAGCTGATCCACCAACACGCGGCGAATGCCGATGCGGTCATCACTACCGCTCTGGTTCCCGGCCGTCGCGCACCGGTGTTGCTCCCCGAAGCCACGGTGCGCGCGATGCGCCCTGGCTCAGCTATCGTGGATCTCGCGGCCGAGCAGGGCGGCAACTGCGAGCTCTCGGTTCCCGGTGAAACGGTCGTGCGCCACGGCGTGACGATCATGGCTCCCCTTCACCTCCCCAGCGAGCTGGCGCACGACGCGAGCCAGATGTACTCGCGCAACGTGGCCGCACTCCTCAAGCATCTCGCGCCCGAGGGAAATCTCGTAATCGATCTCTCGGACGAGATAACGGGAGCGGTCACCGTAACGTCCAACGGCGACGTGCGACTCGATCCGACCACCGGAGCGATCGCGCCCGCAGCGCCGGCCGCCGCGGCCACGAAGGAGCAATCGAGATGACGCGTGAAACTGTTCTGGCGGTATACGTGGTGATCCTCGCGATCTTCACCGGGTACGAGGTGATCTCGCGAGTTCCGTCCATTCTCCACACGCCGCTGATGTCGGCCACGAACGCGATCCACGGGATCGTGCTTCTCGGCGCGATCATCGTGCTCGGCGCCGCCGATACTCCTCTCCTGCGCGTGCTCGGCTTCATAGCCGTGGTACTCGGTGCGGCGAACGTCTTTGGCGGCTTCGTCGTCACCGATCGGATGCTCGAGATGTTCAAGAAGAAGACGAAGGAGGAGATCAAGTGACGCTCGGCCCGATTCAGAGCTTCATCGAGGTCACCTACCTCGTCGCGGCGGTACTCTTGATCGTCGGCCTCAAGCGACTCAGCTCTCCCGCCACCGCACGCTCGGGAAATCGGCTCGCGGCGGTCGGCGTCTTCCTCGCGCTCCTGGTCACGCTCCTCGACCAGGGCGTGGTGTCGTACGTCGGCATCATCATCGGCGTGATCATAGGCGGCGGCATCGGAATCATCGCGGGTCGCAAGGTCCAGATGACGGCGATGCCGCAGATGGTCGGTCTTCTGAACGGACTCGGCGGCGGGACGGCGGCGCTCGTATCGCTGGCCGAGTACATGCGCCTGGCGCGCGACGCGCCGCCAGTGGGACCGGGCGAGTCGCTCTCGGTGGCGCTGGGCACCGCCATCGGCGCCGTGTCGTTCACGGGCAGCATCATCGCCTTCGCGAAGCTGCAGGAGCTGCTCTCCGGGAAGCCGCACCAGTTCCCGATGCAGCGGTTCGTCAATCTCATCCTCGCCCTCGCGATCGCGCTGCTCGCGGCGCTGCTCATCACTGGCACGGGCGGGATGCCGGCGCTCTGGGGGATTTTCGTGGTCGCGCTGGCGCTCGGCGCGCTGCTCGTGCTTCCGATAGGCGGCGGTGACATGCCGGTGGTGATCTCCACGCTCAACGCGCTCACGGGCATGGCGGCGGCTTTCACCGGCTTCGTGCTGCACAACCAGATGCTGGTAGTGGCGGGCATTCTCGTCGGCGCATCGGGCACACTGCTCACGATTCTCATGGGCCGCGCGATGAACCGCTCGCTGGCGAACGTGATGTTCGGCGCGTTCGGCGCCACAGGTGCCTCCGGGGCCGCGGCCACGGGCGGAATCCCGCTCACGGTGCGGCAAACCACCGCGGAAGACACGGCCATCGCGCTGGCGTATGCGCGCAACGTGGTCGTCGTCCCCGGCTACGGACTCGCGGTGGCCGAGGGGCAGCACGCGGTGCGCGAGCTCTCGCAGGAGCTGGAGAGACGCGGCGTGGATGTGAAGTTCGCGATTCACCCGGTGGCCGGGCGCATGCCGGGGCACATGAACGTGCTGCTCGCCGAGGCGAACATCCCGTACGATCAGCTCCTCGAGATGGAGCAGGTCAACGGCAACTTCGGCAACACCGACGTGGTTCTCGTGGTGGGAGCGAACGACGTGGTGAACCCCGCCGCGCGCGAGGACCCCACGAGCCCAATTTACGGTATGCCGATCCTCGACGTGGACAAGGCACGCAACGTGATAGTGCTGAAGCGCAGCATGGGTCACGGCTTCGCCGGCATCGACAACGCGCTCTTCTATCGCGACCGCACGCGGATGCTCTTCGGGGATGCGAAGCGCAGTCTGACGGATCTGGTGGAGGCGCTCAAGACGGTCTGACCGAGTGCAGCAGGCGCACCAATGCAGATTGACGTCACCGTAGCATACAACACCGCAGAGCGGATTCTTCTGCAGCTCTACCAGGCGGTACCACGGCTCGTGATTGCCACGGTACTCGTGGTGGTGTTGTACTACATCGGAAAGGTTTTTCGCAAGATCCTGATGGCGGGGCGGGATCGCTGGCGCGGCCGTGAGAATCTCGAGCTCGCGGTGAGCCGGGTCTTCCAGTCTCTGGTGATCGCGATCAGCCTTCTGATAGGCGCCACGGTCGTCTTCCCCACGGTGACCGCAGGCGGCCTGATTCAGCTCCTCGGCATAAGCGGCATCGCCGTGGGCTTCGCGTTCAAGGACATCTTCCAGAACTTCCTCGCCGGAATTCTCCTCCTGGTGACCGAGCCCTTCTCGATCGGCGACGAGATAAGCGTGACGGGCTTCGAGGGAACGGTGGAAGACGTACAGACGCGCGCCACGATAATCCGGACTTACGACCACCGGCGCGTGGTAGTTCCCAACGCCACGCTCTTCACGCAGTCGGTAGTCGTGAACACCGCCTTCGCGGTCCGCCGCTCGGACTTCGACCTCGTGGTCCCCTCGACAATGGACATCGAAGCGCTCAAGAAGCGCATCGCCGAGCGTCTCGACACGAGTGTGGAAGGAGTCTCTCGCGCCCCCAGCCCCGAGGTCCTCATCCTCAAGACCGACCCCACCAACACCACTCTCCGCGTGAGCTGGTGGACCTCACCTCGCCAGCGCGAGTCGCTCGCGGTTCAGGACAGAGTACTGGCGGCGGTGAGGGAGGAGGTGGAGGGGGAGAGGAAGCAGGAAGCAGTCATAATGAAACGACCGGCTCCGAGCGCAGAGTCGTAGGTTACGCGTTCGGAGATCACCGAAGCACGCAGAGCTAACATGCGAAAGGAGCCGGCCGATATGACCTGTACTTCCGGGAAGATGCGCTACGTGGGGCTCGATGTCCATGCCGAAACCATCGCGGTTGCCGTGGCCGAAGGAGACGCGCTTTCTCCGGGCGAGGTGCGCTCGCTGGGCACGATCCCCAATCGCCCCACCTCTGTTGCGAAGCTCATGCGCAAGCTGTGGGGGCCCCTGGGCGATCCCGCCACGCTCAAGGTCTGCTACGAGGCTGGCCCCACGGGCTTCGTGCTCTACTGGCAGCTCACCCAGCTCGGCATCCACTGCGACGTGATCGCGCCGGGCCTGGTGCCCACGAAGGCAAGCGATCGGGTGAAGACCGACCGGAGGGATGCCATGAAGCTCGCGCGTTCCTATCGCGCCGGAGACCTCACGCCCATCTGGGTGCCGGATGCCGAGATCGAATCGCTGCGCGCCCTCCTACGAGCCAGGGAGGCAGGCAAGGAGGACCAGCTGCGTTCTCGCAACCGGCTGGGCAAGTTCCTCCTCGGACTCGGCGTGAGGCGGCCCGATGGGATGACGGCCTGGACGCAGAAACACCGTCTCTGGCTCGCTACCATCCGCTTCGAGGAGCCGGCGCGAGAGGCCACCTTCCTCGACTACCTCAGCGAGGTGGATCATGCGAAGGAGCGCATCGAGCGGCTCGAGGCAGCCATCGATCGGGCCGTGGCCAACTCGAGTGCGAGGGTGAGCGCGCTGGTGGCAGCACTCCAGACGCTGAGAGGCATCAAGCAGGTGACAGCCGTGACGATTGTCTCGGAGGTGGGCACCTTCCGTCGCTTCTCGCGAGCGCGCTATCTCATGGGCTA
>DASSOX010000016.1:0-2581 GCA_035700125.1 Gemmatimonadaceae bacterium
AGACCTGACCCCGTCACTCCCGCAGCGCGACGGTGGGATCCACGCGCGCCGCGCGGCGGGCGGGGAGCCAGCAGGCGAGCAGTGCGACAGCACCGAGTAACGCGGCCACGCTCGCGAAAGTCACGGGGTCGGTGGGCGCTACTCCGTAGAGCATCGAGGCGAGCAGCCGCGTGGCCGCGAACGCTCCGGCCACCCCGAGAGCGATGCCGATAACGACCAGCGTCATCCCCTGCCGCACGACGAGCGAGAGCACGTCGCGCGGGCGCGCACCCAGCGCCATGCGAATGCCCATCTCGCGCGTGCGCTGGGTGACGGCATATGCCATGAGGCCGTAGATGCCGATCGCGGCGAGCAGCAGCGCGGAGAGCGCGAACACCGTCAGCAGCGAGGCGTTGAAGCGCTGTGCGCCGAGCCCTCGGGCGCTCTGTTCATCCATCACCTGAAATTCCGCGCCGCCTCCCGCGATGGGGATAGCCGGCTCCACGGCGAGCACGGCGCGCTTCAGCGCGGGGATGAGCGCCGCGGGCTCGCCGGTGGCGCGTACTACGAGATTCATGTGCGTCCAGGGGTTCGACGTGTAGGGGACGTAGATCTCCGGGCGCGGCGGGTCGCCAGGTGCGCCGTTCTGCACGTCGCCCGCAACGCCTACCACTGTCATCTGCATCGGCTGGCCGAAGTCCGCGCGTCCCTGCGCCGACTTGAAGACTGTCACGGAGTGGCCGAGCGGACTCTCGCCCGGCCAGTACAGCCGCGCGAACGCTTCGCTCACGATGGCAACGGCGCCAGCCGATGCGATCTCCGCATCGCTGAAGTCGCGTCCCTGGCGGAGCGGGATCCCGGTCGTCTGGAAGTAGCCACCCGAGATCGTGCGGAAGCTCGCCCCTCGGTCGCCCCACTCTCCGTATGGTGTCTTGCCATCCACCTCCACGCGCGTGGGGATCCCGCCGCTTCCCGGCGCGAAGTTCGCGAGCGCCACGCGCTCCACGCCCGGGATCTGCCGCACCTGGTCGGCCAGTCGCGCGTACAATGCTGCCGCGTCGCGCGGGTCATCGTACCGGGGCGATGGCGGCGTTACGTCGAAGGTCACCATGCGCTCCGGGTCGAAACCCAGCTCGAGCCGTTGCAACTCCTGGAAGCTCCTGATCAACAGGCCAGCTCCCGCCACCAGCATCAGTGCGAGCGCGATCTCCGCAGTCACGAGAACCGCGCGCAGCCGCTGTCGCATCCCGCCGCCTCCCGCGCCCTGCGCACGTTCGCGCAGCGCGTCGGCGAGGTCGGGCGCTATGCTGCGCCACGCAGGCGCGAGTCCCACCACCAGCGCGGTCGCGAGCGAGATGGCGAGCACGAACGCCAGCACTCGCCAATCGAGCGTCACTTCACCCAGGCGCGGCACCGCCCACGGAGCTGTATGTCTGAGAAAAGCGACGCCGCCCCATGCGATCGCGGCGCCGAGTACGCCTCCAGCCACCGCTAGCAGTACACTCTCGGTGAGGAGCTGTCGCACCACGCGCGCGCGTCCCGCTCCGAGCGCCGAGCGTATCGCGATCTCTCTCGTGCGCGCCGCGGCGCGGGCCAGCGAGAGACTCGTGACGTTCGCGCAGGCGATGAGCAGCACCACCGCCACCGCGCCCATCAGCACGAGCAGCCTGGGTCTCACGTCGCCGATGATCATGGTGCTCACCGGCTGCGCATCGACCGCTGTCCAGTCGCGGTTCGCTTCGGGGTACGCGGCGGCGAGCCGTTGCGCTATCGTACCCAGCTCGCTCTGCGCCCGCGCGAGCGACACGCCACGGTGCAGCCGGCCGATCAGAATTCCATCAGCGTGGAAGTCGCGCTCGGCGAGTACGCGGTCACTCCCCGCGATCGCCGCTACCGGAGCCCAGATATCCACCCACAAGGGAAAGCCCGCCTCGCGCGGCATCACTCCGACAACGCTATACGAGCGGTCGCCGAGCACCAGCGTCTTTCCCACCGCGGCGGGGTCGCCTCCGAAGTGCCGCATCCAGAAGTGGTGAGTGATCACCACGGCGTTCGCGGCTCCCTCTCGCTCTTCATCGGGGAGGAGCGTGCGTCCGAGCTCTGGTCGCGCGCCGAGCACCGAGAGGAATCCCGGCGAGACGTAGGCGACGAGCACGTTCTCCACACCGTCGCTCCCGCGCATCGCCTCGCGTCGGCCGCGCGCGTAGGCGAGGTCCGTCGTCGTCGCATCGCGGCGCCAGTCGGCGAAGTTGGGATACGAGGGGAGGCGCCTTCCACCGTCCGCACTCCGCTCGAGGAAGTAGAAGAGCCGCCGCTGTTCGGCGAAGGGGAGTGGGCGCAGGAGCACGCCGTCGATCACGCTGAACACCGCGGTCGTGGCGCCAATGCCGAGCGCGAGAGTCAGGACGGCGACGAGCGTGAAGCCCGCGCTGCGGCGGAGCGAGCGCAGGGCGTAGCGCAGATCGTGGAGCAGGGAATCCATGTATCCATCAACTCCGGCGAGCGGGGAATCGTCACCATCGAGCTTCGCGAACGACGGGGACAGGTCTTGGCTTCATACATTTCTCTGCCGGCCGGCAGAGAAATGTATGAAGCCAAGACC
>DASSOX010000017.1:0-8791 GCA_035700125.1 Gemmatimonadaceae bacterium
GGGAGGCCGACCTCCCATTCGTTCGAGCATAGTCATCTCCGCGGAAGCCGGGATCCATGTTCCGTCCGGCCGACACGACCCCCCGCTTCCGCGGAGATGGCTACTGTTTTATGGCTAGCTCGTGCACTCCAGCTTGACACCCACCCGGTCAACTGGCGCGGGATTTTCCCGACCGGCTCGCATCAGGCAGCTTCGAGGTGTGGGTTATGCTGGTGCGCGTTTCTGTCAGGCCAGCGCGGCACGCGATTGTCCGCGCGTCGCTCGCTACCATTCTCATCGTCGGAGCGGCCACGGCCTGTTCCGACAGCACGACGGGGCCGCTACACCCCGTGAAGGTCTCCGCTCTGCAATTGAGCCCCGGGACCGAGACCGGTCTTCTCGTCGTTGCCACTTTCGGCACCGAGAACGCCGACTCGGCGCGCGTGTGGTACACCGCGGCCGGCGGTGAACCGCGGGCGACACCTTTCCTCCCCGTATCCGACGGCACCGCGCAGATAGTAGTTCCGGCTCTGGAGCCGGGCACCGAGTACGAGATCCACCTGGAGGCCAGAACGGGTGCCGACTCCGCCGTGTCGCAGTCGTCGAGCTTCACCACGCAACAGCTTCCCGAGGTACTGAAGAACATCTCCATCAGGATGAGCACCAGTACCTTCCCTGCCGGCTACGTCCTTACCGAGGCGGAAGCGAACGACAGCACGCTGTATGCGCTGGCGTTCGACAGCACCGGCAGGCTGGCCTGGTACCGTCACTTTCCCGACTACCATCAGATACTGGACCTGCAACTACAACCGAACGGCCACTACACCATCTATCTGGGCGGCTCTACCGGGTGGCAGCCCATCGACGGCGAGTTCGCCGAGTTCACCGTGGCTGGCGACATCACCCATGAATGGAAGCTCCCCGATCAGTACTTCATGGATGGACACGACATCCGCTTCGCGATGCAGGACACCTCGGTGGTGGCAGCGTACCTCTTCGGATTCGACCAGCACCCGATGGACATGACGGGGCACGGCGGCGCCGCCGACAGCCTCGTCTCGGTACACAAGATCTTCAAGCTCTCCCCCAGTGGAGATGCACAGATCCTCTTCAACACCACCGATCGCTGGACGCTGGATGACTGGACCTCTCCTCCGCTGGAGGGCTCCGACGATGTGGGCCATCCGAACTCGCTCGATTTCGACAGCGACGGCAACCTGATCGTGAGCTGGCGCAATCTCGGCGCGATCACCAAGCACGACATCAATACGGGTGCAGTGATATGGCAGCTGGGCGGCACCAAGAGCGATTTCACCATCGACGGCGACCCGCTCGGCGGCTTCGGCGGCCAGCACTACGCGCACATGCTACCCGACGACCACATTCTCATATACGACAACGGCACGACCCACCACCCCGGTGAGTCACGCGCTGTCGAGTACGCGCTCGACGAGACCAGCAAGACCGCCACCTTCGTATCGGATTTCCGCCACGCTCCCACGATCTTCACCACTTTCATGGGTTCAGCGCAGCGACTTCCCAACGGGAACACCTTGATCGGCTACTCTACGGACGGCACCATCACCGAAGTGGATCCCGCCGGCAACATCGTTGCCGAAGGAAGGGTGATGGACGGAGGCACACCGTCAATCTTTTATCGCGCCGTCTGGATATCAGCGCTGGGGAACCGCTGAAGCGTTCGGACTTCCGGTGCTACTTCTAGCCGTCATCCCCGCGGAAGCGGGGATCCATGTTCGGCCGGGTAAAATGGATTCCCGCTTGCGCGGGAATGACGGTTATAAGAACGGTTCCTGAACTCCCGCAGTTCAGATCCTCCTCACCTCATCCGCCGCCGCCAGCACGTGGTCGATGTCGCGGGAGAGGGCGCGGGCTTCGACTGTGGCGCTGGTGACTTCGGCGAGAGCGGCCTGGACGCCAGATGAGCTGAGCTTCAGAAGGTCGAGCTTCAGGTTCTGCATCGCCATTCCCACGCTTTCGAGCTGGCCGTAGAGCCGTACGCGGCGCGAGGTGAGCTCCGCGAGCGAGGCGTGCTGGCGCTCGAGGAGCGAGAGGCGGCGCGAATGGTCTGCCGAGTCCTCGGGTTCGGCGCGCACCTCGGCGATGCGCGCTTCGAGCCGCTGCATGGCATCGGGGGAGAGATCGGTGTCCAGGTGATGCAGCATGAAGGCGATGGACGCGCCGCGCGCGGCCAGCGCGTCAACCGTGGGAGCCACATCCGGGATCAGCTCGCGGTCTGCCTTCGAGAGTGTGCGCATGATGGAGAGTATCGCTTCCCTATCGGCCGCCACCCGCCGCACGGCGACGCCATGCGGACCTGCCAGCACCTCGGGCGACGCGAGCTTCGCGGCGCCCTGCTCCGCCGCCGATGGCGATGGCGCGCTCACGCGCCTCGATCCCTTCGGCGCGGATAGCGGAGGCGATTCCGCAGGCGGCGCCACATCGCGCTGGAAAATCCGCTTCCACGTAACGCCCTCGGCCCAGAGGATGCTCCACTGCCGCGCGATATTCGCACCCATCCCCATCGCCGCGAAGAGGAACCAGGGGAAGTGCGGAGAGGTCAGAAAGTTGATCCCCGCCAGCGTGGCTACCGTGGCGCCGGTGCCGGCGAGGTTGCGGCGAAAGAGGATGATTCGCTGCTCCAGGGGGCGCGCTGCAAAAGTCTCGAGACTGTCTTCCTTCCGCTTGCGCCGGCTGCGCCGTCCTCCTCCCCGGAGCGATTCCAGATACGGAAGTTGGGACTGCTCGGGCCGTGCTGCCTCGGGCGGAGGCGAGTGAGTAGGGGGCGGCCGCGTCGGGATTCCACCGGCGCTCGCGCGCTCGTGGCCCCCGGGAGGCACACCGGCAGCGGTGGACGAACCTCGAGTACTCCCCCGGGGCCACGGCGACGGCATCGTCGCGGTCTCGAGAAGCCACGGCGCGACTGAATCGCTGACCAGTGCATCGCGAAAAGACCCGGCGTCCTGCCACCGGTCCTCCGGCCGCTTGGCGATCGCGCGCTCCACCGCGGCGACCAGAGCGGGCGGGAGGTCGGGACGAACATCGAGCAACGGGCGCGGCATCTCGCTCACGTGCTTCATCATCATCGCCGGCGTATTCACCGCCGCGAACGGAAGCGCACCGGCGAGCATCTGGTAGGCAACGATACCGAGCGAGTAGATATCGCTCCTGCCATCGACCTCGCGCTCACCCAGTGCCTGCTCCGGCGACATGTAGGCCGGCGTCCCCACCGCCACTCCCGTAGCCGTGAGATGCGACCCCGATTCCGCTGCACGTGCGATTCCGAAATCAGTGACGAGCGCCCTGCCGTCCTCGCGTCTGATGATGATGTTGTCCGGCTTGATGTCGCGATGGATCACGCCGCGCGAGTGCGCATACGCGAGCGCGTCGGCCACGTCACGCAGAATGCGCCGCGTCTCCTCCACATCCGGGCGACCGTGCGCGAGGCGCGCCGAAAGATTCTCGCCCTCCACCAGCGCCATCACGAAGTAGACGAGCCCACCGCGCTCGTCTACCGAGTAGATGGGGACGATGTTCGGATGGTCGAGCTGTGCGGCGGTCTCCGCCTCGCGGAGGAATCTGCGTCGCACGTCGGCGCGGAACGCCATTTCGGGCGGGAGCACCTTCACCGCCACATCACGACGAAGGCGTAGATCGGTGGCTCGATAGACTATCGCCATCCCTCCACGCCCGAGCTCCTGGCCGAGCTCGTACACATCGCCGATCACGGCGACCACGCGGTCGCGCATTGGATCGGTCACACGCGGCCGCCCTCCACAGAACCGCGTGCTTCGGCACCCACCTGCACTACCGCATCCACCTCATCGGCGAGCGAGCGGGCGCGCTCGGTGAGGAGAGTGATGTGCTGGCTGACCCCCGCCACGCCCTCGGCGCGCAGTCGGAGTACGTCTATTCGCATATTCTGCAGGGCGAGGAGACAGCTCTCGAGCTTCGCGGCCGTCTCGTCGTGCCGGCGCACCTGGTCAGCCACGGCGCGCCGTTCGCGCTTGAGAAGCGCGAGCCGCCGAACGCGCTCCTCGCTCCGCGCCACGTCGAGCGGGTTGGCCTGTGCCTCCAGCTTCGCGATCTCCTCCTCTATCCGATCCGCCGCGCCGGGCGCGGGCTCGGTCGCGTTCAACGTGGCCGCCAATCCCTGCGTGCGCTTGAAGAGCCCTTCGGCAGCGGGCACCACACCCTCCACGAGCGACTGATCGGAGCGCGGCAGCGCAGTCACGATTCGAGCAATCTCCTCGAGGTCGTGCGAGGCGCGGCGGACCTGGTCGGCGTAGCGCCCGTAGTCGGCGGGACGCGCGGGAGCCGAGGCGCTCCCCGGCGGAAGAACCGGGCGCTGCGGCGGAGCCGCGAGCCGGCGCCGCCGGCGGCCCTCGCGTACCTTGCCGCGCTTCTTCTTGTCGAACTTGTTGAAGAAGTCCTCGATGTGTTCTCCAGCCTCCTGCAGCACATCGGTGAACGGACGATCGCGCGGCTCGCGGAAGACATCGTGCCAGTCGTACCCGGCCGACCAGAGCTTGGAGTACTTCAGCGCCATGAAGATACCCCAGATCACCGTGATGCTGATGAAGTCGCTGCTCGTGAAGATCGCGGCGATCACGATGACCGCGTTCACGAAAGCGAAGCGCGCGAACGAGGAGCGGAATCGCTGCACTTCGGGCGCCGACCAGCGCGCTATCTCCTCGGCGGTCGGTGCGTAGTACTCATCGCTCGCCGTCTCGAGCCCGCCGGCCCTCGTGCCATCGAGCGTGCGACCCGCGAGCGGGTACTGCGCGGTTGACGGCTGCGCCCAGCGATCGTTACCCACGCGCTCGTTACGAGCGCGATCGCGCGGTGGCGCGGAGAGCAGCTCGGCGCGCGCCACCGGATCGCCCGAGAGAACATTCGCGAGATCGGAAGCGCTCGCGAAGCGATTCTCCGGTTCCTTCTCGAGTAGCTTCATCACCGCCGCCGCAAGATCCGGCGGAACGTCGCGACGGAAGTCGGTGACCTCGGGCGGCTGCTCCATGATGTGCTTCATCAGCATCGAGGGCGTGCTCATCGCCTCGAAGGGAAGACGCCCCGCCAGCATCTGGTAGCCCACTATTCCGAGCGCGTAGAGATCGCTCCTCCCGTCTATCTCGCGGTCGCCCGCGGCCTGCTCGGGCGACATGTACGCCGGGGTGCCGATTGCCACACCGGTGGCGGTGAGCCGGGAATCGGCGCCGCCCTGCACCGCTCTGGCGATACCGAAGTCCGTCACCATCGCTCTCCCGCTCTCTCGGTCGATGAGGATGTTGTCGGGCTTGATGTCGCGGTGCACCACGCCGCGCGCGTGAGCGTAGGCGAGCGCGTCGGCCACTTCACGCAGCAGTCGCCGCGTCGTTTCCACGGGGAGCTGCCCCTCGTCGTGCTCGCGCCGGGCAAGCGTGGGTCCGTCCACGCACGCCATCACGAAGTACACGAGCCCTTCGCGCTCATCTACCGAGTAGATGGGCACGATGTTCGGATGGCTCAGCTGCGCCGCGGTCTGCGCCTCACGCAGGAAGCGCGAGCGGATGTCGCCGCGAAAGCCGAGCTCCGGAGGGAGGATCTTGATCGCGACGACGCGCTTGAGCCGTCGGTCCGTGGCTCGGTACACGACTCCCATGCCGCCGCGACCGAGCTCCGTATCCAGCTCGTAATGCGCTGTGAGCGCGCGCTCTGCGAGCGCCCGGAACTCGGCGTCTGATGAAAGGGCGATGGGATCGGGCACGTCGTAATCCTGGCGGGAATACAAGATGCTTAGTCTACAACCAGCCGGAGCGCCTGAAAAGACGATCCGGCCGCGCTGGCAGTTCCACTACGTCAATCCGACGGGCAGAAGTTGCATTTCCTGCCGCGCTGGCGTAAGTCATGCCCTGGAGCGGTTCGCGGAACGGCCCGGTCTCGTCGGCTCTTGAATACTGTAACGAAGTATACCCGATTGATCGGCCGGGGGTATCATTTCTGCCGGTCGATCACGGCGGGCCGGAATGGAGCGTGCGGGATTCATGTCTCTCGAACACGCGACACTCCGCGGCTCGACACTCAACATTGAGCTCTGAATCATGGCACAACGTCTGACCTTGCCCGTATTACCGCTCCGTGGAACCGTGATCTTCCCCGGACTCACGGCGCCCATCGCCGCGGGCCGGCCCGGTACCCTGAGAGCCATCGAGGCCGCCCTGAAGGCCGACCGGCTGGTCTTCGCCGTCGCCCAGCGTGACAACGCCGACGAGCCCACGCCCGACATACTCTACTCGATGGGCGTCATCGCGCGCATCGGGCAGGTACAGCGCGGGCTCGGTGGAGTGCAGCTCCTTCTTCAGGGAGAGCAGCGCGCCGCGGCACTTCAGTACACGATGACCGATAACTACCTCAGCGCGGTCGTGGTCCCATCCGAGGAGATGAGCCCCGTTGATGAGCACGACCCCGCCTTCGAAGCGCTGCACCGCGAAACGCGCGAGCGCGCCGCGGAGCTTGGCGAGAAGCGCGGGCTCCCCGAAGAGGTAGTCCACCAGGTGCTCGATTCCGTGACCGACCCCGGACGTTTCGCGGATCTCGTCGCTGGCTACATCGAGCTCAGCGTCCCCGAGAAGCAGGGGCTGCTCGAGACGCACAGCGTCGAGGAGCGGCTCCGCCGAGTGCTCGTGCACGTCCAACGGCAGATCGGACTGCTGGAGGCGCAGGAAGACATCAAATCGCAGGTGCAGGAGGAGCTCGGCCAGCGCCAGCGCGAGATGTACCTGCGCGAGCAGATGCGCGCGATCCAGAAGGAGCTCGGCGACGACGACCAGAATCGCGAGATCGAAGAGCTGCGTGAAAAGCTCGCGAAGCTCGATCTCCCCAAGACCGCGCGGCAGGAGGTCGAGCGCGAGCTCGGCCGCCTCGAGCGCACCGGACGCGAGTCCATGGAAGCGCAAGTCATCCGCACCTATCTGGAGTGGATCGCCGAGCTCCCCTGGAACACTCGCTCCGACGACAACCTCGTACTGAAGCACGCGGCCGAGGTACTCGACGAAGACCATTACGGCCTTCCGGATGTGAAGGACCGCGTGCTCGAGTTCCTCGCGGTTCGTCAGCTCAAGGCCGAGGAGCTCGCCAACGAAGTGGAGAAGAGCGGCGAGTTCCCAGCCCTCAAGCTCAAGCCCGACCTGGACGACGCGAACCCCACGCTCGGCTCCAACGAGCACGAGGATCGCCAGATCACCGACAAGCGAGAGGCGAAGGCGCGGGCGATGGCCAAGGGTCCGATCCTCCTCTTCGTCGGACCGCCGGGTGTGGGCAAGACGAGCATCGCGAAATCCATCGCGCGTGCGCTCGGACGCGAGTACGTCCGCGCCGCGCTCGGCGGTGCGCGCGACGAGGCGGACATCCGCGGCCACCGGCGCACGTACGTGGGTGCGATGCCCGGCCGCATCATCCAGGGGATGAAGCAGGCGGGAACGAAGAACCCCGTCTTCCTGCTGGACGAGGTGGACAAGCTGGGCGTGTCGTTCCAGGGCGACCCGGCGAGCGCTCTTCTCGAAGTGCTCGACCCCGCGCAGAACGACAACTTCACCGACCACTACCTGAACATCCCGTTCGATCTGAGCGAGGTGCTCTTCATCGCGACGGCGAACTTCATCCAGAACATCCCCGCCCCTCTGCTCGACCGCATGGAGGTGGTGGAGTTCTCCGGCTACACCGAGAGGGAGAAGGCGGAGATCGCCAAGAAGTATCTGATCCCGCGGCAGCTCGACGACGCGGGGCTCGCCGGCAAGGGTGTGAGCTTCAGCGACGACGCGGTGATGGCGGTCGTGAGCAAGTACACTCGCGAGAGCGGTGTGCGGCAGCTCGAGCGTCAGATCGGCGCGGTGGCGCGAAAGGTGGCGCGCAAGCTCGCTGCAGGTGAGAGCACGGAGCTGACTCTCGGCCCCGAGGACGTGCGCGAACTGCTCGGCAGGCCGAGGGTGCATCCCGAGCGCGCCAACGAGGAGAACGAGGTTGGCGTGGCGACCGGGATGTACTACACGCCAGCCGGTGGCGACATCATGTTCGTGGAAGCGGCGATCCGCCGCCTTCTCGGTCCGCCGCCGCAGGAGAACGTCACGCAGGTCAGCGGGCTCGGCACCGTGTCACTGATCCTCACGGGCCAGCTCGGCGACGTGATGAAGGAGTCGGCGCGTGCGGCGCTCACGTACGCCGCGACGCACGCCACGCGGCTGCACATCCCCAACGACCGCCTGGGAAACATCGAGGTGCACATCCACGTGCCCGCGGGCGCGATTCCGAAGGACGGCCCCAGCGCCGGCGTCACGATGAGCACTGCGCTGGTCTCCGCGATGTCGGGCCGCCCCGTCCGCAGCGACGTCTCGATGACGGGTGAAATAACGCTGCGCGGTCGCGTCCTCCCGATCGGAGGAGTGAAGGAGAAGGTGCTCGGTGCCCACCGCGCCGGCATCAAGACCATCATCCTCCCGAGGGAAAACGAAGCCGACCTGGAAGACATCCCCGAGGATGTTCGCAACAGCCTCGACTTCCACTGCGTCAGCACCCTCGATGAAGTCTTCGACATTGCCCTCGTGCCGCTCGAAGGCCCCAGGCCCGAGACGCAGAAGACGCTGCTGGAAGAGGATGAGGAAGCCGCCGCGGCGGCGGGAGCCAAGTAGGCAGAAAGAGAGCAGAAGGCAGAAAGCAGAGAGCAGGGAACGGCTTCGGGGGAGAGCCCCGTAGGTAACAGCCTGTCATCGCCGCGGAAGCGGGGAGCCATGTTACTCGGACGAACATGGCTCCCCGCTTC
>DASSOX010000018.1:0-11513 GCA_035700125.1 Gemmatimonadaceae bacterium
GAACGAGTGAATCACATCGTTGGAGGTCAACTGCAGGTTCACCTTCTGCCCGGTCGGAAGGTACAGCTCGTTCGCCGTGGTGACTCCGTACGCCGGGTAGCGGAACTCCCACCACCACTGGTGACCGATCACCTCGACCTGCAGCGCCGAGGCGGGCGCCGGGGCCTGAGTCTCGAAGATCGTGCGTACCGAGGGGACTGCAATGATCGCGAGGATCACGGCAGGGATCAGCGTCCAGGTAACCTCGAGCTTCGTATTGCCATGGGTCTGCTTCGGCGCCGGACCGCCGGGGCGCGCCCGGTACTTTATGAGCACGTAGACCAGGAGCCCTTCCACGACGACGAAGACTATTGCGCCCAGTACCAGGAGGAGATTGGTCAGGCTTTCCTGCGCCTGACCCACCTCAGAGTGGGCGCCGAAGGTGCTGTTGGGGTCGTGGGAACAGGCAGCCAGCCCTAAGGCGAGCGCCGGTATCAGCGCGGTCCAGAAGAACCGGCGCGCGCGGTGGTGACCAGTCATCCCGTATCCTGAAAGGCGTTCGATCGATGTGGACGCGATATTTGCGCCCGGTTGTGGGGTTTGGCGCGCAAGCTATGGCCACACCAACGACAAAGCAAGCGAAAACGGCCCGTTGCCACGCCTTTCTGGCTACTGTTTACCGTAGACCAATGTTGTTGTCGGGAGAGGGATTACAGGAGGGTAGGGGAAGACCTTACAAGAGAAGAAAAGGGGGAGTCCGCCCCCTTTTCCTGTATTCGTTTCCGTCTATTTCACCAACTCCAATCGCGGATTCGGCCGCTCTTCACGTCCGGCTTTCGATTCGGGGCGGCCATCGACGCATACGATGTCGGCGGTGAAGTCGAACTTGCCCGAGAAGAGAGAAGAGCCGACACCGTAGGAGTCGACCGGGACGTGGGCGGCCTCGAAGGCGCGAATCTTCTCGACGGTGAAGCCGCCGGAGACGACGATCTGAACGTGGCTGAAGCCCTCGGCATCGAGCGCCTCGCGTACGTTCCACACGAGCTGCGGGTTCACCCCGGTGGGGCGGAAGGTGCCCATCTGCGGGATGATGGACTCGTCGACCAGGTTCTCGCTGGTGTCGAGGCGGACGCCACTCAGTCGCTCGCCCATCGCGCGCGCAACCTGGAGACTCGTCCCCACGCAGTCGTTGTCGTAGTCGACGAGGGTGATGATCTGCGTGGCGGGATCCACGAACTCGGCGAACTTCTGCGTGGCTAGCACCGTATCGCCGTTGTAGGCGGCAATTAGCGCATGAGGCACCGTGCCGACGCCTTCCGACCCCCACCAACTCGCCTGCGCATCGGTGGAGACTCCGATCGCGCCGGCGATGTGCGCCGCATATCCATCGCCCGTCTGTACCAGCCAGTGATCGTGGCGGGCCGGGAAGAACATCACCGTCTTCGGGCGCGCGGCATCCACTACGAGGCGCGTGTTCGTCCCCACGCGCGTGCGCCGGGCGAGGACGCCGAGGTAGAGAGTCTCGAGCTGCGCGAAGGAGGCGTAGGGCCCCTCGATGGTCATCACCGTCTCCCATGGCTCGATCTCGTCGCCATCGTAGAGCGCGTAAACGGTGAGGGCATCCCAATCATCGGAGCACAGCTTGAGGATGGCGATCGCCTCGTCCATGCCCCCCAGAAACGCTTGCGCCTTTCCGAACACCTGCATCTTCACGCTGGGCGAATACCCATCCTTCAGCAGCGTCTCCCTCGCCCGCACGAAGTACTTATCCGAGTAGTACCCCTCACGCATGCGCTCCACCGGGAGGTGGAAGGCGGAGGGATCGAGGCGGGGACGGCGCATGGAGTAAGGGCTCAGGAGGCAGGGTTCAGGAACTGCGGGCGAAGCAGGAAGCAGGAGGCAGGAGGCAGGTACCGGCACACCATGCAGGGCCGTGCCCGCACGAGCAAGGACCCATGCCACCGTCATCCCCGCGAAGGCGGGGATCCATGTTAGCCAGGTCGAACATGGATCCCCGCCTTCGCGGGGATGACGGCCCTACAGGCAGTTCACTGCTTCCTGCTTCCTGCTTCCTGCTTCCCGCTTTTTACGTCACTCCCCCCCGTCATCTTCGCCGGATCGAGGATCTCATCAAGCTGGGCGCGGGTGAGGAGGCCGCGGTCGCAGACTACGTCGTAGACGGAGCGGCCGGATTCCAGCGCTTCCTTGGCGACGCTGGTAGCGGCCTCGTAGCCGATCGAGGGGAGGAGGGCAGTGACGATTCCTATCGAATGCTCCACGAACCAGCGCATCCGATCGCGGTTCGGGGTGATGCCCACCACGCACAGCTCGCGGAGAACCGTGCAGGCGTTGCGCAGCGATTGCAGGCTCCCGAGGATGCGGTAGGCGATGACCGGCTCGAAGACGTTCAGCTGCAGTTGGCCGCCCTCGGCGGCCATGGTGACCGTGACGTCGCCGCCGATCACGTCGAAGCAGACCTGGTTCACCACCTCCGGGATCACCGGGTTCACCTTCCCCGGCATGATGGACGAACCGGGTTGGCGCGCCGGGAGGTTGATCTCACCAAGGCCGGCGCGCGGGCCGGAGCTCAGGAGGCGAAGGTCGTTGCAGATCTTGGAGAGCTTCACCGCGCAACGCTTGAGGACACTCGACACCTGCACGAAGACGCCGGTGTCGCTGGTGGCCTCCACGAGGTCGGGGGCGGTGATGAAGGGGAGCCCCGTTATCTCGGCGAGGTGGGCGCGCACGCGTTCCGCGTAGCCCGCTGGAGCGGTGATCCCGGTGCCGATCGCGGTCGCACCCATGTTGATCTCGCGGAGGAGCGCCTGGGTTTCGGCCAGGCGGTCTATATCCTCGAGCATCGTGTGACCGAACGCGGCGAACTCCTGACCGAGCGTCATGGGCACGGCGTCCTGGAGCTGCGTGCGTCCCATCTTGAGGATGCCGGCGAACTCGGTGCCCTTGTCGAGAAAGGCCATCGCGAGCTCACGCATCGCCGAGCGCAGCTCCTCGATGTTCGTGTGGATCGCGAGCTTTACCGCGGTCGGGTAGACGTCGTTGGTGGACTGCGAGAGGTTGACGTGGTTGTTCGGGTGCACCACGGAGTAGTCGCCGCGGGCGCGCCCCAGCAGCTCGAGTGCGCGGTTGGCGATCACCTCGTTGGCGTTCATGTTCGTCGAGGTGCCGGCGCCGCCCTGGATCATGTCCACCAGGAAGTGCTCGTGATGACGGCCAGCGCGGATCTCGCGCGCGGCGCGCACGATCGCATCGCGTACTGCAGGATCCAGGAGTCCGAGCTCGCCGTTGGCGAGGGCGGCGGCCTCCTTGACCGCGGCGAGCGCGTTGACGAGCGCCGGATACTCGCGGATCGGGTCGCGGGTTATGGAAAAGTTCTCCAGCGCACGCAGCGTCTGTACGCCGTAGAGCGCGTCGTCGGCTACTTCGCGCTCGCCGAGGAGGTCGTGCTCCAGGCGCCGCTTCCCGCCCACGAAGCCGATCATCCTCCCGCGGCCGGCCAGCGTGGCGTCGGCCGCGCGGAGACGTCGCGAAACCACCGCCGCGGCGCGCGCTACGAGTGCCGCGAAGAGCGAGGGACGCTCCAGGAGGAGCGACCGCAGCTCGAGCGCGTTCCAGTACAGGATAGTAGTAGGCTCTATGGTTCGCGCGCTCGTGCCATGCGGCTCGTCGGCGGCGAGAACGACACCCTCGCCCAGCGCCTCACCCGTCGAGAGCGTCGCGAGTCGCACGACTCGCGAGTCGGCGTCCTTCTCGATGGCGACGCTCCCCTCCTGGATCACCGCCAGCAGGCCGCGGGGGTCGCCCTCGTGGAATATGAAGCGATCTTCGTCGAAGGTGGCGTGCTCCATCGCGGCGGCGAGAGCATCGAGGTCGGCTTCCGTGAAGCCCTCGAAGAGGGCAAATCGCGCGAGGTCCGCGCCCTGATCGGTAATGGACATGGCAGGGGAACCTACACCAGCGCCATCACTGGCGGCAACCAGCGTACACCGCGTATTCTGCTGGATGTCGCTGCTGCAAGCCCATCTCATCTGCATCGCACTCGTCGTCGTAGACCTCGTAGCCCGCGCCTGGCGCTTTCAGTGGATCCTTCGCGGGATGCGCTTCAAGGTTCCGTTCATGGAGGTTCTGGCGCTCAACACGGTGGGTGATGCCGCATCGGCAGTCACGCCGCTCCGCCTCGGTGGCGAACCGGCACGCCTCGCGGCGTTGACGCACGCGAAGGTGCCACTTTCCGCCGGTATAGTGGCAGCAGTTGTCGAAGTGCTGGTCATGTGGCCGCTGGTGATCGCGGTGGCCGGTTGGCTGGCGCTCGTGTACGCGCCGAGCTGGTGGCGCGCGGCTCGGCCGCTGCTGGAGAGCCGCATGACCGGAAGCTGGATATGGATCGCCGTCGCGCTGGCGGTGATCGCGCTCATCTGGTGGGGTGCCGTGCGACTCTCGGCGCGCTCGGGGGGCGCCGTGCAGCGCGGTACACGGAGGGCGTGGGCGTACTATCGTCGCATGTCCGCCTGGCCGCTCGTGGCGAGCGTTCCACTCACGCTGGTGAGTCTGGCGGCGCGCGTGGCGATTCTCCCGGTGCTCGCGCTCACGCTCGCGCACCCGCCGGCTACGGGGCCGCTGATCTTCGCATCGCTCATCCTCACTTATGGCCAGCTCGCGCTCCCCACGCCCTCCGGGGCGGGGCTCGTGGAGATCGGCTTCCTCGGCGGCGCCGCTGGCGACATGGGTGCTCGCTACGGCTCCATACTGTTCGTGTGGCGCTTCTATACCACCATACTTCTCATAGCGCTGGGCATCGGGCTGGGAGTGATGCAGTACGGGTCCGACGCGATTTCCGCGATCATGCGGGGACGCGCACGCACCACCGGTCGCGGCAGAGCGAGAAACGAGCGGCCGTGATTGTTCGCGGGCTGCGAGCGTCGCCGCCGGAAGCGCGTGCGGAGAGAGAGCTGCAGCTGCAAGCCCGGATTCGACAACCATCTATCGAGGCCCGCGGAACATGGCGCGCCTGAAGGGAGGAATCGTGCACTACCGAGTCGCTGTCGGCCTCTTCTCGATCGCCATCGCCGGCTGTTCGCTCGTCGGCGGGGCTTCTTCCGCACCACGGCAGGCGGGTGTTCCCGCGTACGATATCGCCTACCATCTCGACGCCACCGACACGAGCGGCCATCGCTACGATGTTCGGATGGATATCGGCCGCCTGAGGGGCGACACGCTCGAGCTGCAGCTCCCCGTCTGGTCGCCCGGTCGCTACGCGAACATGGGCTTCGCGCGTAACCTGCGCGGCTTCACGGCCACTACGGACAACGGTACGCCGGTGACCTTCGAGCGGATCAACGGCTCGCTCTGGCGGCTCTACCCCGGTGCGGCGCGGAGCGTGCGCGTGAGCTATCAGATGTACTCCAACACGTTGTCGGGAACGTTCAGCGTCCTCGACACGGCGCACGCGAACCTGAATGGACCGTCGCTTTTCATGTACGTGGTGGGGCACAAACCAGACTCGGTGCGACTCACCGTAGCCGCGCTCCCGGCCTGGCAGCTCATCAACGGAGAGAGCAATACGACCACGCAGCGCGAGTTCCGCTTCGAGAACTACGACCGGATGGTGGACACGCCCACCGAGATCGCGCCGCGGGTGGTGGCAGACTCCTTCCGTGCGGACGGGCGACTGTACAGGGTGCTCGTGCATCACAACGGATCGGAGCACGGCCAGCGCGAGCGCTTCGTACGCGACGTGGAGAAGATCGTACGCTACGAGAACCGCGTCATTTCGCCGCCGCCGCTCGACCGTTACACGTTCTTGTTCCACATCGGCTACAAGGGCGGTGACGGGATGGAGCACCTCTACTCCACGCAGATTGTCTCGAGCACTCCCTGGTCCGACACGGCCACGGTGCTCGCCGGGATTTCGACCGCAGCGCACGAGTACTTCCACACCTGGAACGTGAAGCGCATCCGCCCCAAGGCGCTCGGACCGTTCGACTACAGCACCGAGCAGTGGCAGCCGAGCCTCTGGGTGGCGGAAGGGTGGACGCAGTACTACGGGCAGATCGGCCTGCTGCGCGCGGGCGTGGTGGACAGGGCGGCGTACTACAGGACGCTCGGCGGCGTGATTCGGGTGAACAGCGAGCAGCCGGGGCGGAAGTACGTGTCGGCGCGGATGTCGTCGTTCCTCGCGCCGCTCTGGGATGGTGCGCCGCCTCCGATGGACGCGGATCGCAGCGGCAGCTTCATCTCGTACTACACCAAGGGTGATGCGCTCGCGCTGCTGCTCGACCTCGAGATCCGCTCGCGCACCGGCAACACGCGGTCGCTCGACGATGCGTTGCGGCTGCTCAAGAAGCGTACGTGGGACGCGCCAAGCGACAGCTACTACCTGCAGGGTCGCGGCTACACGGAGAAGGACATCGAGGAAGTGGTGAGCGAGGCCGCTGGCACCAACATGCACGACTGGTTCGAGCGCTACGTGGGTGGAGTGGAGGAGCTTCCATTCGCGCGCACGCTCGCTCTGGCTGGCCTCGCGGTCTCGGCGCGCGGCGTGGGCGACAGCCGCGAGTACGTCGTAGAGGAACTTCCCAACGCCACTGCCGAGCAGCTGCGCGTGAGAGTGGGATGGCTCAATGGAACTACCCGATCGGAGGGACGGTGAGGTGAAGAAACCGGTGATCTTCTGGGATGTGGACACCCAGCACGACTTCATGGATCCCGACGGGAAGCTCTACGTCCCCGGCGCGGAGAAGATCGAGCCCAACCTGAAGCGTCTCACCGACTACGCGCACGACCGAGGGTACCATATCGTGGCGTCAGCGGACGACCACGTGCCCGGGCATCGCGAACTATCTGACAAGCCCGACTTCGAGGAGACATTTCCCGAGCACTGCATGCGTGGAACGCCGGGCGCCGAGAAGATCGAGGAGACGAAGCTGTTCTCGCCCCTGATCATAGAGCCTGATCCGATCCCGCATCAGGAGCTGGCGCGGAAGCTCTGGAGCCATGGCGGGGACGTGCTGATCAGGAAGCACTGGTTCGACGTCTTCACCAATCCCAACACCGACACCCTCCTTCAGGTCTGGGATCCCACGGAGATCGTCGTGTACGGAGTCGCGCTCGACGTGTGCGACAAGTACGCCATCGAAGGATTCATCGAGCGAGGGATCCCGAAGATCCACTTCGTGGTAGACGCGGCACGAGCGATCCATCCCGAGAAGGAGGACAAGCTCCTCATGGAGTGGAAGAAGCAGGACGTCAACCTGGTGACGACGAAGCAGGTGGTGGAGGGGGAGGTGGTGTAGCGGGAGGAGCGGCGATCAGACAGCAGAGAGTAGAAAGCAGGAACTACAAAGGGTTCAGGAGGCAGGGCGGAACTACAAAGGGTTCAGGAGGCAGGGTTCAGGGTTCAGGTACTGCACACCCAAACAGTCATCCCCGCGCAAGCGGGAATCCATGTTCGGGTCCGTTAACATGGATTCCCGCTTGCGCGGGGATGACGGGTGAATGGATTTCCGCTTGCGCGGGGATGACGCTGTGTTACGAGCGGTTCACTGCTTTCCGCTCTCCGCTGTCTGCTGTCTCTCTTTTCGTCCGGCGCGTCCAGCCGGAAGACGGACACGATCTCGAGGAGTCGCTGAGAGGCGTTCGCGAGGGCGGCGGAGGCAGCGGCGATTTCTTCGGCGCTGGCGCTCTGCTGCTGGGTGGCGGCGGCCACCTGTTGCATCGCGGCGGCGAAGGACTCGGTGCCGCGGGAGAGGTTGTCGAGGCGGGTGGTGGATTCGGAGATGAGGTGGCGCGACTCGGCCGCGGCCTGATCGACCGCGGCGGACCAACCCTGCGCGTCCTGCACGGCCGCCTCGATCTGCGCGAAGAAATCCATGGCGTCCTGCGTCGCGCGCTGCACGTTCTGCACGGTGACGGCTGTGCGCTGACTGTACTCGCGCGACTCGTCGACGCGCATGAGGATCTCGTGAACTATGGATGCCGTTCGCTCGGCCGATTCGGTCGAGATCGAAGCGAGCTTCCTGATCTCCGTGGCGACCACGGTGAAGCCGTCGCCGCGGTCGCCTGCGCGCGCCGCTTCCATCGCGGCGTTGAGCGCCAGAAGCTTCGACTGCCGCGCGATCTTGCGCACGAAGGTGACGAAGGTGCGGATCTCCTCCGATGCCGCCGCGAGCATCTCGGCCGATGCCGCGGAAGCACTCGCCTCGGCGGCGAGGGCAGTGAGCGTGGCCGAGCTCTCGTCGAGCCGCTCGCGGTTGTTGCGCGCCAGCTCGGCCAGCAGCTCGTTGCGCTCCACGCCGTTGCGCGCACCTTCGCTGAGGCGCTCCGAGATGAGCATCAGCCGCGCAGCGTCGGCGGCGGTGTTGGCGATCGACTGCGCCATCTCGCCGGCGTGCTGACTCAGCTCGCTCGACGTATGCGCCATCTCGCTCGCGGTCCCCGAGAGCTGCTCCGTCCCCGTGGTGATCTCGGCGGACATGGACGCGGTGCCGCGCGCCGACTCACGCAGGATGTGCACGAGGCGCCGGAGCTCGGCGATCATCTGCGCCGTGGCGCGGCTCAGACGCCCCATCTCGTCGTCCTCCTCGATCTCCACGACATCCACGGCCAGATCGCCGGAGGTTACGCGCTCGGCGGCAGCCGCGAGGGCGGCAGCAGGCTCGGTCACCCGGTGCGCCACGTAACGGCTGAGGAAGAGCAGGGCGAGCTCCACCAGCCCCAGCATGACGGCGGCGCCGAGGAGAATCGTTTGCCGCGCTTCGCGGAGCTGCTCCGCGTCGCTCCCGCCGAGCACCGACTGGACCCACACCATCCCGGACCACGCCAGCACCACCACGATGATCAGCGCCACCGCGCCGCCACCAGCCACGATGCGGCGCTGCACCGAGCGCACCGTCGTGCCGAGCGCTATGGCGTCGGCATCGAGTGCGCGAGTGTGCTTGTGTGGGTTATCGTGGGGGCTAGATTTCGATTGCATCAGGACTTCCGGGCCGTTTGGTCCACTTTCGCTTCTCCGGAGCTGCGCCGCCAATAGTGCCGCGCGGCCACGCTTCCCCATGACAGCACCGAAACAAGATTCAGTCGCCCAGAACGAGGCGAGCTACGATCCCACCGCCATAGAACGCAAATGGCAGGAGCGCTGGAAGGCGCACTCCACCAACTCGCCCGACCTCGACCGGGCGCCGAAGCCGTTCTACCAGTTGATGATGTTCCCATACCCGTCGGCCGAGGGGCTGCACATCGGCAACGTCTTCGCCTTCACGGGGAACGACATACATGGACGATTCCAGCGGCTGAAGGGGAACAACGTCTTCGAGCCGATCGGCTTCGACGCTTTCGGGATTCACTCGGAGAACTACGCGCTGAAGGTCGGCATCCACCCCATGGAGCTGATCCCGCGCAACATCGAGAACTTCCGCCGGCAGCTCCGGCGCGTGGGACTCATGGTGGACTGGTCGCACGAGCTCTCCACCACCGACCCCGACTACTACAAGTGGACGCAGTGGATCTTCCTCCAGCTCATGAACCGCGGGCTGGCTTACAGGAAGAAGGCGGCAGTGAACTGGTGCCCGTCGTGCAAGACCGTGCTCTCCAACGAGCAGGTCGTGAACGGCGCGTGCGAGCGCTGCGGCACGCCCGTGGAGCAGCGCTTCCTGGAGCAGTGGTTCTTTCGCATCACCGACTACGCGCAACGGCTGCTGGACGATCTCGACTGGATCGACTGGTCGGAGACCACCAAGACGGCTCAGCGGAACTGGATCGGCCGCTCCGAGGGCGCCGAGGTGCGCTTTCGAGTGGGCGACGAGGAGATAGCGGTCTTCACGACGCGCCCCGACACGATCTTCGGGGCGACGTATCTGGTGCTGGCGCCGGAGCACCCGCTCGTGTCTACGATCACAACGAGGTCGCAGCGCGGCACCGTGGACGCGTACGTCACGCGGACAGCGAAGCAGGATCTGGTGGCGCGGAAGGTGACGGAGAAGGAGAAGACCGGCGTCTTCACCGGCGCGTACGCGAAGAATCCGGCCACGGGGAAGGACATCCCCGTCTGGATTGCCGACTACGTGCTGATGGAGTACGGCACCGGTGCCATCATGGCGGTGCCGGGTCACGACGAGCGCGACTTCCAGTTCGCTGAGAAGTTCGGCCTGCCGATCGTGCGCGTGGTGGCGGGCGAGGGGGATGACGCGAGCGCACCGCTCACCGAAGCGTACACTGCGAGCGAGGGGGTGCGACTGGTGAATTCCGGTCGCTTCGACGGGCTCTCGGTGGAGGAGGGGAAGCGACAGATCGTGGGGTGGCTCGAGACGGAGGGCGCCGCCAAGGGAACGGTTACCTACCGTCTGCACGACTGGGCAATCTCGCGGCAGCGCTACTGGGGGCCTCCGATCCCGGTGATCTACTGCGATGATTGCGGTGTGCAGCAGGTGCCGGAGAAGGATCTGCCGGTGGTACTCCCGTACGTAGAGGACTTCCGCCCCGACGACAGCGGAGTGTCGCCGCTCGCGCGGCACGAGGAGTGGTACAGGGTGCCGTGTCCGGAGTGCGGGAAGATGGCGCGTCGCGAGACCGATGTCTCGGACACCTTCCTCGACAGCGCCTGGTACTTCCTGCGCTACCCGAGCACCGAGTTCGACGATCGCCCCTTCGATGCAGCGCGCACTCGTCGCTGGCTCCCGGTGAACTCGTACATCGGCGGGAACGAGCACGCCGTTCTGCATCTGCTCTACACTCGCTTCGTGACGATGGTGCTGCACGACGCCAGGCATCTGGACTTCGAGGAGCCGTTCAGGAAGTTTCGCGCGCACGGTCTCATCATCCGCGAAGGCGCGAAGATGTCGAAGACGAAGGGGAACGTGATCAACCCCGACGAGTACATCGAGCGCTGGGGTGCAGACACGCTGCGCACCTACCTCATGTTCCTCGGCCCCTTCGAGGAGGGAGGCGACTATCGCGAGGCGGGAATCTCCGGCGTGCGCCGCTTCCTCGATCGGCTCTGGGCCTCGGTGCTCGAGATGCGTTCCGATGGAGCGCCCGATGCGTCGGTGATGCGCAAGCTGCACCAGACCATCAGGAAGGTGGGCGACGACATCGAGCGTCTGAGTTACAACACCGCGATCGCGGCGATGATGGAGTACATGAACGCGCTCCGCTCCAACGAGCGCACGCCGCACCGCGCCGAAGTGGTGCCGCTGGTGCAGCTCGTGTCACCCTTCGCCCCGCACCTCGCGGAGGAATTGTGGGAGCGGATGGGCCACGACGTGAGCGTGTTCGACTCCGGCTGGCCGGCGTACGACGAGTCGCAACTCGTGGAAGACGAGATCGAGCTCGTGGTTCAGGTGAACGGCAAGGTCCGCGGCCGCGTTCGCGTCCCTCGCGAGATAGATCGTGATGCCGCGCTCTCCGCCGCCCTCTCCGAGCCCGGCGTGGCGAAGTTCGTCAATGGCGAACCAGCCAAGGTTATCTTCGTGCCGGGTAGGTTGCTGAACATCGTGGTGAAGTAGCCAACGCGGCAGTGTTCA